>CAKOSN010000033.1 GCA_934102255.1 uncultured Bacilli bacterium | reverse complement strand
TCATCTATAAAGAATATTGAAAATTTAGAAGCATTAATTATTTCTTTTATTTGGTTTTCACCTTTATTTTGAAACATTCCAGATTTAGCATTTAATCTATGTGCCTCATCTACAATCAATACATCCAATTTATTACTTTCTTCATCAACAAAATTTCCAGATCCTTGAAATAAATGATTAATATAAGTTTGAGTAAAATTACCTCTTAATTTTGAAGAAAATACACTTCTCGGTGCCGAATTCTTAGTTACATAGAAACATGTCATATTTCTATTATTGAACTCAACTAATAAGTTAATAGCAAGGACAGACTTACCAGTACCTGGTCCACCTCTAACTATCATTACATTCTTTTTATTACTTGCAACTGTATCAATAGCCTTACTTAATGCATATTCATATATAATCTTTTGCTCATCTATCATATAGAATTCTTTATTTCCTTGAAGCATTTGTAATAAAGAATCTTGCAACATTTTAGACGGTCTAATTCTTCCATGATCTATTTCATAAAGAATACTTCCATCATCACCGTCTTCAATATATCTCTTAATGAAATTTCTCAACTTAAGTACATCATTATGACCAAATAATGGTGCCTTTTGAGTATACTCTTTATAATTATCTGATAATAAAGCATCATCACTTTCAAAATAATAATTATGTAAATATGCACACGGCACTACATTGATATCTTTTAATTGTACTGTTTCATTATAATCTTTAATTAAATTAGCATAAGTCATTGCCTGATATGATGGATGATTAACATCCCTTAATCCTCCACCAGTATAAGTATTAACTTTATATATACCTTCTAATTCACCAACTTCTGTTGCTTTATCCCATTGCTTTAATTCAACTATAACAACATTAGATCTATTCCTATTAAATCCTGACACCATGAAATCTACTCTACAACCAGTTGGTGGAATATTATACTCAATAGCAATACCTGCATTGTCTGGTATTTCAGTATCACTTAATACGCCTCTCATATATTGCATAGAATTTTTCCAAGAATTAAATTCTGGTGCACTTGGTTTTCTTTTAATCTTTTCAATATACTTATTTCTTATCTTATCAGCAATTATTCCTAAATCCACATCATTAATAAATCCTGATTTTATTCCTTCATACACTAACATAATAACAACTCCTAAACATCGACAAATTTCAATTGACTTTCGTATTTAAATTTAAATTTAAAAAATAATATACAATCCTATAATTTATTATATTTAGTACTTACACCTTTTGCTTTTTCTACCGGATATTTCTTAGCAGTTTTTTTCATCTTATCCAAAACTATTTGCTCAACATCAACACCTAATTTATCAGCCATTAAAATACAATAATTAATCACATCAGCCAATTCTTCTTTTACCTCATCTACATTATATTCATTATTCCATTGAAAGCACTCTAATAGCTCTCCTGCTTCAATTGAAATACTTTTAGCTAAATTTTCAGGTGAATGAAATTGATTCCAATCTCTTTCTTTGGTAAATTCAACCACCTTTTTTGTTAATTCTTCCATAAAATTACCTCATTTTCTAAAATAACTCTTTCACATCCAAATCTCTAGAAGGTTTTAAATTATCAACCTCCTAAATTCCAATAGCCATATCCCATTGTAATTGTTTTATATAGTTACTTTGTCTATATTTTACTTCATATTAGTTACCACTAGAATCTAATTCTTTCTCACCCATATAGTGTCCCCATCTTTTAAATTTTTTCTAATCATTTATATATTTATTAATATCTACTCCATACTTACTGCACTGCGTTTCTATTAATCCATAAATATTTTTAATAAAGAATGTAGCAAATAAAAATTCATGTACTTGTCCAAAAATTTTAATATATTGAATTTCTTTTGATCTTTCAATTATGGGTAATAAAATTGGAACATAATAATCTAAACTAGCTTTACTATCTAAAACAGCTTCTATAATAGATTTAAAAAGTTCTTTATTATGTTCATCAAAATTTCTATACAATATTCTTAACATTTCTAATAAAGACTCACCATACAATGTATAAATATAGTTTTGTTTTGATAACTTAATTAAAATTGATATATATTCTTCGTAATCTTTTGAAAAAACTTTTACAATTTGAATAGAATTGGTGTGCCTAATTTCATAAGTATTTGCTATTTTTCTTATAGCCAAGTCATCACAAATAAAAGGAATATCCTTACTTTTAGCCAAAGCCATTAAGTCAAACTGAACTTTATCCAGAAAACCAAGAGTGGTATCGTTCAATAAATTATCCTTTTCTGACTCTATATCAACTACATTAATTTTATTAATTAAATCATTAAGTTTTTTCCAAAATTTTATCTGTTCAATAACTGGAATTTCATTTAACAATAGTTTGTCTCCATCAGATATATATAAACTTTTTTCTACGCTATCTTCTTTTCTAATTAAAGAATTATAAAAATATTGAAAATTATTTTTTAAAGAAGATGTAACATATATTTTAGAGTAAAAATTTTCAGGAATTAAATCTAAAATATCAAAAATAGATAATAATATCATCGAACTTATATCCAATACAAAGCCATCACTTAAATCAACATTTATATTTTCACCAGCAAATAATAATCTTTCTTTCTCAGATAGTAGTGTTTTAATTAATTGAGCATATTCCTCAAAATTATTTTCTTTACTAAGTAGTCCAGATAATGGTATATCACCACTATTTTGATAAATATCAAGTTGACGGTTACGACTGTTATTCATTTCCAGCATTTCTTTTTTTATTTGCTCAAGAGATTCTTCTATTTTATCGCATGAAGATTCAAAGGATTTAAAATGTTTACTGTTTTTGATGTGTTTAAAAGAAATTCTAGCAAAATATGTATATTTATTAAAAATTTCTTCTACTATAAATTCTTTTTTATCTAAACTTACTTTCTCGCCCTTCTTCTTTCGAAGTAACTTTAATCCAGTTTCACTATATGTTCTAGCTATTATTGCTCCTTTAAAATTATCATTTTCTTTAAAATAAATATCATCTTCTAGCAAAATTATTTTTTTATATCTTTTAAAAGTTAAAATTACTACACAATTTTTAGAGACATAATTAATATTCTCCTCTTCATCAGCATCATAAAGTGTAAGAGTATACCAAAACTGTTTAAAAACCTCTTGATATTTAGAATTGTTTTTTGCTAAATATATTGCCTTGTATGAGCAATATTTTGCCTCTTCATATTTTCCAATATGTTTATAAGCATCCGCTGCTATCACTAGTGAATCAATTTTATTTAAATTAGCCATAAAAGAAATTACAGATTCATCAATGCCTGTCTTGTTCTTAATAGATAAATATATATATTTATACGCAGATATTTCATTGCTATTTTTTTCAAAAGACTTTCTATATGATTTTATAGATTCCAATTCTTTTCCTTTAATCTCAGAAATTCTTGCTTTAAAAAAATCAATATCAAAACTTTCATCAAACACATCAAAATTTATATTTTCAACAAAATCTATTTCCCACTTACTTAGTTCCTTCTTTCTAGATAAAAGTTCTAATAATTTACTTTGCAATACATAAGAAGTACTATCGATTGATTCTAAAAACGAAATAGCATATTCTTCAAGATTAATTTCTAATGCTTGATTACACATTGTATATATAGATATTACATCTTTCTTATTTAAAATTTTCAACCCTTTTTTAAATTGGCTTTTATATTTCTTGCTTTTTTTATCAATATCATATAATAGTTTTGCTGTACAAAAATAAAATAGTGGCATATTTCTAAATTTGCTATTATTCAATCTTAATATTTCATTTTCAGAATATTTTTTAATTTTATTTTTTGAAATAATCAACATTGCAGCTAAAAATCCATAACTATCAAACTTATCTGCTTTAGCCCCAGATAATATGGAAATAACTTTTTCATAGTTTTTTTCCAAAAAATAAGCTTTTACCAATGTTTCAAAAGCATTTTCATAGTGTTTATTAAAATATAAGTCTTCTAATATTTTTTGTGCTTCATTATAGCTTTCTTTTTCAATTAAAATAATTGAATAGAAATGAATTGTTAAGTAATTATTCTTGGCAAATGACGGCATTTTATTATAAAAATCAATTCCCAACGTCAAATCATATTTTGATAAAATAACTAGCATATTATGGTAATACATTTTTGCATTTTCATCTTCCCGATTTTTGTAATAAAAATCAAAGTCTTTTAAAGAATTATACAATTCTTTAAGTCTATTCTTATTTTTATAAGAAATATGAATTAATGCATCATCATTATTAATTATTGAAATAGCTTCTTCATAAAGTGAGTTTATTTTTGTCTTTATTTCTTCAAATGTATTATCCTTAAATTTTGGACTTTGATTTTGCTGTATTATATTAGCTATTTGTTCAATAGCATCAGGTGATAATTTATTAATCGATTGATCATCATCTTTAATGCCAAGCAAAGATATAGCTATATCCTTGCACTCATTTTGTAATATAGATGACAGCCATGATATATCATATATTTCAAATTCAATATCTTTACACATTTGTTTTATTTTTTCTGTAATTATTTCATCTGGATTTTCATGATTATGCATAAAAATTATTTTAGATATTTTTCCAGCCAAAAACGATGATGATGAAATTTTATTTAAACATTTTATTACATCTTCTTTAATTTTTGACTCTTTGTTTTCCTTTTGAGTTGTTATTTCAACATAAACATACTTTTTTTCTTGATTCTTAAAAACTGAATCTGGTGTTCCAAGTTTAGTTTTATTTGAACCACTGACAGATCCTGTATACTTATATGGTATGTATCCATAACGGCAAAGAATTTCATTACAAATTTTTTGAAATATCCCTGGTTCGCATTGAAGTAATCTCATTTCAATATCAGATGTTTTTAACATTACATACCACCTCCTGAAAAAATAGCAAATTCATTCTGGTTAATTATATCATATTTTGATGTTTTAATACAATTTGCATTTAAATATCAATCTTATGATTATTCTTAAAACATCTCATTTCTAAATTTAACTCTATCAATCTTTCTTATTTTATGTTATAGTATTTCCAAGTTTAAGGAGGAGTCTTATGAATTCTGATCATTATATGCAAGTATTAAAAGAATATCTTGCTAATGGTAAACTTTCTAAAGATGATAAAAACTTTGTTCTTAGATACATTATAATGAATAAAAACATGGAACAAATTAGTCATACTACTTATGGTGATTATAAGAAAGACTTAATTAGTGATTTAATTAATACTAAAGAATACTTAAAAGCAACCAATCAATTAAGTGGTGAATATTTAGAAAGATTACTAGCTATCTATGATAGAGCTATCACTTTAAAACCTGATAGCGATAAGCAAGATATTATTAGTTTATACTATCAACTAGAGAAATTAAAAACCCAATGTAATATTAATTCTAGACATGCTGATGTAGTTTGTATGGGTTTAAAGGAAGAACATTATGTTAGAAGAAGTTAAAGAAATAATAAGCACCTATTCTTCTATTAGCAACTTAGCTATAAATGAAGAGTTTCGCTTAAAAATAATTGCTAATTTAAGCAAAGTTTTAGATAACGAAGCCCTTTTTAAAGTTAAAGGATTCACTCGCATTGAAGATTTCTATAATTATGATATCTCTTTTAATGAAAACATCGAACATTTTATCGAAACTGCCAAATCGGAAGAAGACCTTGGTGCCTTTGCCCTATATGCCCTTGTTGAAAAGATAAAAACTTTAAACGAAATCTTATTTGACGATATTTTTGATTTAGCCGGTCAAATTGCTTATTTAAAGGAACTTGATTTAATTTTAGAAATTGAGGAAGGCTTTGACTACATAGAAGAATTTATTAAAGAATTTGATAAAGTGCAAAAACAAACACTACCTTTCTTACTAAATAATAAGTATCAAATCTTCTTTTCAGGTTATTCTTATGAAGACATTAAAAACCTTAGTCCTGATAATGTTATAAACTTAATTAGTAAATTAAGTAATCCTTTAGCTACTGAAGATGCCATTCCTACAAGCGTTGGCATCGACCATGTTAACAGTCATTATGGAACATCTTATTTACGTATGCGCCTTGGACTTCGTTATCGCATTGCTTTTGAAAGATATCACGGTATGACCGTTATTCTTGGCATTGCTCAAAAAACAGGCAAATTTGGTGAATATAATCGTTATGATTCCGTTGCAAGAAAAAGTGATGCTATTCATAAAGAAGCTGATAATTTTAAAGAAGGAATCGAATCTGTTGACCATATCAAAACTATGGAACTTTTAAAAATGCATTATTTAAAATATCTTGAACAAGAAAACATTAAGGCTTGTAAAGAAAATGGAACCACCATAAAGTGATTCCTTTTTTTTCGACTTTTCGTACTTATATATTCATTTTTTTATTGACAAAAATAACGTTTATTATCATCTCATCTAATATCATTCAGATAAATAATTTTTCCCTCTATAGCATCCTTATAGTCAATATAAACTTTTACTTTTAAAGAATCTAAAGGTATATCAAAATGTCCTCTTTTATTCATATAACAAGTATCTTTACTATTATCAATATTTAAAAACTCTAAATTAAAAGATACATAGTCTTTCTTAATTTTCTTTAGCTTACAAACATCAGGCCAAATTAAAACTGACTCATTATTTTCACTTAAATAATATTCATTAAAACTAATATCTTCTTCCTTACCAATGCTAACTTGATTAATTTTCTTCCAATCGTAAGCAACTGTTACATGTAAATTATACTTGCCGCTTTTATCAGTAACATTAAGTTCATCTTTATTAAGTTCTATCTTACTTATACCAACATTTTTATTATTTAATATCATGTAATTTATCTTTTTTTCCATATACAATTTTCTTATTCTTCCTATTTATTTTCCCATTTCTTTACTTTATCTAATCCTTTTTTTACAATATGATAATGATACTCTTCATCACTTACCAAAACCAAATCAAAAGTATCCTCTTTACTTAAGACATTTAAACTAAATTCCTTATCTCTAGTAGCATCATATAATTCCGAAGCATCTCTTTTAAGTTCTAGAGTTCTTTTCTTTCTTCTTTTTATTTCTTCGGTTTTATTACATTTTAATAAAATAGTTAAAGACTTACTCCCATCTTTATCTAAAAAACAAGTTCCTACTCCTTCTAAAATGGTTAAAAAGTAATTAGGATATAACTTTCTTATTTTATCTTTTTCATAATATCTATATGGTAAGTGAAAACATTCTAAGCCATTGTCAATATTATATAGTTCTTCATAAACACCTTTTAAAAAGTAAGACTCTAGACAAGAAGAAGTGTATCTTCCTTGATGTTTCTTACTACCCTCATACCAAGTATATAAAGAATTTTTTCTTAAATTAATATCCACTAAATAATCATCTAACGATATTAAATTACATCTATCTATCAAACTTGCTTTCTTATACAAAGCCTTACTTAAAGTTGTTTTACCACTGCTACCATTACCACATATATATACTTTATTTAAATTATTCTTTTTACAAATATCAATAATAAGGTCTACTAACTCTTGAAGTTCCATTTTATCCTCTCTTCATTACCCTTCGTAACTCTTTTTTATAACTAATAGGCTTTTTTAAAGTAAATTCATCACTACTCATAATTTTTACTTCGGGTATATAAACACCGGTTTGTAATTCAATATAATCCGCTAAAACTCTTCGATGACAAAACTCATTTACCGGTTCATGACATAAGAAAATAATATCCGTTCCAAATTTTTCTTCTAAAGTCTTTAAAAACACTTCCATATCTAAATCTTTTAGCCTTGTTTCATAATAACTTTTAATATAAGCATACTCTACTCTTTTTTTCTGATTAATATACTCTTCTAAAGATATAGTATCTTTTAATTTTTCCAGATTAGCTAGAGCATCAGCATAGGTAAGATAAGTCATTAATCTTGGCGCTAACTTTTTATAAGCTGGTCCATAATAATCCCAAGCATTCCCACCATCACCTGTTATTGACACTGTATTACCAAATTTCACATTATCATAAGAGCCTGTGCCTCTAATTATTCTTCTTACACTACTTTCTATATTCAAATTTATCCCCCAAAACTTTCTTAATTATATTAATAATTTTATTTACTACCGTTATTTTAATATTCTACATTTTATCTAAATATTTTAAATAATCAATTTGCATACATGGATTAGTACCATTTTTGATTTCTTCTATTAATCTATCTTTGGTAGCATAAATACCGTCTAATTCTTCCTTAGTAAACTCACCATTTTGATAAGCTTCTAAAAGTTCATCTTCATCTAAAACATTAATTTTGCCAAAAAGTGAAGTTACATCTAAATATAAATCATCATACATAGGAATATTATATTTAGAATCTAATCTGACATTTCTACAAACATCAAAATAATATTCTAACGGTTTCTTATCTTTATCTAAAAACAAGCGCATTGCATAATCTTTACCCTTAGGAATTACTTCAAAAACATAATAACCGTCATCCATAACCACTAGGCCATCATCAATTATATATTTTTCTCTACACTCAATTAATTTTTTAACGCTAATATAGTAATCATCTAAATCTAAATAGACTTTTAATTCGTATTTTTCTATATCTCTTAAGTAAGTCTTACTTATAATCTTTGTTTTCATGCCATTACTTCTTTCTTTTAATTTTTTAACTTTAAGCCTTTTTTCTTCTATAACTTTTTCTTTTGTTAAATCCTTAGTATTTTTAATACTAAAGCTATCTTTTTTCTTCTTGCTTTTTTATTAATTCATACCAATTTTTTGACAAAGTTCATTAATAATTAAATCTCTTTTTTCACCAAAACTAGTATCTACTAATTTTACGCCGACTTTTTGACACTCTTCTTTTAACTTTTTATTAAGTTCTAATATTTCTTTAATATTACGGTTAAAATCATCTTCACCAACATAAAAAGGCCAATCAAATTCTTGAGAATACTCTTTTAAAATTTTTCTTAAATTTTCTTCATCAGTATCAGTATATAAAGCATAAGCTGAAATATTATATTTATCTTGTAATCTTTTTACGTCTTCGATTTTAAAAATATATTCAATTACAGTATTTTCACCATAATTAATAGCATTTTGGGTAGCAAACCCCACTAACTTTTCAAAAAAATCATAGCTATCGATAAAATGTTTAATACCTTTTTTATCACATACATAATCCACTGCATCCAAAATTTGGTCCATATTTAAATGCGTAAAATTATATTCCTTATTTAATTTATTAGCTAAAGTTGTCTTACCAGCTCGCTTATTACCCGTTAAAATTACTACTTTTCCTTGCATCATTATCATTCCTTCTTTATTTTTTATTTGTTTAATATCTAACTTTTCTAAAATTTATTAATCTACCCTACTGTTTTCTTATTTTACTTTTCTTAAAATTCTAGTAAATTTCTCCGGTATTTTAGCTTCAGCTTCTTTAACCAAATTATCTGAAATACCATATAACGCTTCGCACACTGAGGCTACTATACAAGCATTAGTATCCGTATCTCCACCCATAAGTAAAGTAAGTCTAAGAGCATCCTCAAAAGAAGTACTATAAAATATGGCATATAAAACATTACTTAAAGTTTCCCTACAAGTCGTATTAAAACGGGTAAACGGGGTATAAACTGCACTTAAATTTAATAAATCATAAACCTCATTCTTAGATAAGCCTTTACGAAAGTAAAATATCATTAAAGCTATAATCGTCGCTGCTTTGGTAGCTTCTTTAGAGTTATGGGTAGGAATAGTTGCTAAAGCTACCTCTCTTATTACTTCTTCTTCAGTATCAAAAAGATAACCAATAGCGGAAATTCTCATCATTGCGCCATTACCAGAACTCATTCCGACATTAAATGATTTTGCCCACTTCATGGTATTAGGCGAAAAAGGACTTTTAAAATAAGGACTAAAATTAGGATGATAATTTTCATACTCCTTAATATATTTTTTTAAATAAGATGCGTAATCTCCATCATTTAAAGCTGCCTCGCTAATAGCAACCGTAAGTATGGTATCATCACTAAAAAAAGCATTATCATGAATAACTTTTTCCATTTTTATAGGTTCAATTTTTTTAAGCTGACCATACTCATAAATACTTCCGGCTAAATCGCCAATAACCGCCCCGTACATGTTATTCCTCTTTTCTTATCTAATTTTGTTTTGCAAACCATTCTTTAATAAAACCAATTATATCGCCATTAATTTGCATAATCTCAGGATTTTTTTCCAAACTTTCCATACTAAACCATTTAAACTTAGTATCCTTAATTACAAACTCATTCTTAGCTTCTTCATTTCTAATATCAATATCAACTAAATAAAAGAAATGTTGGTATTCACGTACTTTCTCATGTTTTACTGAATACTTACTATGTGTTTTTTCAAATAAAAAACTTACTTTTTCCGGCTTTACTCCAAGACGCTCTAATACAGTATCACTAATTTTAGTTATATCCCAACTATCTTCTTGTTTACAATTTAAAAATAAATAACTATTCCATGAATCCTCATAATATTGTAAATATTCACCCTTAGCATTTTTAATAATTATTATTGCATGTTTACTAGCCATGTTTCTTCTCCTTAATCTTTTCTAACTGGTTCTAATTTTTTAACCATTGTTTTTTCTTCTTTAGCTTCACTTTCTTTAATAAAGTTTACTAAATTAACACAAGAAGTATAAACTTTAGAATCATCACCATAACGTGATTTAATATCTTCCAAACGTCCAGTATAACCAACATCATTACCCATTTTATCAATTTGCATATCAGCTTGATTTAAAATATCTAAATAGATTGATGTATATTCATTTTGAATAATACCATGATAATACACTTCTTGCCAATAACGATAACCATTTTCTTTTAAAACTAAACCACCATTTTTCTGATGCATGTCGCCCGGTCCAAACTGATAACCTATATCATGCACTATTCCTAAAGTAAATAAATCGTTTAACATAGCAGTTGAAAGCCCTTTACTTTTTCCTATTTCCACCATTTTTTTAGCCACACCTAAACTATGTAAGCTTCTATTTTCGTCCATAAGATACCTTCTTTCTAATTAATAAAATTTTATCATTTCTTAAAATTATTGTAAATAAAGAGAATATAATAAAACAAAAGCATAGCCAAATTAGCTATGTTTCCTAGTAAAAATCACTTATTCATGTTTGCTTATTAATTCTCCGATTGTTTTGGTAGATAAACCAGTTAACTCTGAAATAGTTTTAGTATCCATTTTCTTAGCAATACACTTTTTAGCCATTTCTATTGCTTTTTCCTTCGAGCCTTGTTCTTTTCCTTGCTCTATTCCCGTACTAATTCCAGATTCATGAGCCTCTTTAAGCTCTGTATTTCTAATCATTTCACGCATATTTTCTTGGTCAAACATTGTAACCATCTCATCATCACTAGATAACTCTCTTGCTCTGTTCACAAAATTCTTTGACTCCTCTTTAGTCATAAAACAATCAGTCTCCTTTTTTAAATCTGATAACTTAGTAGCCGTAAATATTCGACATACCATAGCCATATTTTTCTCAAATTCATTAAGGTAATTATACCTCTTGTTAAGACCTTTGGCTATATTAATGTTGAAAACTTTTACTATTTCTGTCACAATTTCTTCGTCTTGATTTTTCAAATAACAAATATCAATAAAATTTTTTTGTAATTTATTAGTATTATTAAAATTAATCAAAACTGTAGTCTTAATATTACTATAAGTAGTATCCCCAGCCTTTAAAGCTCCAGAAGCTACCTTAAACATATAAATATAATTTCTATCAATCATAATTTTCTTAGAATTCATTTCAACTATAATTTTATTACCATTATAATCAAGTAAAACATCAACATGACTATCCATATCCTTATAATGTTTCTTTAATAATTCTTTGGATAGATGCCGAACTTTCCCCTTTACCTCCTTAAGACTTTTATCCATAACAACAGATACAATTAACTCAACTAGGGGCATTCCTTCATCACAACCAAGCATACTTCGATAAATCGGATCAAAAAGCATTGATATAATTCTATCATCTTTTTTATCTTCACTATCGTCTGTTTCCTTAATAAACATTTCATATAATCTCATAAACCAACCCTGCTTTCTATAATGGAAAATACGAAAAAATTTTCCATAATTATATATTTTAAATGATGTCGTACCTTAATACTTATCATTTTCTTTTTCTAAAAGACATAACACCTTAAATGCCATGCCTACTAATAAAAATAAATATTTTTCCGTTTTCAAATCACTATTAAATTAAATTGCAATATTAAAGAAGAACAAAATTATCGAAATATGGCATTATAACAAGGAAAACAATATTTCTGATTTTATGTTTCTATTAATATGGGATATAATGTTTAATCAGATATTTATTATTTTTGGATGTAATACATCTATTAGAATACATTACATCTATTACTGAAAATGTAGCTATTAAAGATATCAAAAGCAAAGTTAAACTTTTACCAAAAGACTTGCCACAGCATTCGATAATTGATACCAATAGCAAAAGCAATTTATAATATCTATTTTTATTTTCTTGCTAGTAATCATGTTTTTTTAATATATATAAAATTAAACGTCATTACATAGAAAGGAGTTTTATTATAATCTACTTAATCTTGATTATGATAAATAATGTCATATAAATAGGAAAAACAAAAACCTATCAAAAACATAATTATTCACACTAGCCAATAATTTTTACTCTTCTTCCTCTTCTGATGATGCTACATCACCTATCTTTTTAGAAGTTAAAAATGTTACTTTTTCCGCAATTATATCAGTTGAATAGTGTGTATTTTCTTCACTATCTTTATAAGAATTGATTTGAATTCTACCCTTAATGCCCAATAAATCACCGGCTTTACAATATTCTTTTGTATTTAAAGCTATAACATTCCATAAGACCACACGAATAAAATCCGTTTCGTAAATACCGTCGACATTTTTAAACTTTCGAGGAACAGCTAAAGTTATTAATGCTCGCTTTTTATTATTTTCCGTCGTAACTACTTCGGGGTCTTTAGTAAGCCTTCCTACTAAGACAACTTCGTTCATCAATTTAAAACCTCCTTTCTGCCTAAGAGATTATCAAGAATCCTATATTTTAGCAAACGACTATTTTTCTTATATGTCCTCTAAATTTTAACCAAATAAAAAAGTTAGCTAGACCAAACTATTATGTTTAGTATCTAAACTAACTCTTTTTTACTTTTTTAGCATATTTCTTGATTTTCTTATTTTTTGATTTTCTTATTTTTTTATTCTTTTTCAGCTTTTATTCTTGATTGTTTATTATTTATTTCTTTATTTTTCTATTCCTTTATCAAACGATTTAACTCAACCGCATATTCCATAGGTAATTCCTTTTTAAAATCAGTCATAAATCCCATAATTAAAAGTTCTCTTGCTTGGTCCTCAGTTAAACCTTTACTAGTCAAATAAAATAACTTATCAGCATCTAACTTAGAAACTGTTGCTTCATGGGTAAGACTAGATGTTCTATTACCAACAATATTTTTAGGGAAAGTATCACTCTTAGAAATATCATCTAACAAAATTGTATCACATTTAATAGTAGCAACCGAATCAGTGGCATTCTTAGTAATTTTAGTTGTCCCACGGTAATTAGCAATACCACCAGATTCCGCAATCGACTTACTAATAATGCTACTCTTGGTATTTTTACCTAAATGAATCATCTTCGCCCCAGCATCTAACACTTGACCTTTTTTGGCATAAGCAACACTTATCGAATTACCAATCGCACCATCGCCTTTTAAAATGCAAGAAGGATATTTCATTGTAAGACCACTACCGATATTACCATCAACCCATTCCATAACGCCACCATCATCTACAATCGCACGTTTAGTAACTAAATTATAAACATCGGTTGACCAGTTTTGAATAGTAGAATAACGACACTTTGCATTCTTACCAACGTAAATTTCAACAACACCCGCATGTAAACTCGTCTTCGAATAAGCCGTTGCCGTACAACCTTCAATATAAGAAAGGTCTGCATCATCATCAACTATAATAATCGTATGTTCAAACTGACCTAAAGACTCACTTTCAATTCTAAAGTAACTTTGTAAAGGCTTATCTACCTTTACTCCTTTTGGAATATAAATAAATGAACCACCAGACCATACTGCATTATTTAAAGCCGTATATTTATTTTCTTCTAACTTAACTAAATTATTAAAATACTTTTTAAAAAGTTCGGGATATTTCTGTAGAGCATCATCAGTAGATGTAAAAATAATACCATTACCAATTATTTGATTATGATAAAACACTTCCGATTCATATTGATTAGTAACTCCCCCTAAATACTTTTCTTCAGCTTTAATAACTCCTAAATCATCAAAAGTATTCTTAAGATTACAACTAACATTTGCCCACTTATCCGTCATCTTCTTAGTCTTATCCTTATAATAACAAATCTCATCAAAATTAATATGAATATCCGGTCCAAAATTAGGTTCTTCTTGCTTCAAAAAATTATGATAAGCCTTAAGTCTATGTTCAAGCATCCAATCCGGTTCATTTTTCTTTTTAGATAATTTTTTTATAAATTCTTCATTTAATTTTTCTTTCATAACAATCACGACTCATATTATACTATATTATTGATAAAATAGAAATTGTTTGTTACAATAAATTTAGAATAGAGGGATTATATATGATAGATTATACATTAAATAATACCGTATGTTTTAATAATTTAAAGAACTACTTTTTAGTTTTAAATAATGATTTTACCATCGAAAATAACTATCTTATTTTTAAAAATAAAAGACTTAATTTACAAAACTTTGATATAAGAGAAGCCCTGTATGCTAATAATAGTCTCTTACTTAATAACTTAAGTGAAGGTAAAATTACTACTGCTAACTTTTTTGAAGTATTAAAGATATATGAATTTAAAAATGTTTATTTAGAACATGAAAGTGATTTTTATAATAACTTTGGTAGTGAAGAAGACTTTGTTAATAAATATAATAATTATTTTTTTCAATTATTACTTTATCATGATTATCTAAATCCTGAGTTAGAACGTTTATTAAAAACTTTCATTAATCGTGTTTACTTAATAGAAAGTAATGTTAATTATACTGATAATCCTAAATTTGTTAAAGAAGTAGATTTTTATAATACTTCTCTTCAACAAATAGATGATATTAATAGTAAAGTAGCAAATGGTAATAATAAGACTATGAAACTAATTAAAAGTAATCCAAATGATAATAATAGTTATAGTGATGAAGAAGAAGAATATCCAGACCATAGTATCGAATGGTATCGTCCTTTATCAAAAACGGGTTATTTAAATATTTTCTTAAATATTTTACTTTTCTTAAGTATTGGTATTATTTTAGGTTCTGTTTTATTTATTAGGGCTATTTCTTAAATTAAAAAGCCATAAGTACTAGAGTTTATCTTAAGTATTTATGGCTTTTTTTATTTATTTAATTAGTATTACTTCCCACCCTAAGCCCACCCTTAAAGATTTGTATTTATAAACTTATTTTATATATTTAGTTGATATGGATTAGCTTCAGTTCCATCACCAACACCTATAGATATGTCTGATTTCAGAAAAAAAGTTGGTCGTACACCTATAGGGAGATTTGCACCATTCCAATTAACACCACCATCAGCATACAAAATAAATGCATGCGTTGAATATAACGAACCAGTTGATAATAACCATTGATTATAATTTGATTTATATAAATAATCATTATTTTTACAATCATCATTATCGCTTAAATGCCAATAGCTTAAAATAATATTCAAACATTGTTCTCTGTTTGTTTTTGAACCGCCCGATGTTGCATAACCATAATCACTTGGGTACATTAATCCTATTTTTCCATTTAAAGTTGTTGGATTACCATTAAAAACAATATTTCCTCGCTCATATCCATACCAATGCTTTGATAATCCCGTACTTATCGAATCATATGTTGATGTTCCACCTAAATTCCATACAACAGATTCAATAACATTATGAGTTTTATCGTTTTTTAAACCAATATTTCTTAAATCAATTTTAGATATTGTAGTACTGTTATTATAATAAGTGCCAGTTGTTGCATTATAATAGGCACCACTATTTAATAACTGCTGTAAGGTAGACGAACTCCAATTATTTAAATATGTCCCATCTGATTTATAATCCCAAGAGTAATTTCCAATTCTTTCATCTCTTACTATTTTAATAAGATTTTCCTTAGTTCCATCTTCTTTTTCTATATTATTAAATACACCTATAATACGCCATAGCTCACAAGTTTCACTATTCTGATTATTATAATCATTACAGTTAAAATAAACATAATTATTTGGATTAGCACCTATATATCTTATATTATTATCTGGGTCATCTGTTGCTATATTAACTGTATCCGTACTAGCTAAATTTGTTATTTTAGTAACAGCATTTTCTAAAGTTTTAAAATATAAATTACATTTAGTTTTTTCATTTAGATTAGTTACATACAATCCCCATGTATCTTTATCCCAATAAATATTTGCACTTCCATCACAATCAGCTTTTTCAAAAGCAACAGTTCCTTTTTCAGGAAAGCTATCACTTCTAGAACCATCAATAAAAGTTGCTATTGATTGCTCATCAACTAAATATTTACTTTCAGGTTTTGTTGATATTAAGATAGTACATGTAATGAGTAGAATAATTATGAATATATACATCTTTTTCATATTAATTATTCTCTCTTTCGGCTTGCCACTTTAATATTGGATAGCCATTGTTTATATTGTTAGTATCTTCTACAAAGGCATTGTCGCCATTTATTACAGATATGACACTAGGCATTTCATCTGATGATAAAGGTTCAGCCCCAATATCAAAAGTAACCCCATTAGTTTGAGCACCATAAACAGCACTACCTTTCAAGTAAAAATTGCCAGATAATTTATAATTTTCTGAAGAATTCAAGTAAATATTTCCGACTATGCCACCGCCATTGATTGTACCATAATTATATGAATTATAAACACTTGGAGACGTAGTATCATACATTTGACCAACTATTCCCCCACTCCTACCATAGCCATTAACTTTACCAAAATTATATGTATTTTCAACTTTTCCTTGCAATCCTCCAACTATGCCACCTGATTCATAACCACCGTTAATTATATTACCATAATTATAACTATTTTTAATTTTAGAAGCAGAACCAGTAGCATATCCTACTAATCCAGCTGTAAATTGCTTATAATTAGATGTTACATCTGACTTATTATAACAATTTTTTAATTCAGCAGAAATTAAAATACTTACCATACCTGCAGATGAACTTGTACCACCTGAATTCCCATTACTATATATATTTGCGATAGTTCCATGCTCAACAGTTCCGGCAAGCGTTGCAGAGCCTTCATTTGTAGTATAAACATATGAACTTTGTATCCCGAAATTTTTTAAATTGCCATATGAAATATAATTGAACATACCAGTAATTTTATCAGCATTTACATACATATTGCTAATAATATGTCCGTTTCCATCAAATGTTCCAGAAAATGGGTTATCACTTGTACCTATCGGTGTCCAAGAAATATTACCATCTAGAGCATTGCCATCACTATCAAACTTACCACCTAAATCTAAATCACTTGTTAAATAAATTATCTTTCCTGATTTATTATCGCCATTATTAACTTCAGTTACTAAAGTAGCAAGACCTTCTCTAGAATTAATGCAACTAACATTATCATTGATACCACAACTTGCTGGCGTCACAAAATAAACACTACACTTAGTTCTCTTACTCAAATTAGTTGCATATAATCCCCATTTATCCTCATCCCATGAAGCAGTAACATCATTATCACATACTACTTTTTCGACATTAATACCAGTTTTCTTTTCAGGAAATATACTAGAATACTGTCCATCTACATATGGTGTCATAATAATATCGCCATAGATAAACTCACCTACTGTAGTTCTAGCTACATCTTCTTCACTTGACACAAAAAATTTAGAGTATGTAAAATAAATGCCTAACACTAAACATAGTATACAAGGTATACCTATATAAAAATATCTTGAATTATTTTGCCAAAATCGTTTTAATTTCAACTTTTTTAAATACTTATCCTTATTAAATTTCTTCATAAACCAATATCCTTACTACTATCATAATCTCAAGAATAAGAATATTTTGTCGAAGTATGTATTTACAAAACATTTACACTTTTCATAGAGCATAAAACTCTATGAAAATAATAGGTGAAACCTGGGCTAAAATGGCCTTTGACTAGAAATTTGACCACAATAGAATTTGAATTTAATGACTATAAAATCTATGTCAAAGTCAGTGTTCACCTAGGTTTGCGCCAAAATTAATTGACCACAATTTTGACCATAATCGAGATTTTTTACTAATAAATTTATATAGAAATTACCCTATTTATGTGGTATATTTATTGTATAAGTTAAGAATAAGATACGTATTTACGCTTTCATAGAGTTTTATGTTCTATGAATTTTTTATTGCAAAATATAGTATGTACTAGAATGACCAGTTATATACTAAACCAAATAGAAAAAAAATTTATAAGATATATTAAATATATAAATTGCTTGTAATTATTTTATCTTTCAGCTTGCCATTTTAATATTGGATAGCCATCATTTATATTGTTAGTATCTTCTACAAATGCATTATCTCCATTAATTACAGATAAAACACTTGGCATTTCATCTTGAATTAAAGGTTCAGCACCATTATCAGATTGCAAAAATGAGACTCCATAACTTGCAGAGCCTTGCAAATAAAAGTTATTTTGAATTACATAGTCTTTTTTTTCACCATAATATCCATCAATGATGCCACCGCCATCATTGATATTTCCAGTATTATAATTATTTCTAATAGTTGGAGACGTTTCAGTAAACACTTGACCAACAATGCCACCTTTACCAGAATTACCAGTAATATTTCCAATATTGTATGTATTTCTAACTATCCCTTGAAGACCACCAACAATTCCACCACTCTGCGTACCGCCATTTACAGTTCCTAAATTATAGCAGTTTTCTATTATTGATGTACCATAGCCTAAATATCCAACTATTCCAGCTCCAAATTGTTTATCATTGGAATTAATATTTCCAACATTATAAGAATCCTTAATGTTTAAGCCTAAAGCGTATGCAATTAAACCAGAAGTCATTTTTTGTCCATTTATAGTTGCAGAAGTATAAACTTGTTTCACTCTTGTATCTACGGCTGTTGATATAAGAGCACTGGCAGCTTCATTCTTACTTTCCACATAAGAGTTTTCTATACCCAAATTTTTTATTAAACAATTAGTAACTCGATAAAAAAGTGCCGTACTATCATCAGAACTAATATACATATTTTTTATAATATGACCGTTACCATCAAAAGTACCAGAAAATGGATTATCACTTGTACCAATCTGTGTCCAACTAACGTTGCCATCTAAAGCATTACCATCACTATCAAACTTACCACCTAAATCTAAATCACTTGTTAAATAAATTATTTTACCTGACTTGCTATCACCATTATTAACTTCAGTTGCTAAAGTCGCAAGACCTTCTCTAGAATTAATACAACTAACATTATCATTAATACCACAACTAGCTGGCGTTACAAAATAAATATTACATTTAGTCCTTTTATTCAAATTAGTAACATAAAGTCCCCATTTATCTTCATCCCATGAAGCTGTAACATCATTATCACATACTACTTTTTCGACATTAATACCAGTTTTCTTTTCAGGAAATGTACTAGAATACTGTCCATCTACATACGGTGTCATAATAATATCTCCATAGATAAACTCACCCACTGTAGTTCTAGCTACATCTTCTTCACTTGATACAAAGAATTTAGAATATGTAAAATAAATACCTAACACTAAACATAATACACAAGGTATACCAATATAGAAATATCTGGAATTATTTTGCCAATACCTTTTTAACTTTAATCTATTTAAATATTTACTCTTATTAAATTTCTTCATAAACCAATATCCTTACTATCATTTAAATTCTAAGAATAAAACTATATTGTATTGAGCATATTTACATATTATTTACACTTTTCATAGAGTGTTAAACTCTATGAAAGACATCGGTGAATACTGGTCTCAAAGGCCATTTGACCATAAATTTGACTATAATAATATTTTTAATCTTCGACTATAAATTACTATTCAAAGTAAGTATTCACCTACGTTTATCTTAAATAAAATTGACCACAATCTTGACCAGAAAATTTATTTTCACCTTAAGTTTTTATATAGAAATTACCGTATTTATGTGGTATATTTATATTGTAGATTAAGAATAAACAGTGTAATTTCGTTTTCATAGAGTTTAACACTCTATGAATTTTTTATTATAAAAGTGCTATGTAACCTAACATAACCAGCTATAAACCGATTTAATTTCTAGGAAAGTTTCTAAATAAACTGCATATATATTTTTTAGGAGGAATTAATTATGGAAATTTTAAAAGTATCATCAAAATCAAATCCTAGTAAGGTAGCAGGAGCGATTGCGAATATCTTTAGAGAAAACGGTAGCGTTGAACTACAAACAATCGGGGCTGGTTCCCTAAATCAGGCTGTTAAAGCAGTAGCAATCGCTAGAGGCTTTCTAGCTCCTGCCGGTATTAATATTGGCATTATTCCCGCTTTCAATGATGTCTTAATTAACGGCGAAGAAAAAACAGCTATTAGATTATTAATCAATGTCGTTAAGGAACAAAGTTAAAATGCTAATTACTTTCGCATTTCAACTCAGCCATTCTCACGAATGGCTTTTTCTTACGAGAATAATCTCAAAAGACATAAACTCCGATGGTCGCCACCGTACTTTTTAAATTTTATTTTTACTTTAAGTATTAAGTACCTTACAAGCCAAAAGCCATTTTTATTCCTTCATTTAATATATTTAAACTTGCATTTATATCTCTATCTAAAATATTT
>CAKOSN010000032.1 GCA_934102255.1 uncultured Bacilli bacterium | reverse complement strand
AACCATATTATCATAAAATCAAGATATATTATAACTCAATTTGGAGCAAAAATCTCCACACTTATTCTACACTAACTCCTAATCTTCACTTAGTTTTCACGCTTTAAAAAGTCAGTTTTCTTTTTTAATACTTTACTTTATGCTTTGCTTTTATTTTTTTACAATTTTTCTTCTTTTTTTTAGCAATTTCATTTTTGCCTCTGCTCTTAAGAATTTAATTTTTTTCTTTTAGTAATAATTGCTTTTTACTCAATCAATTATTTTTCATTTGTTTAATTGCCTTTCTCCTACTTAATTATTTTTTAATTAATTGCTTTTTACTCAATCAATTATTTTTCACTTATAAGTTCACTTAAAGGAACTATTTTTAAATCCTTGGACTTTATATACTCTACTAGACAGTCTAAGTAAGTAGCATCTTTAATATAAATGATACTGCCGCTACTTAAAGCTTCTTTTGCTTCAATAATATTAGTTTTATCTAAAAAAATTTCTGGTTTTACTAAGTATTTTTTCTTGCTTTTACAGAATTTTAAATTAGAATTATTATTATCAAGCACGCAAATATTGGTATTAATTTTATTTTTTTTCAAGGTTTTATCTAATTCTTTATAATTACTATAATCATTATTTATTTGTTCGAAATAGCTATTTTTAGAATAGGTTTCTTTGGTAATCAACATATCACCTTGGATATTATTTTTTACTAAGTAGTCTTTAATTTCTTTACTACTACTTGCATCAATTATAAAACTTACTTGTTGTTTTTTACTATTTCCTTTAATTATGATTTTATCAAGATTATCACTTAAGGAAATATCTGGTTTTATAGGCTGGCTTACAAGATAAAGGCTATTAAAAACATCTTGTTCTTTCATTTTAGCAAGGCTTTTTAATTCATCAACGACGCTACCATACATTCCAGGAATAATGTAATCATCATTTATCTCGGCATTTACAAAGTCTAGTTTTCGCGCTTTGCTTACATTTTGGATTTCTTTTAAAATGGGGTCTTGACTACGAACTAGATTAGCTGTTTTATTAGTAGTATAAAAACTTACAAGAACTAGAATACTAAAAAGGATATATTTTCCATACTTTTTCAAAATAATCACCTAGTACATCATATTCATAAGCTTTAAAAAAAATCTAGTTTCCTAGACTTTAATTAATTTTGGATTTTAGTAAATCCATTCCCCTTTTTAAATCTTCTACAAGAAGAGCATATAATGACTTATTCTTACGAAGTTCTTTTATAAATTCTACTTCTTCTTTAGTCATCGCAAAATGTTCTTCTTCACCATTAATATCAACAGTTGCTAGTTCGTCATTACCAATTAAATAATCAGCATTGACATTAAAAATTTGACATAAGGCAACGATACTTTCAATAGTTGGATTTCTAAGTTCTCTTTCATAAAGACAAATTACGGATTTTTTAACACCGATTAATTCACCTAATTGACTTTGGGTAAGACCCTTTTCTTTTCTTAATGCTTTTAATCTATCACCTTTAACCATAAACCCACCTGCTTTCTTTTTCTGGTTGATGATTAGTTTAACATTTTTTTACTATTTGTCAAGCAAAAGTTTACGTAGATTAAAATATTTATGTTTAACTTATGATAATGTCTTAATGGTTATCTTTTGAAAATGTCTCATTTTCAAAAATTATTGATATAAATAATTAAGTAGAAAAAAAGACATAGACAAAATATCTACATCTTTAGAATACTTTTTTTAATTATTTTTATCAGCTATATCTTTATAGAAGTTATATCTTTCTTTAGCATTATTTACTTGAATATCTAATAATTCTTTAGCAAGTTCGTTATCTTTTTTCATCAAACTACTATATCTTACTTCATTCTTTAAGAAGTCTTCATATTTAGTAAAGTCTGGTTCTTTAGAATCGATATATAGTTTTTTATCTTCTGGTACATAACGCATTAGGTTAACATAACCACATTCAACCGCTAATTTTTCTTCACTTATAGAGTTTGACATACCACCATGAAGACCTTGTTCGATACATGGACAGTAGCAAATAATCAAACTTGGTCCATTATGGGATTCGGCTTCTTTCATAGTTTTAATTGTTTGCATGAAGTTTGCACCGAAAGAAATACTACCGATATAACAGTTTGGATATGACATAGCAATTCTAAATAAGTCTTTTTTAGCTGTCTTTTTACCCATGTTAGCAAATTCAGCAACGGCCCCAACACGACTTGATTTAGAAGCTTGACCACCAGTATTTGAGTAGACCTCAGTATCAAGGACTAAGACATTAACATTTTCACCACTAGATAAGACATGGTCGATACCACCGAAACCGATATCATAAGCCCAACCATCGCCACCGACAATAAAGACACTACGAGCAACCATATATTCCAGGATATCTTTTAAGTCTTTTGGAATTTCCATAGTTTGTAATTTATCAACGATTTCTTTAGTTACATCATAGTTATTTTCATTTTCTAACCATTTATTTAATAATTCTTTTACTTCATCATTTACACAATCGATTGACTTAGTAATAATATCATGAATACGTTTTTGGGTATTCTTATAAGTCAAATACATACCATAACCGAACTCAGCATTATCTTCAAATAAGGAGTTAGCCCAAGGAATTAAGTATGGAGTTGATGGAGCAGAACCACCGTAGATTGATGAACAACCTGTTGCATTAGCAATAACTAATTTTTCACCAAATAATTGACTTAACATTTTTAAGTATGGAGTTTCACCACAACCAGCACAAGCACCACTAAATTCAAAGCATGGTTTTCTTAGAGATGCACCTTTTAAAGTAAATCTGTCATATAGTTCTGGATTTTTATGTTCTTTAAACATTTTATCAGCGTAATCTTGAGTTTCATATGTTGCTTCGCCGAATTCTAGAGCTTTCTTACCAGCTTTACCAAGACAAGCATTGATACATAGACCACAAGAAGTACAGTCTGCTTCACTAACAACAATTTCATAGTTATAATCAGTGTGACCTAAGACCTTAATACCTTTTTCACCATCTTTAGCCTCTGTTATAATTGGTCGAATTACAGCATGAGGGCAAACTGTTGCACACATACCACATTGGATACAATTTTCAGGAATCCATTTTGGAACCATATTAGTTA
The DNA here is from genome assembly GCA_934102255.1 of uncultured Bacilli bacterium. GTDB lineage: Bacteria > Bacillota_I > Bacilli_A > RF39 > UBA660 > CAG-605. The sequence goes on along the minus strand of CAKOSN010000032.1, from coordinate 19,843 downwards.
TTTTGCGCTTTTCATTAGCAGCAAGGCCATTAGGGAAGATACCATTTTTATAAGCAACAAGTTCTGATACTTTTAGATTATCCCCTTCTCTTTTATTAATTAGAGTAAAGATATCATCATTTGAAACATTTTCTTCTTTATTTGTAAATTCAGCTTTAACAAGGATAACACTCTTAACAGCACTACTTAGAGAGTTAATATTAGCATTTACTATATCATCGCCTTTAGTACCAAATTTCTTACGAATAGAATCTTTAATATAGTCTTCAGCATCATTAAATCCCATTAGTTTTAGGATAACGATTTCCATAATTTTACTGATTTTACCTTTAATACCATTTTCTAAAGCAATTTTATCAGCATCAATTAGTAATACTTTGATGTTTTTATTCTTAATTAGGTCTTTAGCTTTATTTGGTAGAGTCTCATCTAATTCATGAGATTTCTTATTAGTGTTAATTAAGCAAATACCATTTTCTTTTAAGTTACTAAACATATCAAAGTCTTTTAAATAAGCATCCTTAGTAATAACTAGTAATGATGGATGAGCTACATAATATGGAGCGTTTATTGGTTTACTTGACATTCTTAGGTTAGAAACAGTTACACCACCGGATTTTTTACTATCGTATTGGAAGTAACCTTGAACATGTAAATCTTTTTCTTCACCTAGATAATGCATAATATCTTTAGAAGTTGATACCATACCATCAGAACCATAACCATAGATAATAAGTTCTTTATCAGCAACTTCGATATCCATAGGTACTTTGTCTAAACTTAAGTTAGTTACGTCATCGTTAATACCGATTGTAAAGTTATTTTTAAGTTCGGTTGCTAACATTTTATAAACGCCAGCGATATCACTTGGAGTTGTATTTTTACTAGATAAACCGTAGCGTCCACCAACTATTTGGATATTGGTATCATTAAGAGCTGCAACAACATCTAGATATAATGGTTCGCCGATGCTACCTGATTCTTTAGTTCTATCTAAAACAGCTATTTTTTCTACCGTGTTTGGTAAAACTTTTGCTAAGTAATCCTTACTAAATGGACGATATAAATGAACTTCAATTAGACCATAAACATCATTTTCCTTATTTAGTTCATCAATAGTTAGTTTTACGGTATCACAAACACTACCCATGGCAACAATGACATATTTAGCAGTAGGAGAACCATAGTAATTAAATGGTTTATAATCAGTATGCATAATATCATTGATTTTTTCCATATAGTTATTTACGATATCAGGAATTTTTAAGTAATCAGTATTACGTGCTTCAACGCTTTGGAAGTAAATATCTTCGTTTTCTGCCATACCTCTTTGGTAGCCACAACCAACATTAAGAGCGTGTTTTTTGAAGGCGTTTACTTTATCAAAATCAATTAGTTTTAGAAGTTCTTCATCGGGTAATTCTTCAATACTATTTAGTTCATGACTAGTTCTAAAACCGTCAAAGAAATGTAAGAATGGAACACTGCCTTCGATTGCTGATAAATGTGCAACTGCTGCTAAGTTTTGGGCATCAAAAACATTGGTTGATGCAAGCATAGCAAAGCCAGTACCACGAGTCGCATAAATATCACTGTGGTCGCCAAAGATTGATAAGGCGTGAGTGGCAACAGTACGAGCCGCTACATGAATTACGCCAGGTAAGCCTTCACCAGCAATTTTATACATGTTAGGAATCATTAATAGAAGTCCTTGGGATGCTGTAAAAGTAGTTGCAAGAGAGCCACTAATTAGAGCACCGTGCATCGCACCAGCAGCGCCTGCCTCACTTTGCATTTCTACAACTTCAACTGATTCGTTGAATAAGTTTTTCTTTTTTAATTTTAAATTATCGATATTACTAGCCATCGGACTAGATGGTGTAATAGGATAAATTGATGCAATTTCTGTAAATAGATTAGCAATATTACTACATGCAGTATTACCATCAACTATTTTTCTCATATTTTTACCTCTTTTCTTTACCTTTTAATTATATATCATCTTAAGATGATTTTCTATAGAAAAAGATGTGCTAAAGAATAAAATTAATACCGTCATATTTATTCATCGATACTTACTAAAGTTATTCTAGCGTAACCATTTCCTTTTTTGGCACAATTAGTTGTTGGTGTTTCTTCAGTGCAAGTGGTTGATATGGTTTTGGTACTTTCTTCGTTAGATTCTTTGCAATTATAACAGTACATTGTTTTATTTGTTAAAAGTGTATTTCCAATGTAACCAGAGCCACCTGCTCCAGCCGCTCCATACGTGTATGAACTACCGCCACCATAATATCCACCACCGCCACCAGAGCCGCCATCGCCATCTGATGAAGGACTAGCGCCATAACCGAATCCTGAAGTTGCCGGATTAGATGATGAATTTATGTTTCCACTTTTACCTCCAGAAATTTGATTACCACCGATGGATAAACTAACGCTATGAGTATTACCAGAAGTGCCAGATATTCCACCGCCAGAACCGCCATTGTTAGGAATATTTGATTCTAAAGTTTGATTGTAAAGATATTCACCATATCTCCAACCGGCACCTCCGCCGCCTCCTGATACTATTAAAATATTACTTTTAAAATTTTCATAGTTTTTTAACTGACCATCGCCAACAAGTGCATTCTGAATTGATGTTGCACCACCACCAGAACCCCATACTGTATCAACGTTGCTTTTAGAAGAACCACCGCCATTATAGCTATCACTATAAGCGGATTTAAAACTTGTAGCAGTCGTGCCATTTTTTCCAACTGCAAGAATCAATAAATCATCTTTTGCTAATTTAACCGTTCCTACTGAATAGCCACCATAGCCGCCACTTGCTCTTTCATCATAAGCGTTTCCACCTTGCGCTCCCCATGTTTCTAATTTATACGTTCCCGAAACAAGAACGGTAAAGGTTTGTTCATCCCCAGTATAATCAAAATCAAAAGTAGTTTCTCCAGAATAATTAATAAAATAAAGATTACATTTAGTCTTTTTATTTAAGTTTTCAACATATAATCCCCAACTATCTATATCCCAATAATAATTAACTTTATCATTATCACATATGGCTTTAGAAAACACTGCTTCACCTTTTTTAGGGATGCTAGTCTGTAACTCATTATCTACATATACGCCAATCACATTTTCAGATTGTAAATAATTCTTTTTATTGCTCCAAAATATATAAGTTAAACTTATCAATGCAAATGATAATACTAAATAAACATAACCCTTTTTCACATCTATACCTCCAAAATACCGAAAATACGGCTTCGTAGAGTTTAATACTCTATGAAAAATGTCTTTCAAAGTAAGTATTCACCTAGGTTTATAAATTTTTGACCATGAATTTTGACTACAGTAACGGTTAATTTAATGACTAGAAATATCCTTGGAAAACCTTATAAATACTGGGTTTATAAAATATTTTTCTGACTATAATTTTGACAATAATAAATTAAAAAAGGCCCTTTTAAAAGCCGAAAATCTGTGTTATAGTTTATATATAAATTAAAAATAAGCACCTAAAAAGGCTTTCATAGAGTATTAAACTCTATGAAAATAGTTATAAATAAGGCAAAATTTTAACTTCAAAATTTCTAAATTATTGTACATAAAAATGACCCAATTTCAGGTCATCTATTCTTCTCTAATACTACAAGTATAACTAATACTTTCTAAATGAGTTCTTATTTCGTCTTGAGTAGTTAAGTTAGCTACATTATCAATAGTTGATTCTTTTATAGCACGTCTATTTACTTCTTCTAGAGTATAACCATTACCTTGTAAGCCGGCTTTGATTTCTAAATAATCACTATCACTAAGATAAGTTCTTATTACTTTTAAATTACCTGTTTTCAAAATTTTATTAGTAGTAAAGTTTAAATCATAAGTATTACTTTCTAATAAAGTTTTACCATTTTCATCGGTAGTTACACTAGTACCACTACAACTTAGTTTTACTAATTTTTCAATTAGAGTTAAATTAATAGTATAATCTTCGCTATTACCCAAATTGTCTTTAGCGGTAATACTTGCTGTTACTTTCCCAGGATTTTCTGTATCAACCGGATTAGTTAACTCATATGTACAACCAGATACATCTTCGCATGATGCAACCAACATATCTTTAGTAATATTAGTACCTGTATTAAATTCAGATACTTCTTTAAAAGTTACAACTGGTGCCTTAGTATCATTAATAGTTATAGTACCAGTTTTTACTGTATTTCCATAGCTTACTTTATAAGTGTAAGTTCCTATTTCATTATTAACACTAGATAAATCTAAAGTATAGTCTGGTTCACTAATATCGGTTAAGTTAATATAGTTGCGAACTGAGGCTGGTATTTCATCACCTAATTCCACAGTAATATTTTTAGTTTCAAAGTTACGTGGATTATTTTTAAAGATATAATAATATGTTCCATAGCCAACACCGCATAAAGCTAAAACAAAGAAGAAACTTAGAACTATATTAGTTATCAGTTCTCTTTTAGTCATTATTCTTACTTTTTTACCATTTTTATTTACAACTTTAGTATTTTTAATAGTTATATCGATAGGTTCAGGAAAATTACTATTTAAAATACTGACAGCGCCATTATTTATAGTTGCTACGGTAATTGTTCCTTTTTGGGACTTAGTAACATTAGTTTCTTCTATTTTTATGTTATTAGAAGTATTGTTAGCTGGTGTATTATTTAAAGTAGAAGTATTTTGTTGGTTAGATGTATTAGAACCGGTAGCCACATTCTGCTGGCTTGGATTACTTGCTGTAACCGTATTATTTTGGGCAATCTGATTATTTTGCATAGCCGAATTATTAGGAATACTAGATTGGTTTTGAACAACATTATTCAAAGTATTAGTATTTCCTACATTAACTTGATTGTTTGCAGGATTACTTACTTGATTATTTAAAGACATCCCTCCCCCATTACTAGAGGCAGCATTATTTACTACTTGGCTTGGATTACTTTTAGTGCCATTATTTACCTGATTATTAACAGGAGTAGGATTTGCTATACTCCCCGTATTTGGACTACTTGGTATATTACTATTATTAACATTTGAATTATTTACATTATTACTAGTACCATTATTCACAAACCTTCACTCCTTATTCTAATATCATTATAAACTAAATAAGTTATTTTGACAACGAAAAAATAGACCATTATTAACAGTCTATTTAAAATTAATTATTAGAAGGATTGCCATTAAATCCTAGCTCTTTTACTAATCTTTTTTCCGTTATTTCTACTACACTACTATTATATTTTTGCATTAATTCATCAAGAGTTAAGTGATTTAATTTAACATCATCAATCATTATTTTGGCAATTTTTGTACTTAAAATACTTGCTTGATAATCAGTAAGACTTGAAATATCAAAGTTATTATACAAAATATTATTTATTAAAGTTTCATTAACGATTTCTAATTTTCTTAAATACTTAAGACAACTATTTAAATAATTAAGACGTTCTAAGCTAGTTTTCGTTTTATCAAGTTCAAAAAGAAACTCTTGATGTTCTTTAGTATAATAGATAGCGGGCATTAAGGTATCATGAGCAAATTCTGCTAAACTTGTAATAAAATATTTATTCCAGTTAAAATTTGCAAATTCTTTTATAGTACTTTGGAGTTCTTCTTCGGTTTTAGCGCGTTTAACGTAGTTAATTAAACGATAATAAGCTTTTAGATATTCATTTAAGATATCAATTAATTTAGCAAAATAAATACCATAACCTGTACCTAGTTCTTTTTCAAAATTAGCCATTGTTTCTTTGATTTTACCAATAACAAACATTACTTGATTATCAAGAAAATATTTATTTTTAGTATTTATCAGTTCATCGTTATTTTTAATTGTACAGGCTATTAAGTAAGCAGTATTTAACTCATTTAATTTATCGACTGAAGAAGTACCGGCTTTGATTTCATTTTTAACTTTTTTTGATAATGCTTGATACATTCCTACTACATCGACGATGGTAGCATCTTTATCAAGTTTTAAAACCTTAAAATAATCCATGGAAAATACGTCCTAAACCAAGTTTTCTTTTAGGCATCTTAATAGCATTAAGACGAAGTTCATCACATCTTCTTTTATCTTCTAAGGCTTTAGGACATAGGTTGTCAAAGCCCCCATTAGCATAAATTTCAACTAAAGTTTTGGAAGACATATCTTGGCTATTTAAACTGTCTAATTTAGTAGCGACTTTGCAACCACGACGATAATTATATAATTTTTCATCGCTAAAGACTTCATTAGTACTTATAACTTTGTTAGATAAAGCACTAAACTTTAGAATTTTATCCATATTTTCTTCTATAAAATCAGCCACCATGTCGATAGTATTTGGCCTTCTAAAAGTCTCAAATAAACCTTTAAATTCTAAAGTCTTAGTTAAGGGACTAAATTCTTTTGCTCTAATATAATCGTTCATCTCTTTAAAAAATTCTGTATTATATACATAGATACCCGCTGTTAATCCCGTCTTTTGAAACATTTTTAAAGTATCTAAATAACTTTCTAATTCATTTAGCATAAAAATTACGAAATCACTATATTTATCGTCTATTCTAGGACCATTGGCTGTTTCGACTGATATACTCTTACGCAATTTATTTATTTGCTTTTCTATTCTTTTAATTAGTTCATTCATCATTATCACTTCTTTCTTTTGGGATTTCCCCTTTTTTACAGTTTGTCTAGTATAGCACATATTTTAGATTTGTCAAACGGTTTTGGTTTGCTAATTTTGTTTTGATTACTTAACTATTTTAACAATTAAATAAATACCTATCAATAAAACGATAACAAAAAATAGCATTGCTATTTTCTAACAATACTACTTAATATATTTTTACTATTTAGTTAAACTTTGAGAATTTTTTTCAGTTTCTTCAAACATTCTAGTGCCAACCTGCTCAACATCACTTAAATAAATCTTATCTAACCCATTTTCCCTAAATACCATTCCACAAAATTCTTCAGTATTTAAGCAAAATCTTAGAGGGACTATTTCATCATATCTAACATATTCTTCAGGTAAGAATGACATATTTTCATTATCACAAACAGCATAAAATTCCTCATTAAGTCCAGAATAAACGTTGCAAATATTATAACCGATATGATTATTATTGAAAAATTTTATAGCATCCCAAAAGCCTTTTTTTTCGGCATTGCTATACACTAGATAAGTGTATTCTGGGTAATAAGAAGTGTATAAAATATCACCCCAACGTTTTATTACTGCATACTTGGTATTTCCGTTATCCTGGTATTTCATTAAGAACAATTCATCTAAATACAATTTTTCATCGCCATTTTGTTCTAATTCTTCTCTATGTTTTTTATACTCGTCAACTGTTTGATTAAATTGTTCTAATCTTTCTTGTTCTTCTTTTGACATTTCTTTTTGTTCTTCTTTAGAAGTATCTATATCTACAATAGTACTAGCTGGTTCTTCTATCTTGGCTGATAATCTTTTTATTTCTTTTGTATTATGAATGCTTACCCCCAAGGCACCAGTTGAAGTCATAAGAACAAGTCCTAAACCACCGGCAACTATTCTCTTTTTGAAATCTTCACTTAATTTTAAATTTTTTATCATAAACAACCCCCAAAATGCTTTTTAAACATTTATTGGTACCTATTTTAGCACAAAGTTTACAAATTGTCAAGCTTTTTGCCGCTTGCGTAAATCATTAGTTAAAATGTATACGCATCTTTAATTGAAATATAAAAAGAAGTGTAACAATTAAGCACATTTCGGCAATTAATCATTACACTTTATAGTGCCAAATAATTCCTATTCGTCTTGAGGGTTATTTTTTCACATTAAATTTCTTACCTTAACAGTAGGAGAAATAGCCGTTTTTAACTCTATTTCATTTTCTAAAACTTTTTTTATCCAATCGCCTTTATGAATATATCTTTTACATAATTTACTTTTAATAAGTTCTGATTTGCTTAATTTACTCAGTTCATAGAACTCTTCAATATTCATAGCATAAACAGCATGACCATCAGCCAACATAGAATCAGTTTGTTTATCATAAAATTTATCTAAGACAACGCGACCATTAGGATAAACATAACCAATATAACCATTAAAAGTATTTTTACCCATTATTCTAAAAACGGGATTTGTAGCATCATACAATTTTTTCTTTTCCATAAATAATTCTAATAATCTTTTTTCATGTTGTTCTTTGGTTTCATTACTTAAATTTTTACTAGATTCTTTGATATGATTTATAATATTTTCTTCAAACTTTTTATCATCTGGTGGTAGAAGTTCCCAGTTAACTTGTAAATCTTTTAAATATTCATTCATAAAATGTGATACTTCATCTAAGTTCATACCGGTAAAGTCTAGATGAGAAAAATCAATTATTTTTAAGTTAGGATTTTCAATTAAAATTTTTCGATACATTTCATATAGTATTTGAGGAGTTATTGTTGTCCCTTCACTAATATCATAATTAACATTTATAAGAGTTCCGCTTCTGGTAGCTTTGCCGTCACTTGCTCCAACTACTATAGAAATATCACTAGTCATATAATCTTTATGTTCTTTAAAATAGTTAGATACATAATATAAATAATCTTGTTTATATTCAGCATCACAATCACTAGCTTGTTTTAAATTACAATAGGCAAAATATAGTTCAAGACTTTCAGTATCTGCACTATCTAAAGAACTAAAGTCGATAGGATTACTATGAATATAGTTAAGTATTTTATCGCTATTTGCAAGAATATTAGTTATGGCTGTAATACAATCATTTATATATACTTTGATATTAAAAGAATTAGCATAGTTTATTAAAGTTTCAATGGTAATACCAGTAAAATAATAATTACTTTCTTGAAGTATTTTATTAAGTCTTACTACTTCGTAACTTCTAGAAATAGGGTCTAGTTTAGCTAGTGGTTCAATAGTACTTTTCTTTAATATGTAATATTCTTTTACACAATATAAATATCTTTTATACAATGCTGGGAATTTCTTTTGTAAATCGGCTGGTGTCTTTAATTTTTTTAGAATTTTAAGTTTTAAAAGTACTTGTTCCATTAAAGCATTTCTATATTCGGCATCAGAGTTATAGGTTTCCATGCCTAATTCAATATTTAAATCAACTTTAATACTTTCAAAGAAAGCATGTTCAGAAATTTCAATTCGACGATTTAAAGTATTAAAATCAGTAACAATGGCAAGAGCAGTATTAAATTCTAAGCCAAAAAGTATTTTAGATTGATAAATAATAAAATTATGATAGTTTTTAAATGTTTCAGTTAGAATTTTTTGCATTTCGTCTTTATCTTGAACGTTGTTTATTAAGTCTACTTGTTTTAATATTACTGGTACACTGATTGGTATTCCTTTATTTATACTATCATTTATATTCATGTATTTTCCCCCTTAAACTTAAGTAATGATTACTTTAGCACTCGGTTTACTTATTGTCAAGCCATATACTTCAAGATTTTTCATATTATTTAGCCACTTAAAAATGCCTTAAGTTAATAAGACATTTCATTATTTTTTAAAACTAATAATTAGCCTAAATGATAAGGATTAGAGGCACTACCATCGCCACTTATAATTTTAACATCTTCATTTAAATATAAAGTTGGATATATATTATATTTGGCAGTTGGATAGATAGCATTTATGGCGTTGTTACCGGCAATACGATAAACGTAGCCATCTTTTTCTTGATAACTATCTAAAACAAAGAAGCCATTTTCTTTAGAAAGATATGATTTGGCCTCACAAGTACCAAAAGCATTAATTTTAATATTATTACATTCATCTTTTAAAGATAATAAATAATCACTTATACTTAGTAGACCGATTTTAAAGTGGACCATATTTCCACTCTTAGTATCGCTAATCCAATCGTTGGGAATTTGTTCATCAAAAGTATTAGCATTCATTCTCCAAGTAACATCAGCAATATATCTTCTCACATTATCGTTTTTTAGACCCGTTTTAGAAAAATCTAAATTAATAGTATTATTATCTTTATCAGTGTATGAGTATTCGCTTAAAGAGTTAAAATAAGCATTATTTAAAATATCATAAATACTTGATTCTAAATATTTAGAACTTCGATTATTATTCCAAGAAAATTTAGTTATTTCTTGATTATTACTTAAGGCTTTCAAATAACTGGTATTAACTATTTTCAAATTATAGCGATTTTTTTTAGTTTCATCACTTACTTTAGTAACACTTACTATTTGCCATAACTCACAAGTACTGGTATCATTATTTTCACAATTAAAATAAATATAATTTTTAGAATTTTCACCATAATAATAAAGATTATTGTCATTATCTAAATACATTTTATCTTCATCTTTTTTAATGATATTCATTAATTGTTCACCAGCTGTATCTTCGTAAAAAATTTTACATAAGGAATTTTTAGTAACTTTATCGACAGCATAGCTATTGGTATCTTTATCAATATTAAGAGTTGTTCCATTGTCGCATTGATATTCTGTTAAATTGTTACCCATCATTTTACTCTTGATATTATTTACATAATATTCATAAGTAACTTTTGGTCTTTTAATTAAAAGAAAGATAATTGTTCCTCCAACAATAAGGAGGATAAAGGTTACTAATATAATAATTTTTATTTTTAAGTTTTGCTTTTTTTCTTTATCACTCATCTTATTCACTACTCCCATTTATTATCACCACATTTATAGTAACCATCAGACACGGTTCTGTAATCATCACATACTTCATTAACATGTCCACAGTTGCCAGAGCCACCAGAACTACCAGAACCACCACCGCTCCAGCCACAATCGTAATATGTACCATCACCGTTAGAACCATATTCGCCATTTGAGTCAGCACCACCACAGTTATTGCCGCCAGATGTCGTATAATTGTTGCCATCATCACAGTTAGTAACCTCAAGATGGGTACTTACGCATTCATCGTGAGTCGATTCACAATATTTTTCATCTTCATATCGATGAAAATTTTTAGAAGATGTACTAGTATTGCCAGCCTCATCCATACATGTTCCACTCATTGTATAATAGCGATTATTACTATTACGAGCTTCAGAATCACTATCTAAATCATATAGTGAACCACTACGCCCATTAATATTATAAGAAACATTTGAAGTCATACCATCTTTACAAACAAGTTCAGCTTGATTTGTTGAAACATCATCCCAATTTTTTTCGCCTTTATCATTATAAGATGTATAGTTACTTGATACACTCTTAACATAACTTTCTAAATTGGTTGCATTATTTAAATTTTTTTGATTCCATTCATCACATTTCATAACCATACTTTGAGTTCGACTTCCGCCACAACTACCTGGTGAAGTAATGGCAACACTATGCTCACAGTGATGAGTTGTTTTCATTCTTAAAGTGGCAACTGGTGGTGTTACATCTCTCTTAACAACGGTACTACATGTCCCATTTAAACCAGCCTCATTAGTAACTTCTCCAGTGATATTAGCATTATTAACATCATAAGTTAAAGTGTAAGATGAATTATTAACAGCACCATTTGGTGAATATATTTTGGTTTCCACAATACCGAAGCCTTTAGTTTCCATACTAATATTAACATCAGATTTATACCAGCCATTATTACCTAAATTTCCGCTTTTATTTAAACTACATGTTGGAGGTGTTGTTACTCTTTTTAATGTAATATTACAATTACCAATATTTCCAGCGACATCCTTTACATAACCATAATAAGTTGTACCAGCAGTGTCAAAATTTAAAGTTGCTGTATTACTATGATTAAAATCAACATTGGAATTAGTACTTATACCGTATTCAGCAACGCCGCTTAAATTATCGCTATAACTTAATTGCATTACAACATCACTTGTATACCAATTATTATTGCCTAAATTTCCTGATATAACATTAATACTACAAGTAGGTGCAGTTTTATCAACCTTAACTGATAAATTTTTAGCTTCACAACTAACAGAGTTACCTATATTATCTGTTGCTTGCCATGTAAATGTATCTAAGGTATCGGTATCTTTTTCAACTGTTTTACTTATAGGTTCATAAGAACAACCGGTTCCTTTATCGCTTTTACAGCCATAAGTGTATGTATAATTTTTATTAGTCCATTTATTATTAGCCTTTGGAAGTAGGCAAATTGGTAAATTATACTCAACATTATTTACATTGATAATAGTAGCGTTTGAAATATTACCAACAGCATCGATAGAGTAACCATAATAAGTTCCATTTTCATAAACATTAGTAGTATGTTCATCAACGCCAATATTAAAATCACCAATATTTGGAACATAATTTTGATTATCAGTTAAGAAATAACCTACAATTTTTCCATTTCCTTTATTATAGCCTATTCCAGAGCCATAACCATCGGCACCAGTAAAATTAATTATTTTTGTAGCTTTCTTGGTATTTTCATCAAGTTTTTCATAACTTGCATTAAAGTCCATAGCTACATTAGGCTTTTCTTTATCTATTTTAACGTTTACTTTTTGACTATATTTAATACCATTAATCTCTATTTGAGCGGTTATACTATTATTAAATAAATAACTTGTTTCAACATGATAAATGTTAGCATAAGATAAATTGCTTGTTACAGTATTAGCTAAACGGCCAGTTTTAGTATTAATATCGCTATTAAGACTCCAGGTTATAGTAGCGTTTGTTACATCACCAACTGGTAAAGTTTTAGGGTCAACAAATAAATAAACATCTTTATTTGTCCATTTGACATTATTATTACTTCCTAAACTATTGTAATTGATTTGAACATTATTATTTACTATTGATGATTCATAAACTAAAATATTTATTTTGCTGGAAACATTATCTAGATTAGCTAAATTACAAGTATCATCACTATTAACATTAATATCATAGTCATCAACATTTTTATTAATACTGATTTGATAACAGTCTAAATAGCCACCATTAGGATTATTTAATTTTTCGTTAGCATCAGTATCATTTTCTACATCTAAGTAGCCTTCATTTATTAATTTAGCAACGCTTATTGTTTCGGCATCAACGTTATTATCTGATGCATATTCTATAGCTTTTGATTTTATTAAATTTATTTTACTTTGATATGTTTTTTCTTTTACAGATTTACTAATTCCATTATAACTGGCTGTTGCTATAGTAGCTAGTATTCCTATAATTACGATTACGGCCAATAACTCCGGAATTGAAAATCCGTACTTTTTTTCTTTCATTATTATCCCTTTCTTTTTTATTTTTTAATTATATATTTAAGTGTTCCTCACCTACCTTACCTATCATATTTATTGTAACATAAAAACGAAAATGTATAAAAAAAATAGTACTGAATTTTTCATCAATACTATTTATAAATAAATTTTTATCTTTATTATTTTTTTAATAATTGCAATACTAAGTCATTATCTTTAGAAACAATATAAACTAAGTAACCGTTATAAGAACCTGTATATCTATTTTTGATTAAATTTAAATTTTCTTCATCACTTGACCATTTTTCTTCTTTTTCAGCATAATATTTGTTCATTAGTTCTTCTATTTCTTTAGCAGCATTATGATTTTTAGGATAAAATAGCAAATACTCGGTTACATCTGATTTAACTATCATAGCAGTCTTTACTTTATATTCTTTATAAAGATTACTATCGATACCATACTTATCTTTTATTTCTTCTTTATTCAATTCTTGTAAGATATCAAATACTTTAATTTGACATTGTTTAATTTTACTAACTACTTTTTTATCATCATTACTATTAATATAAAATATATAGCCATCATATTCTTCTTTGGTTGCACTAATTTTATTATTTTTCAAGAATTTTTCGATAGCGCTGGTAACATTATTAGTATTATCACTACTTGGTTTAAAAACAAAGAATAGTTGTTTATTTTTTTCATTATAGAATATTTTAAATTCATCAAGCCAACTTCTTTGTAAATAAAACATATTGAAATCATATTCGTAATATTCTTTTAAAGTACTTTTATAAGCTTTGCTTTCATCAATAACATTACTAGTATTACTTATTTCAAAGCTTAAAGTTTTTAGCTGGTCAATTTCTTTAGAAACATTTTCTAAGTTAATATTATCGATTTCGGGTTTAATCATGTTAATACTCATGATACAAATAGCTATAATTAAGATGGCAACGATACCGGTAGCAAGATATTTTTTAGGTATAACGCTATCAAAACCATAAATTTTTATTTTTCTTTGGAGCTTTTTTAGTTTCTTAATAAATTCATTAGTTTTATTACGAGCAATATTTTTGGCATGGCTTTTCTTTTTATTTTTACTTGTTTTTTTTAATTTTAATTCATGTGTTTTTTCTAAATCTTCTTCAAGCGCTAATTTACTTTCTAGTTCTTTTTTTAAGTTTAATTGTCTTGTTTCTTCTTCTAGTCTTACTTGTTCTTTAGTTTTGGGTAGTTCAATAGTGTTTTCTAAAATTTTATTGGTTGCTGATTTTACTTCTACTGCTTTTTTTGAAGTTGTTTTTTTAACTGTTTTAGGTGTTTTAGTAGTTACTTTTTTGGTAGCTTTTTTAGGTGATGTTGTTTTGGCTACTGACTCTTTAATATTTGTTTTAGTTGTTTTTTTAGCTGGAGATTTAGTAGTTACTTTCTTAGTACTTTTCTTTACTCCTTTATTAGTTGTAGTTGTCTTTTTAATCTTTGTTTTCTTCTTTGCTGATGGCATTCTAATCCCCACTCTTCCGTATAGATTATTTTATTATATTTTCCATTTTTTAGCAACTGATTTTGCTTTATTTTTCAAATAAATTTTAGTCTTGAAGTTTTAAAAAAATAACATAATCTTGCTTAGATTACATTATTTCTTTATTTTATTAATCTTCTGGTGTTTTTTGTTCTAATTTAACTAAAACTTCTCTTGGTTTAGAGCCATTAGCAGGTCCGATAATGCCACGTTCTTCTAGTAAATCAATACATCTGGCGGCACGATTATAACCTAATCTAAATCTTCTTTGAAGAAGAGAGGCTGAGATCTTACCCGTATTTATGGCAAATTCTACTATTTCATTATATAAAGGATCTTCGTAATCTTCTTTTTCTCCTGATACGGGGTTATGGTCTTCTTCTTTAGGAGCGGTTATTTTAGTATCATAATTGGCTTGTTGCTGAGAACAAACATATTCAATTAAACGTCTTATCTCATCATCGGAAATGAAACATCCTTGAATACGGATTGGGGCATTTTCCCCCATTGGTAAATATAACATATCACCTTTTCCTAATAGTTTTTCAGCTCCTGAGCAATCTAAGATAGTACGAGAATCGATTTGACTTGATACGGCAAAAGAAATACGAGATGGAATATTAGCTTTAACAACACCAGTAATAACGTCAGTTGATGGTCTTTGAGTAGCAACAATTAAATGGATACCAGCAGCACGAGCCATCTGGGTGATACGCATAATGGAGTCTTCTACTTCTTTAGAGGCAACCATCATAAGGTCAGCTAACTCATCTATTATAACAACGATATAAGTCATATGTTTCTTTTTATCATCTGGATTATCTTCGTTAAATTTATCAATCATTTCATTATAACCAGAAATATTTTTAACACCATTTTCTTCAAATAAGTCATAACGATGTTCCATTTCTTCAACTATTCTTTGTAAAGCCAGAGAGGCTTTCTTAGGGTCTGTTACAACTGGACATAATAAATGAGGAACGCCATTATAATTAGAAAGTTCAACTTTTTTAGGGTCAACCATCATTAATTTAACTTCATCTGGACGATAACGCATTAAAATACTAGCGATAAAGGAGTTAATACAAACAGATTTACCGGAACCAGTAGAACCTGCTACTAAAAGGTGAGGCATTTTAGAAATATCGGCAGTTTGCACACGACCCATGATATCCTTACCTAAAGATACTAAAATTTTAGCTTTTAACTGATTAGGAGGAATGTTTGCCATAACTTCTTTAATTTGTACCGAAGAAATAACTGGATTTGGGATTTCAATACCAACTGTATTTTTACCTGGGATTGGGGCTTCTATTTTAACTGATTTAGCCGCCATACCTAGAGCAATTTCTTTATCTAAAGAAACAATTCGACTTAGTTTAGTACCAGCAGGAATATGGACTTCATACTGCGTAACAGCTGGTCCCATATGAATTTCTACTACTTTACCTTCAATACCAAATTCTTTTAAGACTCTTTCTAAGATATTTTTATTACTACGAATAAATTCGGTAGAATTGGTTTTATTATCTTTCTTAATTGGGTCTAAAATCTTATTAATATCTGGTAAGCGATAATTATCGTTAACAAATACTAGTTTATCTTCTTGAGGTTCACTAGAACTGATAGTTTCGCCAGTAGTAACCGGAATCTCACGAGGTTGTTCAACTTGGGTACGTTGTTTTAATTCATCTACACTAGTAATGATAACTTTGTTATCAGCTTCAGGTATCTGAGGTGTTGCCTTAGTAATTGGCACTTCTTCAATATGTTTATCCTTTTCTTCTTCTGTCTCTTCATCTTCATCATCGTCATCATCATCACTATCAAAGAAAGTATTTACAATATGTTCTTTAACATTAGTAAATAGTTCAGCCAAGTTAATATCAAAGAATAAGACAATACCAAAAATAGCACAGATTGAAATAACTATCATGGTACCAATATAGCCAAATAGTTGGACTAAACCACCAGCAAGTAAGGCTCCGATAGCACCGCCACCAACGCTTATAGAACTTTGACCGCTGGATAAGATTGGACCTGTTCCATTAATTGTTGCAATACGTTCCATGTAGTTATCTTTTGTCGCATTAATAACACTTGTAAAAGTATAATTAGATTTAATAAAAGTTGCATGAGCCAAAACCAAAGTAACTGCTAGTAAAATAAAGATACCAGTCCATTTAGCTGATTTAAAGTTTGGTAAATTACGTTTAAATAGCATCATAATCCCAATAACGACTAAAAGGATAAGTAAGGCAAACCAAAACTCACCAACTAAGAAGATGGCAAACTTTTTTATCATGGCGCCAACTATACCAAAGCCAAAACCAATAATACCTATTAAAACTATAATAAGACCAGTAAGTTCGACACTGTAGCCTTTAGCCTTATCATCACTATTTTTACGTTTTTTCTTTTTTGCCATAATACACGCCCTACTTTCTTAACCACTTCCATTATAATATAAATATCGAAAAAAAGCATTAGAAAAAAAGGGTTTTTCCCTTTTAATAAAAGATAAAACTAGATAATATAATAGCAAGTAAGATATAAAGAACTATTATAAATAAGTAGTTTTGGTTGGTTTTATTAGGACAAGTATCCTTTTTTACACACTTTTCCATAATATCACCTTAAATAAAAGCTCCAACTATGATAATTAATAATATAAATAAAACTAAGATAATAGCAGGACCCATACCGTTGCATCCGCATCCGTTATTCATAAATTTCCCTCCTTTTATAAGTCTCATTATATATTATGGTAAGGAAATTATTTTGTGTATGATATTTTTCTTAATTAACTAATTGGTATCCACTACAAAAGGTTCATTTGCTGTTCCTGTTCCTCCAGATATCCTTACATCGGCTTTCAAATTTATAACTGGGCGGGCACCAAGACTGTAAGTAACGCTCCAACCATTGCTGAGAAAACCAGCGCTAAGCAAACGCCACTCATAAGCATTGCCGCTTTTCGCTTCAAAGTTCGAAGGGGACATTGTCCAGTAATTTTGTGTAGAATAAGCCCACGATAATTTATTAATGTGTCTATTATCCATGCCAGCAAAGACTAACTCATCATATGTTATTAAGCCGACTGGATATGTTAAGGCTTTATTACCGATGTTTGAATCAGTTGAAGTATATAAATCTCTTTCGATGTTTGTACATGTAAACTGAGCTGTTTGGTTTTCATACCTTCCATATGCTCCAAAGTAACTGTAAACATTATTACTAATGCCGTCTCCTCGAACTAAAGTTCTATCACCGCAGAAACCCACAGCATTTGATACATAACTACTATATCCTTTATCTACTATATTAGTCTTATACCAACTTTCAATATTGGTTTTGATTGGCGATGAATTAGTATTAGTATGAACTTCATCAAAAATTGTACCATCTGGATTTCCATACATATAACCAACATAAGCAGGGTCGTTATAATTGCTATTAAATTGATATGTTCGATTATTGATTGATTGCTTTACACCAGTGGCATTCTTTTCTGTACCATTATACATTAATCTAATTGAACCATCACCATTTATTCTTACTGTCTGCCAATAAAAGCCAGCAAATTTAACGATATTATTCTTTACATTACCACGATAATAATATGTTGTGCCATAATCATCGGTTCCTTGATATATACCTTTATCAGATTTATCAGTTTCCAATTCTGTTTCAGTTAAAGTGGTAGCATTTAATTTATAAGTTATACTATCATAAGAAACTTTATTCCACTCTGTTGTCCCAGTTGTCTTTGTAGCTCCAGTTACTTGATAGATTGTTATATCACCCCAACCACGGTTAACATACATTTTTTTATTTGTTTGATTATAAGACATATATTCAGTTTGGAAATAATACTTAATATCACCACTAAAATCAACTTCAGTTGGATCAACATACACAGGGTTTGATAATGAATATCTTCCCGTTGAACTGTTAAAGATCTTAGTTGTAAACAATGCTATTTTAGTATCATTTTCAGTTAAATTACTCATTTGGGCATCACTTTTAATGGCTGTACTAGCTGGTTTAGTAGAATTTACTGTAGTCGTAGAACCAGTCTTCTCTATCCACTTAATAACTGGCGCCGTCTGACTTAAATCAACTTCTTGCTTATTAGCAATCTTAGTCTTAGCAATAGCAGGCGTAGTCTGATACTCATTAGCTAGTATCGCATCATGTAAAGTTGTATACCCTTCTTTAAATGGATTCCAAGTACTAGGTTGAGCCTTTACAACTATTTTGGATTTAAATGTTTTAATTTCATTATCTAAATCTTCTAAAGTAGTATCATAATCTATCCATAATCTTAAAGTATAATCTTCTGAATCGCCGCTACCTAAAGAACCTTTGGCTAAGATATGACTTTCTATACTCCCTGTATTTACTGTATCTGTAGTTTCATAGGAACTTAGTAACTTTAATTCTTCATTATTTAACATAACTTTTAGAAAATCACTATTTAATGTAGTTCCTTTTAAACTTTCTAAATTAACAGTATAACCAGCAAAAATATCACAAGTATTAGTTATAGTAAAACTAAATTCTGTTAACTTTTTGCCTTGTTCATCCGTTATTGGATAAGCATTTTCTAAGGCTATACTATTCTTTTGACTTGTTATAGAAACATCAAAACACTCTGTATAAGCCGTATTATTAGTATCCTGACTAACACTAACATTCCACATAGAATAAGATACTCCTATTCCCAGTAGTATTATTAACACTAAAGATATACTTAAAAATATTATGTTTTTCTTTTTCATTTATATTTACTCCTTTATATTCATAAAAGTAATTGGGGCCATTTGATAAGAGAATGAATAATCTGGCCCCAGAGTTTAATTAATTTTCACCACAAATGGGTCATTATTAGTCCCCATTCCCCCGGATATTTCTACATCAGCTTTCAGACTTATAACGGGGCGGGCACCATAGCCGCCGGAACCCCAGTCATTGCGCAAATACCCGGCGGAGAGCTCATCCCACTCACGAGCATGGCCGTCAGTCGCACTGAAATGCGACGGAGACATTGTCCAAGTGTGCTG
>CAKOSN010000031.1 GCA_934102255.1 uncultured Bacilli bacterium | reverse complement strand
TTAAATAAAGAAATAAGTAAAATAGAACGAGAGATTAAAAAGTTAGAAGAATTGATTAAAAAAGATGAAGAATCATTGTATTTAGAAGAAGTTTATAGTGATTATGATAAGTTAAATACCGTAAATAATAGAATAAATGATAGTAAGAAGAAGTTAGAAGAACTTAATAATAAATGGTTAGAATTAATGGAAATACAGGATAACAATTAAAATATAGTAAGTATGTTTAGATTGTTTTTTACTTATTGTTATGGTATTGTATTATGGTAGGGTAGTTGACTAGTGGTGTAAAAAGTCAACTCTGTAGTATAGGAGTTATAATATGAGTAATGATGGTGGTACTGGAAATTTAGGGTTGGGAGATTTTGATTTTGTAAGTAATCAATCAGAACCAAATAATCAAGAATCTAATGAGATGCCTGTTAATAATGGCGTTAATGCAGATAACAATGCAAATGATGCCAAATAATAATCAGAATATGAATAATTTTAATCAACAAAATTTTTATAATCAAAATTCTATTAATTCAATGTCTAATAATATGTACAGTAATAGTAGTCAGGCTCAAGGCTCTGATAATAGTTTTAATAATGAAATAAATGTTGGTAGTAACATTAATAGTGCTCAAACTATTTTTCAAAGCAATCAAAGTAGCGAAAATTATAATCAATCAAATTTTATTAATCAGCAGCCAATTAATTCAATGGCAAATATGCAAGTCGCAAATAATAATACACAAGATTTAAATGGTAATAATATGACTGGCTCGCAATTTGCTAATAATGGTTTAGGTCAAAATCCAATGCCTTCTATAGAAAATAATGTTAATTCATTAAATGATGCAGGTAATATGAATAGTCAGTCTTCTACAAATCAAGTGCTTAATAATAGTAAACAAGCCATGCAAGAATTTTTAAAAAATTATTGGAAATATCTTTTAATCGGGTTAGGAATAATTATACTAGTTATTTTGGCAGTTACATTAGCTAAAAATTTAATATCTCCAGCTGATAGTAGTTTAGGAAAAAATGAAACTTTATTAGCAACATGTTCTAGCGATATGGATACTGAAGGTAATTTAAAGATGCAGACAGTTCAAAAATTTATTTTAAACAAAGAACATATAGACGATTATGGTATAAAAGTTTTAAGTGAAAATCATCTTTATACTAATAGTGATATTAGTGATGAACAATTTCAGAGCTTTAAAGATGCGTATTTGGGAAAACTTTATGATTTTACTGTTGCATGTCCAGAGGGTAATTTTGGTAATTATGGATGCAATACTCAAGCCAACAGAATTGGCAAAAGGGAAATTGTTATTAGTGGCTATACTTATAAACCAAATTATAATAAAAGCAATTATAAAGATATGGTAAAAGAATTAAAAGACGCAGGATATACTTGCAAGTAATGGTCTTTAGGAAAATTTATTATGTTGCAGTTTATTATTAGTTCGGTACCATTGGCTGTAATGTTGTTTGCATTATGGTTTAAATATGGTAAAAATAAAAATTTATTAAACATTATATTTTTTCAATTGGAACTCTTTTTATTGGTTCTTTGTTTGATTTTTTGGATTCTAGTTCTTTTTTACATTGGCTATTTGTTGCTGGAGTAACTGAAGAAGCTTTGAGACTTTATTGTACTATATTCAGTAAGCCTCAAAGTAAAAATGATTTAATATATAATTGCTTTATAATATCAGCCGTCTTTACTTCAATTGAAGATTATTGTTATTATTCAAGAATGAATGGTAATTATAATCAATTACTTCTTAGAGCAATAGGACCAGTTCATTTATTCTTTGCTTTACTTATGGTTGTTATTCTTATTAGAGCATACGATTGTAGAGAATCTAATAAGAAAAAGTCGGATGTTTATAAAGTATTAGCGTTTGTATTGCCTGCTGTCATTCATGGTAGTTGGGATTATTTGCTCTTAAATACCAGTGGCAATAAACTTTATGTATTACTTACTTTTGCTGCTATTCCCGCTTATTTATTTCCATTAATTTATATTATTTGTAAAGTTAAAACTGGAGATACAAATAATGATGTTATTAAAGTTAATATCTGGAAAAAATTAATAATGATAATATACAGTTTATTGTTTATTATT
The DNA here is from genome assembly GCA_934102255.1 of uncultured Bacilli bacterium. Lineage (GTDB taxonomy): Bacteria > Bacillota_I > Bacilli_A > RF39 > UBA660 > CAG-605. The sequence goes on along the minus strand of CAKOSN010000031.1, from coordinate 22,013 downwards.
AGTTTTCATATTTAGTTTTTATAATTATTAAGAGTATTTTAAGAAAAAATCTTATTTACTCTTTTTTCATAATTATAGTAGTTGGATTGCTATTAAAAGGATAAAAAAAGAAAGTTTGGGGCTTTCTTGTAAATTTTTAAAACTTTATAATATTTTATTTTCTTTATAACATTCGTAAATGTAATCGGGGTTTTCATAGTATAGACTGCTATTGTAATTGTCGATTTTAGGAATAATCCATGAGGTTAAAACGGTAATTAGGGTGTTAATATATTCATTTTTGTCACTATTTATTTTCATTATTAAGTGCTGATAAACTTTGCCTATTTCCCAAAATGTAGGAATTTTATATTTGCATTCCTTTAGAATATCGTAATTTCCAGTTTCTATTTTATTATCTTTAATAATTTCATCAGTTATTTTTTCAATGTTTTCACAGTGGTATACTTCTGCTAAGGTATAAATTTTATTAATGTTTTCTTTTCCTAGTTTCTTTACGATATATTCTTTAGTATTTTTAGTTTCTCGGGCAATATATTCAATTATACTACATACAAAGAATAGATTATTATCATTATCATTTTCACGCATATTATATTTCCTCAGCAGCAATAAATTTTAAACAATTTAAAGCATTTTTTGAACAGAAGGCGATTTGATGAGTTGGGTGTTTAAATTTAGCAAGTTCCCAAAATGCTTCTCTTGTAATTATGCCATTTATTAAGTCGTTTACATAATTATATACTTGGTCGTCTGCCATAGCGCCAATCACAATATCATATTCATGCTTTTTTCCGTTACGACAATTTATTATGAAATCTAACCATTCTTCTGTCATTAAGGTAAATTCTTTTATTTTTAAATTAGAATTCTCATGATATTCGTATATGTTGATAAAAGATGTATCATATTTTCTTGCCCACTTTTCTGCTTGTTCCCTTAAGATTGTACAGTAAAATCCTTCTCCAAAATCTTTTGGATATTTTCCTTGAATTATACAGGGATTTTTAACTTGAGAATAACTACCTTGATATATAATTTGCATATTTTTTCCTCCTTTTAATTTATTGCTTTTCTTAAGTTCATTATATATTAAAATTTGATTTAAAGTAAATAAATTTAGAAGTTTAATAAATGAAATTAGTCTTTTTGTGTTATTATATAAATGTAGAATAAAAGGAGAATAGTTATGTTAAATTTTGATTTTAAAGAAAAAGTAGTGCTTATTACCGGAGCTGGTAGCGGTATTGGGGAAGAGTGCGCTAAAGAGTTTAGTAATTGCGGCGCTACGGTAGTGTTATGTGATAATAAGGAAGATAGAATTAGAAAAGTTAAAGAAGAGATAAGTGCTACTGGGGGACGAGCTGTTGCTTGCAAAGTTGATGTTACTGATTATAAGATGATTGAAAAATTAGTGGCTTTTGTTGTAGAGAAGTTAGGGCGTATTGATATCGTAGTTAATTCAGCAGGCATTTGTAAATTAGTGCCTATTGATGAAATGCCGATTGAAACCGTTGATGCTTTAATTGATATCAATTTAAAAGGAACTGTATATATGTGTAAAGCCTTAACTCCCGTTTTAAAAAAGCAAAAGTTTGGTAAAATTATTAATATGTCTAGTATTGCCGGAAGAATTTGTAATAGTGGTTCGAATGTTTATGCTACGACTAAAGCGGGAATTATGGCAATAAGCAGCAGCATGGCTCGAGAATTGGCTCCTTATAATGTTAATGTTAATTCTGTTTTACCAGGGATTGTTCGTACTAATATGTGGGAAGGTATTTTAGATGATTTTACTAAGAAAGATAATAGTATTAGAGAAGAAACATTTAAACAATCAACCGATGCTATTCCATTAGGACGTCCACAAACTGTTGGTGATATAGCTTCCATGGTATTATACCTTGCCAGTGAAGAAGCTAAAAATATAACAGCCCAAAATATTGCTGTAGACGGTGGTTATACTTTTGATATTTAGGTACTAGAAATAGTATCTTTTTTCTTTTCTTAAATTCTTTTAAGGCTTGAAAATAACCCTTTTATATACTTAGGTAACTATAAGCATATAGTAGCATATTTTGAACTAAAATACTTAAAAAAATTGGCTTATTTTAATTGACTTTAAAGATTAACTGTAATATCCTAATGACTACTAGGACGGATTGTGATTGTATGGCTATTATTAAAGTAAAAAGTATTGAAGATATTAAATTACCTGATGTACCTAAAATAAGAGGTGGTAATGGTGAAGTTTATCAGTATACGCCTTCACTTTATTTTAAAAGATTGCCATTTATGCAAGGTGATTTACAATTAGAAGAAAATCAAGAAAGATTAGAAATATTAACTAAAGTTATGAATTTACAAGGAACTAAATATTTAGTTTTACCTCAAAATATTTATATGACTGATGATTGTTTATTAGGATATACTTCGAGAATTAAAGATGCTAAAACGATAGAGGATATAAGCTTAGATAGTAAGCTAGATGATGTTATAAAAGCTTTTAAACTACTTAGAAAAGATATAAAAATACTTGCTAGTAATAGAATATTTAATTATGATACTACTTCTAATAATATTTTGTTTGACGGAAAGATGTATTTAATTGATTTTGATAATAGTATTTATTCTGATGATAGAGTATATCTTAGAACTTTACATAATATATTTGAAACTTTATGTATTTGCCTAATGAAAAATGATTTAGATAGTCCAATATTAATGGAACGTGATTTAGAAAAGCTAGAAGAGAATTTTAAAAGTTTAAAGAGTACTAATTATGATTTGTATTTTGAACTACTTAGGTGGAAGTTGGAAAACTATGCTAAAAGTAAGGTGAAAACTGTTGGTGATTTAAGAAAATGTTTAAGTTTAACTAAAAGAGGTTAAAGGTGGCAATAATTAGAGTAAAAAATATTGACGATTTAAGACTTCCTTCGGAAGAATTAATGGTATGGAGTAGAAATAAGATTTATTATAAAAATGGAGAATATTTAAAAATTTTAAATGCTTATGATAGGTCATTAAAGAATAAAGTTAATTATAATCGTTTTAAAGTATTAGAAGAATTATCTAGGTTGGAAGATATTAGGTATTTAGAGTTACCACAGAACATGTATATAACCGATGATGAGTTTTTAGGTTATAGTATGCATATCTGTTGTGGAAAACCTTTTTTATATTTAAATGATAATGTACTTATTAGTTCGATAATTAGCATGTTAAATTGTCTTTTAGAAGATATAAAGAAGATTAGTGCTAAGAGAATATTAAATCCTGATATTTGGAGTGGCAATGTTTTATTTGACGGTTATTGTCTACATTTAATTGATTTTGATGATTGTATATATTTTGATGATGTGGATATGGCGTATAAAATAATGGGAATGAACTTGTTTAATTTAGTTATTGATAGAATAGTTGATTCATATGATTTAAAATTGTTAAATGATATAGACATTAATTATATAAAAATGAGAATAGATAGTTTAAAAAGTGCTGATTATGTGGCTTTTATAAACTTACTTAAACTTAAATTAGCTAAGAAGAATCAAGAAAAAGTAGAAACAGTTGGCGATATAAGAAGATGTTTGAAGATTGGATAAATTATGGCAATAGTTAAGGTAAAAAGTATAAATGATATACCGAGATTAAGAAGTTTTAATGTACAAAGTTCTAATAAATTATATTTTCAAGCTAATGGCTATGTGGTTAAAATATTTTTAGAATGTTATCAGAAATTAGATGAAAAGATAGGAAGAGATATCCTAGAAGTATTAACTAAATTAATGGGGTTGGAAAATAAAAAGAGCTTGATATTACCACATGATATATATGTTACGGATGATGATATTTTAGGATATAGTACTAAATTTATAAATGCCCCTAGTATTGATTTTATAAGCAGAGATACTAATATAAGAGAGTTACTGGAATCTTACCGAAATTTATTAGAAAGTATTAAAGAGTTGGCTTCTAATAACATTAATTTATTTGATATTCATAAAGGTAATATTCTTTATAAAAATGGTAATTTATATTTATTGGATTTTGATTTGTCAGAGCTTAATAACAGTTTTGATGAAAATAAAATTTATATAGAAATAGCTTATAAAATATGGCAAACGATATTAAGAAGTATTTTTAAAGACTTAGGAGAGTATAGTTTATATGAGATATTAAATTATTTAAGAATAAGAGATTTTAACAGAGCTGCTTTAGGTTGTGGTATAATTAGTGTTACTGATAGTTTAGATGAGTTTTATATTAGCTTGCAAAAATCTTTGCTAGTTGATGATAAGTCTTGTCTTAAAGATATAGATATAGTTTTAAGGAGAATAAACAATGGATATTAATGAAAGATATAATGTATTAGTAAATAAGTTAAGTGATATTGGGAGGTCGCTTTGACGTAAATGTTAAAGATAAAAGAATAAAAGAGTTAGAAGATATTTTAAATCAACCTGATATTTGGACTAATAATGCGTATGCAAGTAAAGTTAATAGTGAACTTATTAGTTTAAAAAAAGAACTAGGTGATTTAAAGAAAGCTAATACTATTGTTAATGGTTTAAAGGATTTAATCGAGTTAGTTAGTTTGGATGATAGTTTAAAAGATGATTTAGAAACTGAGTTTTTAAATGCGGAAAAATTAGTAGAAGACTTAGAAGTAGCAACTCTACTTAATGGGCCTTATGATAATTTGAATTGCTTTTTAGAAATACACCCAGGAGCTGGCGGAACGGAAGCTATGGACTGGGCTTCAATGTTACTTCGAATGTATGAAAGATTTTGTGAGTCTAATGGCTATAAGTATGAAGTTATTGACTTTTTAAAAGGTGAAGAAGCTGGTGTAAAGTCGGTTACACTAAGAATTAGCGGTAATATGAGTTATGGTTATTTTAAAGGCGAAAAAGGTGTGCATAGATTGGTTAGAATATCACCATTTGATTCTAATAAGAGAAGACATACATCTTTTGCCTCGGTTACTGTAGTGCCAGAATTTGATAAAATAAGTGATATTGAAATTAAAGATGAAGATTTAAAAATCGATGTTTTTCATTCTAGTGGTGCTGGCGGTCAATCCGTAAATACTAGTGATTCAGCTGTTCGTATAACCCATTTACCAACAAAGATAGTAGTATCTTGTCAGGTAGAAAGAAGTCAACTTCGTAATAAGGAACGTGCTATGGAAATGCTTAAATCGAAATTGTACCAATTAGAAGTTGAGAAAAAAGAAGCAGAGTTAAATAAAGAAAAAGGTATTAGTGATAGTATTAATTTTGGTAGTCAAATTAGAAATTATGTTTTAGAACCATATACCTTGGTTAAAGATTTAAGAAGTGGCTATGAAACTAGTCAAGCTTTTAAAGTTTTAGACGGGGATATATTGGCAATAATGGAGTCAGTATTAAGATTAAAAAAGTGATATAGCATCATTTAGATGAAATTAGTTGAAAAATAATGGCATGATTTTTACTTTAACTAATTTATTAATAAGTAAAAAAATTAAAATTTATGCAAGAATATAAAGAGTGTATTAGGAATAAAAAGTTAAAAAAGAGTTTAAATAATTAAACAAAGAAAAGAGAGTATTTATTACATGACAATAAAAAAATTAGGCAAGATGGGTGCAATATTGGGACTTTGTCTTTCAATAACTATAGTTTCTTTTGTAAGTGGCTTTGATAATGATTTAGTTAGTGCCAAAGCGACTAACCAAGATAGTAATAATAGTAATATCAGTTTTATCAATCAAATAAATGATATTTCCCTTAACTTAGGTAGCAAAACTTTATTAAGTAATAAAGAGTTACAAGAACTAGTAAGTTTAGGTAAAATAAGTGATATCGCTTGTACTTATGATAATAGTGCTAATAAAACATATTTATATAATATTATAAATTATAATAGTGAAAATTATATTCAAGGTAAAGAAAATTATTTATTAATAAGTGATATAAAAGAAGATGATATTAAAAAATATATAGAAAATATTATCTTAGATATTATAAATAGGGCACTTCTAGATAATAGAAGAAAAGATGATGTACATAAATTATTGTCTTTAAAAATATTAATAGGTAACTTTAGTGAACAAGACCAGTTGGGGGAGTATTTTGAAAATGATAATTTAATAGTTATATCCTTAAATAATATCTTAAAGAATGCTAATACAGCTGATGATTTATATATGAGTTTATATGATACGATAAATCATGAATTTAATCATATGTTTGTTGTGCCTTGTGAAGATAATAAAAATAATTATAAATTACCAGGTGAAGTAGGAGTATCTTTCTTAAATGAGGCTGCAGCAGAGTCTTATAATTATAATATTTTAAAATGTGATTATAAGCCTGTTAATAAAAATTTTAGTTTTAGTTACAACAATTTAGAAGAAAGAAAACATGAAAGTAAATTATTTTTGTTAAGCTTTTTAGATAATGATAAACCATTAGTAGAGTATTATGAGGCTTTATTTAAAGGCGATATGTTAAAATTTTGTAACTATTTTAATGCTTATAGTGATAAAGAAATCGAAGATTTATTGAGTACTATATGGTTAATAGACGGAAGGTTAGTCAGAAATAGTTATTGGAGTAGATTAATTAATAGTGATGATTTTAGTAAACTAAATGATGTTAATATAAATGAATTTTTAACAGATAATACCAATGGTGTTATAGAAAGTTATTTATTAAAAAATAGTGTTAAACAGTTAATGCTATATAACATGCAAAAAGAAGTATTAAGTCTTGATGAAAATTTAATTTTATATCATTTTATCTTAGTAAATATATTAGATAGTGCTAGTTTTGGTAATTATGATTATACTACTCATGAAGTTAGCTATACTTTTTATAATGAGTTTTTAAAGAATTATAAAATAGTAGAAGAAACATTTTTTGATTATTTAGCATCTATTTATGATGTTAGTTATAATGATATTAAAGAATATTATGATAGTAAAGATAAAAGTAGTTGGTTAAGTAATATAAGTAGTTATGTTAAAGAAGCTAAAGTAAATGGTGAAGATGCTAGTAAAATAGCTAATTTAGTTAATAAATTTCCTAAAATTAAAAATATCGTTAAAGGTGATACTTTCTTAAGTAATTTTAACTATAATAACTTGGTAATCGTTACGGACGGATTAGTTAAAAATGATAGTGGTTTTAAATTTGTTTTAAAATAATAAACTTTACTTTTTTCAAAGTTTGTGTATAATAGTAGGCAATTACAGGGGGAAAAAGTGAAAAATATTAATAGGAGAATAGTTTCTTTTCTATTATGTTTAACGGTTGCTATTAACACGTGTGGATGCAAACAAGAGATTAAAACTGATATGGTTAGTGCCGCTGATTCTAATAATAGAACAGAAAGCTTAGAAGTTTTATTACAAGAAAATATAAATAGTTTAGCTGATTTAGGAATAATGGATGTAGTTAAACTAGATGATAAACAAATTGATGAAATTATTAATAGCAGTAATGTAGAATGTACTGAAAGTACTAATACTACTATTGATGAACTAGTTTCGAAGATTAGAGTTAATTCAGCTAATTTAGCTAAAGAATTGCCAGATTTAGAGTATACTTCCTTTTTTAGCGATGGTTATTTTGAAAATATGAACTTTATTAATAAGTATTATTATACTTATACTGATGAAGATATGGCTTTAATAAAAGATGCTTTTTATAATGCTTTATATAGTTATTTGGGATTTGTTTTAAGTACAGGAACAAATGAAGATATTCATAGTTTTCAAGATTTAAGTATTGTTTTCGTTCCTTATATTAAAAGTGGAAATGAAGACAGCGTTATATATGGTGTTTATTCTTATGCAAATAATGTTGTTGAAATTTCTTTGACTAGTATTTTAAATGATAGTAATGATATAAATAGTGTTTTAGCGCGTATTGATGAAACAGTTAAACACGAATTAAGTCATGTAAGACAAAGTGCTTGTAGGGATAAATTAGAAAATGGTGGCGTTGAAGAGCTTAATTTTCTTAATGGCTATAATCATAGTTTTTTAACAGAAGCGAGTGCAGAGAGTATTTTATATAATTTATGTATCGAAGGTGGCTTTGAAAAACTTGGTAGTGGTTTTATTTATACTTATGAATATTATAGAAGATTAGAAAACAAATTATTATTATGTTCACTTTTGAATGATTATAGTATAGAAGATTATTATAAGGCTATTAATAATGAAGATATAAATGCTTTATTTAGTTATTTAAATGCTAATACTTTAGAAGAAAAGAAAGAAATATTTAGTATTATTTATACTATGGATGCTTTAGAAGGTAGAAATACTTATATAATGGATTTATTAGGTAAAAAAGATACCTATGATAAAAATGATATTTTTAAAATATGTGATAAGTTAAATAATTTACACTATATATCAATATTTAAATTATCTATAAGTAATTTAATTAAGTACAATATAAGTAATAATGATTTAGATTTAGAAGATAATGTTTTATTATATTATTTAATGGCTAGTCAGATTGCTGACGGTGCTTTTATAGTAGATGATACTAATAAAGATGAAGAAATATATTATTGCTATGATAAATTTTGTGAACAATATAAGATAATTCAAGATAGTTTCTTTAGTGTTTTAAGTACTATATATCATGTTTCTAATGATGATATAGAAGTAATTTATAATAAATATAAAAAAGTTAATATGAAAGATGTATTTATGGATATTAATTTTGGCTATGACGGAGAAAGTTTAACTAGTGATAATAGTCATTTAGTTTATAGTAAGTTGAATAGACTATTGGAAAAGTTTCCTAAAATAAAAGAAATTATTGGTAATTCTTATCTTTATACTGATATTAATGAAGAAAGTTCATTAAAAATGCTTGATGATGTTCAAGTTGGAAGAATATTAGTTAAAAAAATTAGAGATAGTGTTAATGAAGAAGCGAATTAATGGCTTTGCTTTTTAGAAAAGTAAAATTTATTTTAATTGGGTGGTGAAAAGGTATGAAAGACATTTATAGAAGAATGGCTAGTTTAGCTCTTTGCTTTGCTATTGTAATTCAAGCTTATCCATATTATAAAAAGATAAAAAGTGAGAAAATAAAAAATAAGTTTGACATGATTAGTTATGTTGATGGTAGTAAGCGTGCTGAATTATTAAGCGAAGATTTGCAAGAAAATTTAAGCTCTATTGCAAATTTAGGGTTAAATGACTCTTTAGATTTAAAAGATGAGGAAATTGATGAGTGCATTTCTTCTAGTAATGGTAATGTGTGTGGTAAGCATTTTGATATAGCTGCTGATGAAGTTATTTCGCAAATTAAAGAAAACACCGCTAATTATTTATTGGAATATCCCAATGATGATGTTACTTCCTTCTTCGATGAAGATTATTTTACGAGAGAAACTTTTAAAAATTATTATGGTATTCCGTTTGATGAATATATCATGAATAAGATTAAAGAAGATGTTTATCGTTCTTTTAAAGAACAAATTAGTTATATTTTAAGAAATGGTACTGATGAAGATATTCATAATTTAATGGATTTAAAGATGTTTTTTACAGAAAAATTAACTAGTAGTACTAATGATGCACAGAAATTAAGTGGAAATTTTTCTCATGATGTTAATATATTAAGAATTTGTTTACCTAATATTTCTTCTTGGGTAATAAATTATTCTGATATGGCGCTTATGTTAGACAGTGTTATAAAACATGAATTAAATCATGCTTGTCAATCGGCGTGTCCTGATGTTTTAGAAAATCAAGGCCTTTCAATGATTAAACTTATTGATGGTAAACCATTTTTTATTGAGTCCAGTGCTGAATCAGCTTTATATAATTTAAATATGCAAGATAAAGTGCAGATGTCTAATACTAATTATACTTATCTTAAATATCGTAAACAAGAAAGTGCTATGTTGCTGTGCTCGTTATTTAATAAATATACGATTAATGATTATTATCAAGCAATTAATAATCAAGATTTAAATTCCTTGTTAAATTTTTTAGGAGCAGAAACTGATGAAGAAAAAAGAGAAATATTTAGAGTATTATATGCTATAGATGCTACTGATGAACGTAATTCTTATGTTAAAAGAATAGTTGGTAAAAAAGATACGTATACTGATGATGATTATACTAAATTAAGTAATAAGTTAAATAATTTACAATATATTACTATTTTTAGAATAGTTATTAATAATTTAATAAATTACAATATTAATAAAAGTGATTTGACTTTAGATGATAATATTTGGTTATATAGAATGATTGCTGATGTTATTAGTACTGGAGCTTTTAGATTATTTTCTTCTGAAAAGAATGATGTTTATTATACTTATGATGAATTTGTTCAAGAGTTTAAAATTATTCAAGATAGTTTCTTTGATGCTTTAAGTACTATTTATAAAGTTTCTGATGAAGAGATTAGGGCTTTATATGAAGATTATAAAGATTTATCGTTAGTGGCAGCTTTTAGTCTTATACGCTGTAATCAACCAGCAATCTATGTAATAAATAATAATACTTATAATTTGAGTGATGAGTTAAATAAACTAATAAAGAAATTTCCAAAGATAAATGAAATATTTGGCAATACATATCTTCATACTGATATTGAAATAATTGATACTTTGGAAATGTTGGATAGTGCTTCAAAAGGCAGTATTTTAGTAAAAAAGAAACATTAAGGTAAATAAAAAAGCCGTCGTTTGATGACTTTTTTTGTTTATTTACTAGTTTTTTCTTTATCTTCTTTTTCCATATTATTAAGAGCATATTCACAGGCTAAGATAACAAATCTACTAAAAGTTATATCTTGACCAACGATTGCTTTTTCAATTTTTTCAATAAGTTCTAAAGGGAAACGAATAGTTTTATTATCAGTTTCTCCTTTAGGTGATATTTTAAACGCATTCATAAGTAACTCCTAATAAGATTGTATTACATAAAGCATGGCAATTATAGATTGCATATTATAAGACAAAAAGCATTGCATAAATCTAATATTTATTTTGTTAATATTATACTGAAACATAATAAGGAATAGTGAAAGTTATGAAGAAAACAGTAGTAATGATGAGTGTGAGTGTAATATTAATCCTAATATTAGGAATAGGGTTTTCTTATTCTTTGTGGAATATAAGTGTTAGTCAAGATACAACTAATGTGGCTGAATCTAAGTGTTTTGATTTATCTATAAGTAATCAAGAAAATAGTATAAATTTAGAAAATGCCTATCCAATAAGTAATGATAAGGGAAAAGAATTAACTCCTTTTACTTTTACAGTTACTAATACGTGTGATATTACAGCTCAGTATTCGGTTAATTTAGAAGTCTTAAAAAGTTCTACCTTATCGAGTAAATTTATAGATGTTATGTTTGAAGGCAATATTAATTTGTTAAGTAGTTATGATAATGGTGATAAACTTAACTCTAGCAGTATAGAAAGTAGAAAATTAGCAACTGGTGTTTTAAAGTCTAACGAAAGTAAAGATTATTCTCTTAGACTTTGGATAGATTACGATACAACTATGGAAGACTTAAATAATGAAGTAAAAAGCTTCAAATCTAAAATAGTAGTAGTTGGTCAGCCAATAAAATATGATGGTGATACAGTTTTTAATTTTGATTATATTGGCGATGAACAAACGTTTACAGTACCAGTTTCTGGAACTTATAAATTAGAAACATGGGGAGCGCAAGGTGGTAATTATGACAATACTTATATTGGTGGAACCGGGGCTTATGCATCAAGTAATTTAAGTCTTTTATCAAATACAAAGCTTTATATTACTATTGGTGGTTCTGGTACTGGTGGCAATTCAGGATTTTTTAAGGGCGGTTATAATGGAGGTGGTAATGGCTATGGCAATTATTGTAAAAATGATTACACATATAGATATGGAAGCTCTGGTGGTGGTGCAACGCATATAGCCTTAAAATCAGGTTTACTTTCATTACTAAAAGATTACAAAGAACAAATTTTAATGGTATCAGGTGGCGGCGGTGGAGTTTTTAATTTTAGTAGAGCGTATGGTTCTGGAGCCTCCGCAGGTGGAGTAATAGGTAATAATTCAGATTGGATTAATAATGGGCATTCTTATTACATAAAGCCACAAGGTGGTACTCAAACAAGTGGCGGGGTATCTGGAAATAGTTTTAATGGCTTTACTGAAAAAAGTTCTGATTTTGGTATTGGTGGCTCTAGAAATGGTAGTGATTGTTCTGATGGTTCAGGTGGTGGAAGTGGATATTATGGCGGCGGTGCAGGTATGTTTGCTCCAGGTGCTGGCGGTTCTAGTTATATAGGAAATTCACTTTTAACCAACAAAGTTATGTATTGTTATGATTGTGAAGAATCATTCGAAGAAAGTACAAAGACTATATCAACAACATGTAGTGAAGAAACACCAACTAGTTACTGTGCTAAAAAAGGCAATGGCTATGCTAGAATAATTCTAGTAAGTATAGATGAATAAAAAATCCTATTACGCAATTTTCAAAAAAATTCGATTTTGCGTAATAGGGTTTTCAAAATTATTACTCGTTATTATTTATTTCATTTTGAATAACTAGTATTTCATTGATAGGTAAATTAACTAAATTAGAAATTTGTTCTAAAGTTAATCCCATACTGGTTGCATTTTTTATGGTTTCTATTTGACCTTTTAATTCGCCATTAAGTTCACCATTTTTAAAAGCTTCTTTCATTTCTGAATTATAAATTTTTTCTTTTTCTTCTTCTTCATTAACATACATTAAATATTCTAAATCTTCCATATAATAAGACTCCTTATATGACTATTATATAATAATTTATACGTAAATAATACCTTCAAAAATTTATTGAAATAAATAAAAAAATAATTCTATTACGCAAAATCAAAAAAAATTGAAATTTGCGTAATAGAATGCTAAAATGTAGTTGAGGTGTAAGATGAAACTTATTGAAAGAGATAGCTATTTAGCAAAGTTAATAAATGTAATGGGAACTCCTGATATAAAAGTTTTGACTGGAGTTAGGCGTAGTGGTAAGTCTAAGTTGTTGGAACTTTTCAAGGAGTATATAAAAAATAATGTTAGTGATTATAATATAATCCATATTAATTTCAACCTTAAAGAATTCGATAATCTGAAAAATAAAGATGATTTATACAATTATATTACTGAAAGATATAAAAAAGGCAAAAATAATTTTGTTATGATAGACGAAGTTCAAATGTGTGATGATTTTGAAAAGGCCGTTAATTGGCTACATGCTGAAGAAAAATATGATATTTATATTACTGGTTCTAATGCATTTTTATTATCAAGTGATTTATCAACATTATTTACTGGAAGAACATTTGAGATAGAAGTTTATCCTTTTTCCTTTAGTGAATATAATAACTACTTTGAATTTGATGATATATCTCAATCATTTAATAAGTATGTTTTAGAAGGTGGCATGGCTGGTTCATATCTTTATAGAACGAGTGAAGAAAAATATGAATATTTAAAGACTGTCTATAACACTTTAATAATTAGAGATATTACACAAAAATATAATATTCGTAATGTTAAATTGCTTACCGAATTAAATGATTTTTTAATGGATAATATATCTAATACTATTTCTATTAGGAGTATTACTAAAGAATTAGCTAAGGGCCGTAATAATAAAGAAAGAAAAATTAGTGATAAAACGATAGGAAAATATTTAGGCTATTTGTGTAATGCTTTTGCTTTCTATAAAATTAGAAGATATGATATTCAAGGTAAAAAATATTTAGCTTCTTGTGATAAATATTATTTAGTTGATTCAGCTTTTAAATATGCAATAATTGGTACTAAAAATATTAACTACGGCCGTATTTATGAAAACATGGTTGCTATAGAATTACTAAGAAGAGGCTATGAATTATATGTTGGAACTTTGCATAATAAAGAGATAGATTTTGTAGCTATAAAAAAAGATGAAAAAATCTACATTCAAGTATCTGATGATATTAGTAATGAAAAAACATTTGAAAGAGAAGTATCTTCATTATTACAGATACAAGATGCATATCCTAAATATCTAATTGCCAATACACACCATGATGATTATCAATATGAAGGAATTCAAATTATTGATATTGCTAAGTGGCTAAATAATTAATTGAAAAACTCTATTACGCAAAATTGTGAAAAATTTAAAATTGCGTAATAGAGTTTTTGGCTTAATTTTAATTATTGTTTACTTCTTTTTGAATAACTAATATCTCGTTGATAGGCAAATTAACTAAATTAGAAATTTGTTCTAAAGAAAGTCCCATACTGGTTGCATTTTTTATAATTCTTTTATTATAATTCTGCTATCTTTTAAGTTTTCCAGCTTTTACACCATTTTCAAAAGCTTCTTTTAGTTCCGAATTATGAATTTCTTCTCTTTCTTCTTCTTCATCAACATACATTAAATATTCTAAATCTTCCATATAATAAGACTCCTTATATACTTATTATATAATAATTTATATATAAATAATACCCTTAGGGTGGGCTTAGGGCGGGAAGTTAACATAAATTATATAAACATTTTGAAAAAATAATATATATTTGATACAATCTAAATAGTAAATAATAGAGGGATAGTTATATGAAAAAATGGATAAAATTTATATTAGGAATAACAATAGTAGCGTTTTCTTTTAACTTATTTTGTGTACCAGATAATTTAGCTTCTACTGGTGTAGGTGGTCTTGCTATAGTTGTTAATAACTTTATTAGTATAGATACTTCTCTTTTTGTTGGAATAGTTAATATCTTTTTAATTATATTGTCATTTATATTCTTAGGTAAAGATGATACTTATAAAACTATTTTAGGAGCATTTATTTATCCAGTAATGTTAAAGTTAACTAGTTATATAACTTGTTTAATTGACTTAAGTAGTGTCGATTTATTAGTAAAAGCAATAATGGGTGGTATTATAAACGGTTATGGTCTTGGTATGGTCTTTAAGACTGGCTATACTACGGGAGGAACCGATATAATCGAAGCTATAGTATGTAAGTATTTAAAAATTTCTATGGATAAAGCTATTATTATGGTAGACGGAATGGTAGTTATTTTAACAGGTTTGGTCTTTGGCGTTGAACATTTAATATACGCATTCGTTATTTTAATATTCCAAAGTATCTATTCTAACCAATTTATGTTAGGAATTAAAGAAGATAAAATACTTTATATAAATTCTAGAAAAAATAAAGAAATTAGAGAGTTTCTTAGTAGTACATATAATTATGGAATTACCATATTAAAAGGTAGAGGGGGATTTAGTAATAGAAATAATGATATATTAGTAGTATCTATTAAAAGTAAATTTTATTTAGAAATTAAGGAAGTAATACTTCTTATTGATAGTAAAGCTTTTATAACTGTATGCGATTCTTATGAAACTGTTTATATTAATAAAGATGAAAGAAAAAGTAAGAAGAAGACTAATTTTAGTTTAGATACTAATTAAGTTACTGATTAAGATAAAAAAATTCACTAGTAGTATAGTGGATTTTTAATTTGTTTTTAACAAAACCTTCAATTTTTCTTAGTAAGCTTTATATAATAATGTTTTTGATTTAATTAGTGTTTAAGTGTGTAAATGAGTTTATTTTAAATCAATAATGGTTTCAGCCTTACATTCTTCGTTGCTACAGTTACTTTCTGTTTCGTTATAATAAATTTTAGCTTGTTTATTGTTGTTAATGTACATAATGTTAGTAATTTCTTTAGCGCTATCGATGTCTTTTAGTTTGATATTAAGTTTATCAGCTACTTCACTAGTTGATAATTCTTTATCATTTTTTATATCGTAATAATAACTATAGTAAGTATTGAAAGCATGACTGTGATAATACCAATTCTTAGTAGTTACTAAGATATATAGAATATCGTTGTGAATGGTATACTCATAATTAGTTGTAACATCAAATAAGACATTTTGGTCATCTTCATTTTGTAAGCCTTTTTCAACTGCTGAAATTGCCCATTTATTATCATCTAAGATTTTCTTATTAATACTACGTGCTATTTCAGTATCTTTTAAAATTTTAGGTAAAATTACTTTTTCTACCATTTCATCAGGGTCGCCCATGGCAATATTAATATCATCGTTAGGATTTTTTATTACATTAATACCATTGTAAGCTTCACCAACTATGTTATATTCTGAGTATTTAGCGGTTTGATTTTGACTGTTTTCATTATTTTTATTAGTATTATCATTTTGAGTATTATTGCTTTCTGGATTATTATTGTTAGGATTGTTTTTCATATTTAATTCACTATAAACAATATAACCTACTGTGGCTACTAAAAGTATACTTAAAATAATAATTACAATATTTTTCTTATCTTTCATATAAACTTATACTCCTTCCTATGATAATTTTAACATACAAAATGTATTAGAGGATAACAATTTTATATTTAACAGTGAAGTATAAGGAAAATTGGTTGTGAAAATTCTTGACTTTTAGTAAATTTTGCCTTAAGATAAGTAGCAATTAAAAGAGGGGTTTTTATGAGTAAGAGAAGTATCAGTAATAAGAAATGTGCTAGTTTACTAGTTTGTTTAGCGCTTGTTATTAATATGATGTCTTGCAATTTTTCTAAGGATACATTTGTTTCTTTTAAGACAGACGATAAAGATAAAACAAGTATTAGTGAAGACACAATAAATTTAACAGATGCCCTAAGAGATTATTTTGTTAGTACTAATGATTTAGGTTTGCAAGATGATATGGGATTAAGTGAAGAAAAGTACCAAGAGCTACTTAGTAGAAATTTTAGTACTTGTAGTGAAAAGAACAGTTATACATCAGAAGAAATATATAAACAAATAGAAGATAATACTAGTAAATTTGTTTTAGAAAATAAAAATTATAATGATTGTTTTAGTGATTATTACTATATTAATCATCGTTTTATTACCAAGTATGGTTTAAATATTGAGGGAGAAGACTTACTTAAAGTAAAAAATCAGATAATAAAAACTATTAAAAATAATATTGATTTTATTGTGAAAAATGGTGATGCTTCCAATATTCATAACTATCGTAATTTGAAAATTGTCTTAGTAGACGGCTTTTCTCGTTCTGATATTGGCAATAGTACTTTTGCTGATTATAATTCTAAAGACGATGTTATTAGAATAAATGTTTCTCTTTTAGTAAATGATATGAATAGTATAGATGACGTATTAGTTAGAATAGATGAAGTAGTTAGTCATGAATTAAGACATGCAGAACAAGGAGTATGCGCTGATGAGAAAGATAAAAAAGAAGAAGCATTAGTTGTAGATGATGAACATTTTAATCTTTTATGTGAGGCAAGTGCGGAAAGTAGCTTAGTTAATTTAGGTATATTTAGTAAAAAAGATGAAGAGCCAGATGCATTTTATTATACTTATCCTGAATATCGAAATTTAGAAAATCAAATGTTTCTATGTTCTATCTTTGATAATGCTAAAACTTTAAATGAATATTATGATGCAATTAGAAAACATGATAATAATAGAATCTTAGAGTTCTTAGGTGCTACAACATTAGAAGAAAAAAGAGATCTTCTAAGAATGATTTATGCTATTAATAGTATGAATTATCGTACTTCTTATTTAAGAAATTTAACAAATAAAAGTAGTGATTATGATGATAATGATATTTATAAAATGACTGATAATATAAAATATTTATATTATATTACTATTATGAAATATAGTTTAAGAAGTTTAATTAATTATAATTTAGAAAGTATCGACTATAGCTTGGAGTTAGCCGGATTAAATGATAATGTTTTATTAAGTGGTAAAAATAGTAAAAATAATGTAAGATTTGATGATTTTAGAAAAGATACTGATACTGTTTTAGGTAGAAATAATGGCCTTGCTAAAGATAATAAGTTAAGTTTAGAGGAAAATGTTTTTCTATATTATTTAGTAGTTAGTAATTTAGTTAATGATTCTTATATGGAAACTAATGAAGTTCGTAGTTATTATGCTAGTTTTTTAGATGAGTATGCAAGTATAAAGAAGAGTTATTTTAAGATTTTAAGTAGTATTTATAAAGTAGATGTAGGTACTATTGAAACAATGTTTTTAAGCTATAATGATAGTGAGGTCAATTTCGAGTTAGGCTGCTATTATGGAAATATGATAGGCGATGAGGAGTTTAGTGATATGCTATGGGAACATCAAGATTTAATTAAAGGGGTATTAGAAAAGTTTCCTAAATTAAAATACACAGCATTTTTGAAATATAGAGAAATAAAAGAAGGAAGATATTTAGAAAATGATAGTGTAGAAGTAATAGAAGATGTTATTAATAGCAAAAATACTTATGCAAATTATACCGTAAGAACTGGTAAATAGATAAGTTTAAATGATTTTAAGGAAGAATTTAGTTAGGCTCTTATAAAATTTGATGAGATAAAGAGTAGGTAAGAAAACTTTAAAATATCGATAAAAAGGAAATAAAAAAATAGGTATTTACTACTTGTAATTTAGAAGAAAATGTAGTAATATCTTAAAAGTATTAAATGGAAGTGGGTTTTATTTATGGATAAGATTATAAATATTGCAGTAGTAGCACATGTAGATGCTGGTAAAAGTACTTTAGTAGATGCATTACTACAACAAAATGGTGTTTTTAGAGAAAACGAAGTAGTTCATGAACAAGTTATGGATAGTAATGACTTAGAAAGAGAAAGAGGTATTACTATTTATTCTAAAAACTGTTCAATCAGATATAAGGATTATAAGATTAATATCGTTGATACTCCAGGTCATGCTGATTTTTCTAGTGAAGTTGAAAGAATTATGCGTACAGTTGATACAGTTATTTTAATTGTTGATGCTAAAGAAGGACCAATGCCTCAAACAAGATTTGTTCTTAAAAAGGCTTTGGAACAAAATTTAAGACCTATTCTTTTCATAAATAAAATTGATAAGAAAGATGCAAGACCAGAAGAAGTAGTTAATATGACATTTGACTTATTTATGGAATTAAATGCTACTGATGAACAATTAGATTTCCCTATTGTTTATGGTGTTGCAAGAGACGGTAAAGCAACTCTTGATTTAAATCATTTAGAAGATGATATTTCTCCTTTACTTGAAACTGTTTTAAAACAAGTTAAACCTTATGAAGGTAGTGTAAATGATAGCTTACAACTTCAAGTTTCACAATTAGACTATGATTCATTTATTGGTCGTTTAGGTATTGGTCGTGTTACTAAAGGTGTTATAAAGACTGGTGAAATGGTTACTTTATGTCGTAATACTGGTGCTGTTGAATCATTTAGAATTTCTAAATTGTTTGTAAATGAAGGTATTAAGAGAAAAGAAGTAAATGAAGCTTATTTTGGTGATATTGTAACAGTTGCTGGTTGTAAGGATATTTCGATTGGTGATACTTTGTGTCCTCAAGGTGTTACTGACCCTCTTCCTCCAATTATTATTGAAAGACCAACTTTGTCAATGAACTTTATGGTTAACTCATCTCCATTTGCAGGTCAAAGTGGTAAGTTCTTGACTTCTCGTCATATTAAAGAAAGATTAGAAAAAGAATTAGAAACTAATGTTGGTTTAGAAGTAGAAGAATTACCGGGGACTGATGGGTTTAAAGTATCTGGTCGTGGCGAATTACATTTATCAGTATTACTTGAAGAAATGCGTCGTGAAGGTTATGAATTATGTGTTTCTAAACCAGAGGTTTTATTTGAAGAAATTGATGGACGTAAATGTGAACCTTATGAAACAGTAATCGTTAATACACCAAGTGATTATGCTTCTACAATTATTTCGGATTTACAAGAAAGAAAGGCTACTCTACTTGTTATGTCTAATGGAGAAGAGGGATATACACATTTAGAATTTAGTGCCCCAACTCGTGGTTTAATTGGTTATAGAAGTGCCTTTATTACTAATACTAAGGGTGAAGGTATTATGGTTCGTTCATTTGATGAATATAAACCATATGCTGGTGAGATTAGAGGTCGTAAGAACGGAGTTCTAGTTTCAATGGAAACTGGTAAGGCTTTAGGTTATTCATTATATAACTTACAAGATAGAGGTCAAATGATTGTTGGACCAGGGGCTGATATTTATATCGGTATGATTGTAGGTATTCATAATAGAGATAATGATTTAAATGTTAATCCTTGTAAAAATAAAGAAATGTCTAATACCAGAAGTAAGTCGGCTGATGATGCCATTGCTTTAGTTACTCCTAAGACATTTAGTTTAGAAGAGGCTTTAGAATTTATCGAAGAAGATGAATATGTTGAAGTTACTCCTGCTATTATTAGACTTCGTAAGAAGATTTTAGACCCTAATGAAAGATTTAGAGTAAATAGAAAATAATTTATATGAAGATTAGTATTGTTTGAGTACTAATCTTTTTAATTGAAATAAATACGGCCAATTTGCAGTTGATTGCAAATTGGCCGTAAATTATAAAATACATGAAATTGGGATTGAATTATTATTTTCATTTAACGGTATTATGTCAGGATATAAACAAATTACTCCACCTTTACCAATTTTCTTCTTAGTACTATTTAATACGTAGAAATTTTTTAACATTTCTTTATTTGGTTTAGAACTTTTTTTGATTTCGAATGGATATAATGTTTCATCTCTATATAAGATTAAATCTATTTCTTTATCATCTTTATCTCTGTAATAATAAATACCTATGTTAGTAGAGTTACATTTATAATTTTTAACGAGTTCACTTATTACATACGTTTCTAAGTAATGACCTGATACGCTACTATTTTCTAAAACATCTTTGCTACTCCATTTGCAAAGATAAGCACAAAGACCTGTATCTAAAAAGTAAATTTTGGGGTTCTTTATTGCTCTTTTTAATTCGACATTACTGTATTGTTGTAATAGATATATTATGCCAGATGCTTCTAAAATAGACACCCAATTTTTAACTGTGTTAGGACTTATCCCAACATCTTCGGCAATGTTGTTATAATTTAAAACTTCACCAGTTCTTGCTGCTATTGATATAAGAAATTTGTAAAATGTATTTAGATCACCAACTTGGGTTAAATCCCTTACATCTCTTTCTAAATATGTTGTTATATAATTGTTGAAAAAATCTTCTCTGGGAATATTGTTAATGCAATAGTCTGGCATTCCACCTTTGAAAATGTCATCAAATAATTTATTTACATCTAAGTTAAAAAGATTTTCTGGATTTTCAGGCTCAAATACTTTGCTTGTGATTCCCATTTTTTCGGCTACTGATAAAGAAAACATATTTACAATACCAACTCTTCCTGCAAGACTTTCACTAACATTTTTCATTAGTTGAAATTGTTGAGAACCAGTAAGCCAGTAAAGACCTTTTTCATCACTTTCATCTACTATTGCTTTGATGTAAGATAATAAATTTGGCGCATATTGGATTTCATCTATTATAATTGGTGGTTGATATTTTTGAAGGAAAAGTTTTGGGTCATCAATAGCGAGTCTTCTGATTTCTAGTTCGTCTAATGATATGTAGTTTCTATCTTTTTCTTTTATCTTTTTTAGCATGGTTGTTTTACCAATTTGTCTTGGTCCAGTTACTAAAACTATTTTGTAAAATTTGCTTAACTCTAGTACTCTTTTTTCTGCGTTTCTTTCTATATACATTTATATCACCTTTTTTAATTTTATTATATTTGTTTATTAAAATCAATGGCCAATTTGCAGTTAATTGCAAATTGGCCATAATTTGTAAAAATTCGAAATGAAAATTATTATTTTTTATCAGTCTATAGTATAAATATAAAATATTACTATGTATTATTAATATATTCTTGAATAATAGTTGTAAAAAAATTTGATTATGCTATATTACTATTGAAAGAACGAAAGTTCTTGAGCAAAAAAAGAGATACATTTGATTTGAAGTTAGTGTAGAATAAGTGTGGAGATTTTTGCTCCAAATTGAGTTATAATATATCTTGATTTTATGATAATATGGT
>CAKOSN010000030.1 GCA_934102255.1 uncultured Bacilli bacterium | reverse complement strand
TTTTTTAACGACTCTTACCATAATTTTCATCATGCACTTGTTTTAAGGCTTTGGGTTTTAACTGATAAATATCAAAATAGGCTTCATTTCCCATATAAGTACTATCTAAGAATATTAAATCAAAATTATTAATATCAAAAAGTATTTCTTGCTGTGGTTCATTAAAGCCCTTGCTGCCATCTTTTTTAAACAAGTTATCA
Source organism: uncultured Bacilli bacterium (assembly GCA_934102255.1). Lineage (GTDB taxonomy): Bacteria > Bacillota_I > Bacilli_A > RF39 > UBA660 > CAG-605. Next base: position 24,253 of record CAKOSN010000030.1, on the reverse strand, counting down.
TTGTAGCATATTACACTTGAACCCTTAGGAATAATTATTTTATAAACTCTTGATTGCTTAGTATCATTATCCCCCCTATCATTCATAGTACTAAATTCTCTTGCTGTATTAAATGATAAAGATGTAGATATAAAACCCTTATCTAAAACTAATACACTATTTTTATTAGCAACGCCACGATAAACCACTATATCATCAGACAATTGGCATTTTTTTAAAGCAGATGTTACTTGAATAATGGTATTATAAATAACTTTTTTATAAGTTGTTTCATTAGGAAATGTATAATTAGAATATTTTCCAAAAAAATCACTAATAGCTCGAGGCTGGTACAACCTAAATTTATAATTATATATTTCTCCCTCTCCAAAATCCTTTTTATCAGTTTCTACACCATTTAAATACCTTTGATAGCCACTATCAATTATTCTTTTAAGGTATAAAGCATCATTTTTAGAAATCACACTTATACCATCTAAATTTTTACTTCGTAAATATCTAACAATTTCATTAATTTCTTTATAAAAACACGCTTTGTATAGTATCAATGCCTCTTTTTCTTCAATTGTTAAATTTTTTTCTTGCTGAGAAATCAAATCTTCAAAAACAGTGCTTTCGTTTTTTTCCTCGTAATACGGACTATTGTAATTAAAGTCCAAAAAATTTTGATAATCAGAATTCATAATTTCTTTATAATTTATATTTGCAATTAACTCATTTCTAATCCTTTTAGCCTCTTCTAAACTAAGATGATTGCTTCCAACCATACTCTTATATTTTTCTAGTAAATCAGTGCCAACTTCTACTATCTTTTTTAGAATATCCATTTGTTTGCACTGCTGCTTATCATAAAATTGATTTCCAATTGTATAAAATCTTTCTTTATATTGAAAAACACCCATTAATAAATCATCGTAAAACTTTTTTAAAGCCAAAACAGTTGAAGAATCAATTCCATATTCTAAAGCCTCTTTAATACAATCATCCAAAGAGCCAACATAAACAGTCTCATAACCATGATTAAAGCCAAATAAATTATACGAATCTTTCTTAGCAGATTGTTTTTGCTCATTATAAAAAATTTCTCTAATAGTTTTAGAATATTTATTTTCTAATTGATTAACAGCATCTTTAAGCTCTGCTTTTTTTCTTGCAATAGCCTCGCTACTATATCTATATAACTTATATGTTATATCCTCCCCATTATTTATAATTTTCATAGCATAAGGACAACTATAATCAAAATAAATTGTTAAATGATTATTTGAATCTGATAAACAGTTATCAAGTTCTGCTAAAAAGCTTACAAACTTTTTAGCTTCTTCCGTGCTCATAAGATATTCCTTTGTTTTTAAATTACCATATTCATTTTTAAGTGAAATTTTCAATTTATTATCAATAATAACTATATTATTAGTTTGCCAACCATAACTTGATACTATATTATTTAATGCTATACTATTCATATTATCATTCATACAATAACACCTCTATTATTAGAATATAAAAAATAAAGATGAAAAGCAATAACTAATTTTCCAAAGTTTAAGTATGTATTTATTTGATCTAGCCACCTACAAAGGCTATCTATTTTTTTAATTACCAACTTTATTTATTTTAATAATACTACTTTAAAAAAATAGTTATTATACTTAAAAAATTTTATGATCATTTTCCTTTAACCATAAAACTTTTCTTTTTATTCATCAATTTCCATAAAAATCATATTCTCCATCCGATGTCTTTCTCTAGTTCGCATTCTTTTAATACTTTGATGAGTCCTAGTTTTCTTTTCTTTATAAGCATCAATAGTCTTTCTTTTAAACCTAATAGCCTCATTATATAAATTACAATTTATATTTAAAATAAATATTTCTTTATCTAGTTCTAATATTATCTTTTTAGCCTCTTTAGCCCGAGTTTTTATTAACTCATTTTTAAGAGTCTTCTTAACTACTATTTCACTTTTTAACGATTCTCTAAACTTTTCTAGATAAAACATTTTCTTTTCAAATTTTTTAATACTTCTATCTAAATTGGTATCATCTCTAGATAAGTCTTCAATATCTCTTTTATATTCTAAATATATTTTTTTTCTTTCTTCTTTAACTTCTTTTTCTATTGAAATCCCAGGATCTATTATAACTAATAACTCCTTTAATTGATAGCTTCTAGTTGCCTCATTAATTGTTGTTTTTTCTTTCATTTTCTTTTTTAACTCCCTAACTTTATTGTATGTCTAAAAACTTAAAGAGTAAAGAAAAAAGCACTATTTCTAGCACTTTTTAATTAATTTCTTTCTTTTACTTTGTAATCTTTTCTTAATCCCTTTAAGAAGCCTAATTTAGCACGTCTTACGTAGCCTTTCTTAATAACTTCAATCGAATCAATAGTTGGAGCATTTACTGGGAAAATACGAGTTACACCAATACCATAACTTTTCTTTCTTACAGAAAATCTCTTAGATACAGAACCACCATTAATATCAGTAACTAAACCTTCAAATGATTGGATACGTTTTTTGTTACCTTCAATAACCCAAACGTTAACTTTTACTGTATCACCAACACGGAATTCAGGAATATCTTTTCTTACATGTTTAGCATTAATTTTATCAACTAAATTTGTCATACGTTTAATTCCTTTCTATATAATATCACTTAAAATCATTATTTATCTTAAATAAGCGGATTTTCTACGAGAACTCTCCCGAAGCAAGAATATCTTACCATATTTAATTAATACTAGTCAATCTTTTTTCTTCTAAAAATTAGCAAGTTTTATCCCTTTTTTTCTAAAATTATATTATAATACCCTTTATGAAAGGAATCTTATGCAACTTACCAACATTGATATTATCCGTCATAACTTTAAAATCAAAAATAATTATCCTCTAATTAGTAATATAGCTTATACTTATCAATACATCGAATACTTAAATAATAAAATTTTATTTGAACATAATACTACCGTTATAACTAAACTACTTATAAAAGATTATATAATTAATTCTATTTCTGTTATCGAAGCCATCTTTTATTCTTTATTAAATCCCATTTATAATTTTAAACATCAGGTCACTTTTAATTACTTATTTAAAAATATTATCAAAGAAAATATTCTTAAATTAACTCCTGAAGACATTAAACTTCTTTATAATTTAAAAACTTTACGCAATAAAATTCATATCTATTCATCATTACAAGCTAAATTAACAGATTATAATTCTTATACTTTGGATGATTATTATTTAATGAAAACTATTCTTTATAAAATTTTAAATAATAACTTAGTTAGTAATGGTAAGTTTAAAACAAAATAAAAAAACGCTCGTAAATAAAGCGTATTTTTTTTAATATTGTTTAGCAAAGTAAATATCATACTTAGATTTTTTACCACATACTGGACAAATACTAGTATCATTATCACCAATAATACATCTTGATTTCAAGCCAGTATCAGCTTTAATCTTATCTTCGCATTCCATACTACCGCACCAAGTAATTTTGATAAAACCATTTTTATTTTTAGCAATATCCTTAAATTCATCATAAGTACTTGCTTCATACATCATACTATCACGACGTTTTAAAGCTCTTTCATACATATCTTTTTGCATGATATCCATAGTATCTTTAATAATACCAACAAGTCCTTCTAAATCATCAACTTTAATTTTTTCTAAAGTATCTCTTCTAACAATAGTAGTAAAGCCATTATCTAGGTCTCTTTTTCCTAATTCTAAACGAATTGGATAACCTTTAACTTCAGCTTCAGCAAATTTATATCCTGGAGTCTTATCACTATCATCAACTTTATAAGTAATACCGGCATTTTCTAAACCTTGGGTAATTTCTTTTAATTTTTCGGAAACATCGCCGATTGAAATAATAATTACTTTAGTTGGAGCAATTCTTGGTGGTAAGACTAAACCATTATTATCACTATGAGTCATGATAAGGCCACCAATCATTCTGGTTGTTGAACCCCAAGAAGTTTGATAAGGCGTTTTTAAAGTATTATCTTTATCTAAGAATTTAATATCAAAAGCTTTAGCAAAATGTTGTCCAAAATAATGACTAGTACCATTTTGTAGTGCAACACCATCCCACATCATCGCCTCGATTGTATAAGTATCTTCTGCTCCGGCAAATTTTTCTTTTTCCGTTTTTTTACCAACAATAACTGGCATCGCTAAATAATATCTTTGAAAATCTTCATAAACTTTTAGCATTTGTAAAGTTTCATTTTTAGCTTCTTCGGCTGTTGCATGAAGTGTATGTCCTTCTTGCCATAAAATTTCCCTACTACGCAAGAAAGGTCTCGTTGTTTTTTCCCATCTTACGATTGTACACCACTGATTATAAAGAATTGGTAAATCACGATAAGAATTAACAATCTTTTTAAAATGGTCACAGAATAAAGTTTCACTAGTAGGACGAATACACATTCTTTCTTCTAATTTATTTTCTCCACCATAAGTTACCCAAGCTACTTCTGGAGCAAAACCTTCAACATGTTCTTTTTCAATATTAAGTAGACTTTCGGGAATAAGCATTGGCATTTGAACATTTTGATGTCCTAATCTTTTAAATTCTTTATCTAAAATACTAACCATATTTTCCCAAATAGCATAACCATATGGTCTTATAATCATACTACCTTTATTCTTCGAATAATCAACTAAATCAGCCTTTTTGCATACATCAGTATACCACTGGGCAAAATCGACTTCTCTATCTGTTATATCTTTTACAACATTTGCCATAATATTCCTCTTTTCTTTATTTTTTAGTATAGCATATCTATAGTATCATCGCTATCATTTTATCTGTTTTATTCATATTAAATTATATATTTTTCATATATTTATCAAAGCTTATTTTTTCGCTTATTTAGATAATTTGGGGTATTTCATTTAGACTTTTTGTGGCATTTCATTTAGGTAATTTGTGGTAACCTATATTTTATCTTTAAACTATCCTAAAGCCTCTATCTCTTTTAAGACATTATTTAACATATCAGTTTCTTTTTGTAAGTCCATTCTTTCTTTTTCTACTATATTACTTGGAGCCTTCTTAACATAATTTTCATTACTTAAAAGATTATTTCTTCTCTTAATACTTGCTTCTAAAGTCTCTTTCTTCTTTGTAAGTTCTTTTAATACTTCTTCTTTATCAATATTATTATCATAACAAATATAGGCTGTAATATCATTAATACTTACTAGAATCTTAGTATTTTTGTTACTAACACTTACTATCTTGTCATTTAATTTTAACATTTTAACTGCTAAATCATCTAAGTTTTTAGCTTCTACTTCAAAGTCTTTGCCAATATTATTTTCTAACTTTTTATTTCTAAATAAAGTAATAAATTCTAATAACTTCTCTACTTTTTTAGTATCCTCATCAAAAATATACTCACTTTCATACTTTGGATAACTTGATATCATAATTGAATCACTATCTTTAAATGGTAAATTTTGATAAATCTCTTCCGTTACAAAAGGCATAAATGGATGCATAATCTTAATTATTCCTTCTAAAACTTTATATAAAACACTCTTAGTTGTTATATCACTACTACTAAACTTAGCCATTTCAATATAATTTGAACAGAAATCATCCCAAATAAAGTTATAGATTTCGCTACCTACTAAATTAAATTCATATTTATCCATATGTTTAATAGTACTATCAAGAACCGTTTCAAACTTCGTTAAAATCCATTTATCTTCTTTTTTAAGATTACTAAAATCAAGACTAGTTAAATCGCTAATATTCATTAAAACAAAACGGGAAGCATTCCACATCTTATTAATGAAATTCCAAGTTGCCTTTAATTTTTCTTCATCAAAACGAAGGTCAGTTCCAAAAGCACAATCAGTAACTAAATAATATCTTAAGCTATCAGCACCATAAAGTTTTATCATATCCATTGGGTCGATACCATTACCTAAAGACTTACTCATCTTACGACCTTCCTTATCTCTTACGAGACCATGAATAATAACGTCTTTAAATGGACGAACGCCATTAAGCTCTAAAGATTGGAAAGTCATTCTATTAACCCAGAACGGAATAATATCATAACCAGTAACTAAACAATCAGTTGGGAAATATCTCTTTAAATCCTCAGTTTGGTCTGGATAACCTAAAGTTGAGAAAGGCCATAAAGCAGATGAGAACCATGTATCTAGGACATCTTCATCTTGAACCCATCCTTCACCCTCTGGCGCGGTCTCACCAACATAAACTTCTTCACCACGATACCAAGCTGGAATTCTATGTCCCCACCATAACTGACGAGAAATACACCAATCATAAGTAATCTCCATCCAGTGATTCATAATTTTTTCAAAACGTGGAGGAATAAAGTTAACTTTAGTATCAGGATTCTTTTGATTTTCTAAAACTCTATCCGCTAAAGGACGCATTTTAACAAACCATTGTTTGGAAAGATATGGTTCAACAACAGCCTCTGTTCGCTCAGAATGTCCTACATTATGAACGATTTCTTCAACACTAATAAGTAACCCGGCTTCTTTTAAGTCAGCAACTAATTTCTCACGGCATTCTTCTCTTGATAAACCTTGATATTTACCACATACCTCATTCATCGTTGCATCTTTATTCATACAAACAATTCTTGGTAAGTCATGTCTTAAGCCAACTTCGTAGTCGTTTGGATCATGAGCTGGTGTAATCTTAACAACACCTGTTCCAAACTCAGGGTCAGCATGATTATCAAATACAACCGGAACTACACGATTAACTACCGGTACAATTACTTTTTTACCTTTTAAATCTTGGTATCTTTCATCACTTGGATTAACAGCAACTGCTGTATCACCAAATAAAGTTTCCGGACGAGTTGTTGCTACTTCTAAGTATCTATCTTCACCTTCAACATAATACTTTAAGTGATAGAAAGCTCCTTTATCTTCTTTATAAATAACTTCTTCACTAGATAAAGCCGTCATAGCAACTGGATCCCAGTTAATAATCCTTTCCCCACGATAAATTAAACCTTTTTTATAATAATCCACAAAAGTCTTAATAACAGCCTTATTTAAACCTTCATCTAAAGTAAATCTTTCTTTACTATAATCAACTGATAAACCAAGTTTAGCCCATTGATTTCTAATGTTGCCACCAAATTCTTTCGTCCAATCCCAACAAGCCTCTAAAAACTTATCACGACCAATGCTTCTTTTATCTAATCCTTGTTCTTTTAGTCTTTTAACAACTTTAGCCTCAGTTGCAATCGCTGCATGGTCCATTCCTGGTAACCATAAAGCATCATATCCTTGTAATCTTTTATATCTAATAATAACATCTTGAATAGCTGTATCATAAGCATGACCAATATGCAATTTACCTGTTACATTAGGAGGCGGAATTACAATACAGTAAGGAAGTCTTTCTGTATTACCACTTTTAAAATAACCTTTATCTACCCAATTATCGTATTTTTTATTTTCAACACTTAAATGGTCATATTTTGTTTCTAACATATCTAATACCTCATTTCTATTTTAAAAAACAAAAAAGCCATAAATATAAGGACGAAATCTCGCGGTACCACCTTATTTTATGACTAATCATACACTCTACTTCTTAACGCGAAGAAACGTTTTATACTCCAAAGCAACCTTCTTACCACCTAATAACTTGTTTGCACCAACCACAAGCTCTCTAAAATATTAAATAAGTAATACTCCTCTTCTTCAACATATCTGTCTTGTATTATAATTAATTTTTTTCTTTTTGTCCACCAAAAATTCTAGCTAACTTTCTTACTAAGCCTTCATTTTTTTCTTGTTCTTTTTTTATATTTCTTCCTGTCATGCCGAATCTTTCCATAAAGACAACAATTTTTTTATTTAACTTTAAAAAGTCATCGACATAACCGTCTTCTTTATCAATATTATTTAAGTAAAATAAAACATCATCGCTAGTAGCATTAGGATTATTTTGGGCATAAGCACAAGCCTTTGCTAACCTTCTTAGTTTATAAGTATTATAGAAGCCAGCATGTTTTAAAGCTCCAACAATAGGAAGCATATCTTCTTTATTACCACAATAATAATGACGAATTGCCTCTTGTTTATCAGGATTATCTAAACCAGCAAGTTCCATTTCTAATTCAGCTGATGTTAAGCCACTCATTGTTGATGCCATTAAAAATTCATACTTTTTATCTAATTTTGTACCAATATCTTCTGGCGTACTTTGTAATATACAGTAAGCAGTAACGGCATTATCAACGCATTCATTATCATTAGGTACAAAATATCTACCATAAAATTTATAATATACTCGTAAAATTTCTTTTTCCTTTTCACTTAAATTAGGAACTGTATCATCAAAGGCCTTTTTATCATGTTCTGGATTCTCACATAGTAAGCCATATTCTAATAACAATGCTATAACATAATCAGATAAATACAAATTTCTATTTCCTTTAATAGCATGGCTTTTATCATAAGTCTTTTCAGCTAAAAATTCTCTTAACTCCGAAGTGGTTGTATGACCTTTACTAACAAAAAGACAAACTTTTGCAAATAATCTATAATCATTATATGGCGCTATGCCTTGGTCTACGGCAAGTTCAATATCTGGATTTGCACAAGCCAAAGCAACAGGTAAATAACGACTAACCTCTTTGTTATCTTGATTTTCATCATTAAATTCTTTAACTTCTAGAGCCACTTGACGACTTAATCTAGTAAGTTCAGTATCTAATGTATTAGAAAATACGCCCTCTTGGTCATCTTGAAAATCACCTAATTTTTCTACTTTACCCCCAACCCCACTTGGTACAGTTTGTAAAATACAGTACATATTTTGAAATCTTTGAATACACCTTAAATCCCATGGGTCAAAAGGAGTACCATAAAATCTATTATATAATGTTAATAATTCTTTCTCTTGTTTTGTTAATTCCATTAATATATTCACCTCTTGTATAAATTATATTAACACAGATTTTAAAGTATCAACTAATTTTTTTGAATTTTTTAGCACTTTTACCATATTTTTCGTTAATTTTACCATTTTTAAGTAAAACCAAAGCCTTACTATGCTTTTTAGCTAAGTAATAATTACTCTTTAGAGCATCTATCATAAAGTAGTCAAAATCTTCTTTAGTATAGCCATAACCTTCTCCTAATTCTGGTAGGGCATAAAAGTATTTTCTAATATCACCTAAAGAAACCTGTTTTAAGACTTCATCCTGCTCAAGTAAGTAATTCCACATTTCTTGATATCTAATATCAATACTAGCTAAATAGTTACCAATTAAGGCATCAACTTCTTCATCCGTAGCCCATAAAATTGCATTTTTCATTTGCTTTCCTAAACTCATTCTGGCATTATCACCATAACCATTTCTTTTAAGTAACTCATCAAAAGTTCTTGGGGCACATAATTTAAGAACAACACCACCAGAAATATATTGTTTTAATTCATTAATTTCAGTATAAGCTGGAGTTTTGGAAGGTATAGCTTCTTTTTTAACTTTTTTTGGTTCTTCTATCAATTCTAAATCATGCATATATTTATTATGAAAATTATCTACATAATCTTGCATAGCTTCCTTACTAGCACTAACTAAAGCATTTACATTACCAATAAATTCATCATGTTCCTTATTAATAAATGCTTTATCAGCAAATAATTTTACAGAATCCATGCTTTGTTTCATATATTCTAAGTAGGCTTCCTTTAGCTTTTCAGTTCTTTCTGGTTTAATATATAATCCGTCTAAAGACTTAGCTATTTCATTTTCAAGCTCACTAGCAATATCATAAATCTCACTTGTACCTTGCGCCTCTTTTCTTTGTTCTTCTCTTAACTCTACTGTATCACTAATAATCTTTAACATAATAATATTAGTGCTTTCTTTAGTTGGACAAATTAACGCTGCAAAAGAGAAAAACAATGGATAATCAATTTTCTTACTATTAATTCTACTAACATCTTGTCTTAAATTCTTCAAATTATTAATAGTTAATTTAACTAAATCTAAATAATGAGATTGTATTTCTAAAACGGCATCTTCTTTTAAACTGCCTGTATAAGTAAGTTCTAAAAGATTAATATTCTTTTTTAACCTATCTTGCATTAAATCGAAACATTTAATGGTTAAATCTAAACTTTTTTTAAATGCTTTTATTGCATCATTTGGTATAACGTATTTCATTTTTTACTCCTTCTATTTTTCTTTTTTTAAACCTATTCCCTTAAGACGATTATAAACATCAATAAGTTCCATGGTCATCATATTATATATATCTTGGCTACTATAACCGTACCCCAAGTCCAGCCCTGGTATCATATAAAAATACTCATAAATATCTTTTAAAACATCTCTTGGACAATAACTAGCATTCTTACATAAATATTCCCATTTTTCTTGATATTCTAATCCTAATTTTCCAAAAGTATCACCTACTAATTTTTCTCTTGTTGCTTTATCTTCACATCCACTTATTTCTTTAATCATTTTGCCGACCATACTATATCTAGCATTAGTACTGTAACCATTTTTAATTAATATTTCATTAAATTCTTTTGGGTCACACATGTGCAAGACCTTACCACCGTCAAGATAATATTTAGCCTCGTTATTTTCAGTAAAAATTGGTGTATTATTAGAAACATATTCCTTCTTTTCTGTAGTTTTTTTAGTATATAAGTCATAACTATGAGGCAAGCTTTCTAAACTATTTTGCATAAACTCAACTTGTTTTACTATATTTTTAGCACTATCAGCTGAGCCATTCAAATAAGCAATTATTTGATAACCTTTTTCTAAATATTTACGATAAGCTTCTAAAAACTTTCTAGTATTTTCCTCTTTAGTCAAAGTATCACTACCCTTAATTTGATAATCACTTACTAAAGATGTCATTATCTTCTCTAAAGACTCGTTATACTTATCTTTATTAAACTTAGCATTATGTTTTATGACATCTAGGATTATCATTATAACAAAATCATTTTGAGTTCCAAGTCCCGCTATAATAACATCAAACAAGGGAATATATTCTTCTAGATTTCCCTGTTCATATGAAACAATTAATTTATCAATAGTCATTTCTAATCTATTAATAATATCTAAAACTAAACTATATAATTGAAATTTAACCTTATCATCTTGTTCTACCTTTTTATCCTTATTTTCACTAATTAAAAAGTCAACTTCTACTTTTCTTTTATCTTTTAAAGTTTCTTTTTTAATAGCTTCTAAGTTCATTTTCATATCTTTTAAAACATTTACAAAACTTCTTATTGTACTCTTAGGTATTTTATATTCCATTTTTATCTTTCCTTCTTATTATTAATATTTTTTATTCCAAATAACTATTACTAAGCACCCCAATAGCCACCAATCAAAAACTACTAGTAGTAAACTTTTTTCTAGGGCTTTTTATTCTATCATTTCTTTCTTAATTGTCAATAACTTTTAGAAAAAAAAAAGTGTATAATTATCCTTTTTAAATAATTACTACACTTCTTTCTTAAAATTATTCTTTTAAAATCCTATTTTACTTTTCTTAAAGCTTCTATCTCTTCAACAGTAAGTCCAGTAAATTCGGATATTTTATTACTATCTAAGCCAGCTTTAATAAGATTTTTTGCGATATCAATCTTCGTTTCCTTTGAACCTTGTTCTTTTCCAAGTTCTACGCCAAGTTCTATGCCACATTCTTTTCCACGCTCCTCAGCAGCTTCTTCGGCATTAGCTAATCTAGTATTAAAGACCATTTCTTCATTACTATATTTAGTATATAGAGCAATATTTTCTCTATCGCAAGATAATTCTTCGACACGGCAAGCTAGTTTATCAGCTTCTTCTTTACTCATAATTTCTTCTGCTTCCTTTTAAAATTAATCTTCTTTCTTTACCATTAGTTGATAAAAATTTACGTTTTATCAATAAATCAACCTTATTTAACATATTATGTTTATTAGAAATCTTTAAATCTCTGTTTAGATACTTTATATTATCAACAAATACATCTTTACTCATATTTAAAATATCAGACAGTAATTAATATAGAACAAAATTACAATTTTCATCATTAAATATTTGTGTAAACATAAAATCCTGTTTTAATGGTATTATTTGTCCTTCTGGTAATTTATCAGTTCTCACATTTTTCCTTTCCTTCTTTAAATTTTCTTCGTTATTTTTCAATGACATCTCTTATTCCTTCTTTCTATTTGTCATTATTAAGAGGTAGTTAGAATTACTCCCTCTAATTATACTTATTGGTAAGCGAAATCTAATTTCCTTCTTTTTTTCTTAAATTTCTTCAAAAATTTACAACATTTTTCTAAGTTTGACACTTATTTTACATATTTTCATCTTTATAAAATCTAATCTATCAGGGTGGGTGGTTGTTGGAAGTAACACAAAGATTCGTAGAAAAAAACAAAATAAATTGTAAGAATATCATTTTTATAGTATAATTTTTATAGTTAGAATAAAGGATTGGTACTATGGATACAAAAAATAAAACAAACACCGTTATTGACGTCGGTGATGACGGTAAACTAAATTTCACCCAAGAAGAAGCAACTAGCAAAATAAATACTGTTTTTACTGAATTTGAATATGATAAAATTCCTGTTGTCGATTTAGTTAATAAAATGATTAATGATGCCGTTGAAAAAAGAGCATCCGATGTTCACTTCGACCCAACTCCTGATGTACTTAATGTTCGTGTTCGTGTCGATGGCGACTTAATTTTATATGCTAAAGTTCCTGCTAGCGTTAAAAAGAACTTAACAACTCGTATTAAAATTATTTCTGGTATGAATATTACCGAAACTCGTCTTCCTCAAGACGGCGCTATTAAAATGACTCACAATGACTCCCCACTTGATATGCGTGTTTCAGCGCTGCCTATTGTTGACGGTGAAAAAATAGTTATCCGTATTTTAGATTACTCCCGAAGCCTTGCTGGTCTTGATACGATTGGCTTATCTAAAATTAACTACGATAAAGTATTAAGAATGATTAATGTACCCAATGGTATTATCTTAGTTACCGGTGCTACCGGTTCCGGTAAATCAACAACCGTTTATTCGATGCTACAAAAATTAAATCGTGTTGATACCAACATTATTACCGTTGAAGACCCTGTCGAAATGAAAATGCCAGGTCTAAACCAGGTTCAAGTTATGAGTGAAATTGGTCTTACCTTCGCAGCAGCCTTACGTAGTATCTTACGTCAGGACCCTGATGTTATAATGATAGGAGAAATTCGTGATGATGAAACTGCCCGTATTGCCGTTAGAGCCTCAATTACCGGTCACTTAGTTTTATCTACACTCCACACCAACAATGCCTTAAATACTATCGAACGTTTACTAGATATGGATGTTGAACGTTACCTTCTAGGTTCTGCTCTTACCGGCGTTATTGCCCAAAGACTTGCCAAAAAACTATGTCCTAAATGTCGCAAAGCTCGTCCAGTTACTGATTATGAAAAAACTGTTTTTAAACTAGCTTTAGGACTAGACGTTAAAGAAGTTTATGAAGCCGTTGGCTGTAAACATTGTATCAATGGTTTTATTGGTCGTATTGCTATTCATGAAGTTTTAATGTTAAACCAAGACGTTCGTGATGCTATCGTTAATAATGCTTCGAAGGAACACTTACGTAAAATGGTTTACGATAAAGGTCACACTGTTACCCTTCTTCAAGATGGTTTAGAAAAAGTTGTTAGTGGTGATACTACTTTCGATGAAATCGTTCAAATTATTGATGTTGAATCAGACTTTGGTGAAGATGAACAAGAATTAAAAGATGCCTTACTAGGCAAAACTAAACAAAAAGAAGACGAGGATGCTAATATTTTAAACAATATAACTGGTGATTTAGCTGAGGTTTTAGGTCCAGTAGAAACTAATAATAAACAAGAAGAAAATTTAAGTTCTAATCAAATCTCAGAACCTATGAAACAACCTGAAGAAACTTTAAATTCTAATCAAGAAAACATAAATTCACCTGAAGAGTTAAATGTAATCCCTCCTAAAATGGAAGAAGAAGAATTATTAACAGATATTGCCACCGTAAATCAAACCCCTACCAAAGAAGAAACTTTAAGTAATCCAAGTTCCCTACCAACTTTAGAAACTATAAATAATACTGAAAAAAAAGCTGACTACGATATTTTGTAATCAGCTTTTTTATATTTCAATTCACTTTTATACCTTAATTATATTATACTTATTACTTTTTATCTTTAAGCCTTGTTCTTTTAGCTATATCTCCATCTTTTTCGTCATCTTTATTATCACAAGGACTATCCATTTCCTCATTTAACCAGTCAAGGCTATAAATCAAATCAGCCTTAAGTAAAACCGACTGCAAATACTCTATCGATTTTTTAACTAATATAATTTCTGCTTTAATAGTATCTAAAGACTTTAAAGACCTCTTAGATAGCATTTGTGCCATAATTTTTTTAATCTCACTATCTTGATAATTAGTATTTTTAGAAAAATACCATTTATAATAATCATTTAAATTAGCAAATAATAAAGCATCATTTACATATCTTACTAAGCCTTTATCATTACGTTTAATACTCTCATCTAGTCTTGGAATAATAATTACTACCGAAGAACCTTTTACAACGCTTTTCGCACCATAGTCTTCTCTTGTAGCATCAAAATCTTTCTTTAATTCTATAATATACTTTTCTAAATCTGTTATAGATTGATTAATTTCAAGAATCTTTTTAGTTCTTAAATTTAATAAATATCCTTCAATTTCTGCTTGTAATTTTTTCTTATTATTTATTAAAGAATCAACCTTTTTGTCTAAAGTCTGTAAGTTTTTTATACTAGCTTCTAAATAAGTAAAATCACTATCTGAAATATTAAAACTACCAATTTCTTTAATTTTTTCAATATCAACCATAATACATCTTTTTTATTTTTTTAAAGTTTTTTTAGTAACAGTAGTATTGCAACTAGGATTTTCTATATCAAAACTTGGTAACTCCATATTAGGATCACACTGTTCCCATCTTTTTTCGAGACTAGGTAGATTATTTATATCATCTGCATTACTAAATACTTCTTGCATCTTAGAGTTACATAATTTGCAAACATAATTAGCACTTACTCCTATATCACTTGGCAAAATGCCACCTCCTACATACTTTAACTGCCAATCATGACCATACTTAAGACAAAGAGTTCCTAAAACAATCTGTAAATAATTGTAATAAGCGCCTAGCTCCATTGCTTCTTGCTTTAAGTCAAAAAGACTTTTTCCACTTGACTTGGAAGTAATTTTTTTAAGAATTTCATCAGATAAACTCGAAATATTACATATCTCTTTCTGTTCAATTAAAGCTTGCCAATTTCCATTTAAAAAGGCAAATAATGCTTCATTGTCTCTATTTTTTCTAATTTGATAAGCACCTACTTTTATTTCAGTAATAACCATAGCATCTGTAATTTCCAAAGCATCATCTTCTAAAGAAGTATTAGGCTCTAAATTAGTAGTGTAAGGAATAATTGTTTCTAAAACATCTGCACTTATTTTTGAAAACATTCTTATACATTTATTCTTTTCCAAATCTAAAATTCTTTTCTTCTCATCTCGAATTAAGGCCAATTCACTTAAAACAGACTCCTTTTTTTGCTCTTCTTTAAAAGTGATTTTTTTTCTTATTCCTTCTAGTTCTGCGATACTTTTTAAATCATTAGTTATCGAATTTAAATCTTCTTCTTTATCTATAGTCTCTAATTTATTAATATCTATTTCCATCATACATTCTCCTCACTAAAAATAAATCTTTTTCTTAAAAATATTCTAGCACTAATAAACATTTTTTGTCCATAAGATTATCGCTAATCATGTGATAAATTAAACTTTAAGTAGCACCAGCACATACTTTTTTTAAAGTTTATCTCACAGCAGATAGTCTTGTTATTATTTGATGTTTTCTACTGTAAAGCAAAACTCTAACCACATATCCTAGTTTTAGCACATACACAACCGGTAAAAAATTTACTACGATAAGATGTTACTTCATCCACTCAGGTTTAAGAACTCTCTTAGCATAATCTATTTTAGCAAAATCACTCTTATGACAAAATCTCGGTATTTTACGTGATAAGTTCATCAATCTTAATTGATTTTTTGCACTTGGCAAAGGATTTGGACTTATTTCATAAACTTCACATATAATTTCACTGCAGTTTTTGCAATGATAGAATGCCGACGGTCCATATTCATCCTTATACATAAAATACCAATCATGTCCTAAAATACAACAAAGGCTATAACGAATATTATTAAAGTAGCGAGCATATCTTAAAAATTCAATTCTTTTCATTTTTAAATCATTTAAAGACACTCCTTCTACTCCCGATGGAATTTTCTGTAATATAGGATCGTCATAATAATAAAATTGATAAGAATATTCATCATGCATTAAGCCATTACCACCATTTAAAAAATCAAATAATACAGGTTCATCATCTATTGTTATAATCTCTCCGTCAACACTAATTTTTATGATAGCATCCCTTTTATTCCGAATATATTTTCCAATCCGAATATATTTTCCAACTTCAACTTTGGTCGGACCTCTTTCAAGCACATATGGCTTTATAGCTTCGTTTACTAGAAAAATTGTGGCATCATACGAAGCCTTTAACTTATCGTATCTTTTTAAAATGTACCCATACTTGACCAAAGAAACCTCTCTTATTTTTTTTAATAGTTCTTCTTCTTCTCGAATTTTTACATCTTCTTGGACATTTTTTCTCGGTCTCATTACTCTTTTATATTCATTTTTTAATTCTTCAAACATAATATCATTTTGTTTTTTTGATACCATAATAAATTAACTCCTTAAATCTTTAAGCTGTATTTTTTTCTATTCTAACATCAATAAATAATTTTACTACTTAATTTCAATTATTATTTCTTATCTTGCAATGTTAAAGTTTTTTCTGGTCTATCAATCTTAATAAAATAGTCTTCTAATCTAAATGGAGCGATAGAAATAGTAGTATCTATTAATTCTAGCGTTCTTCTTGCTCGTGGTAATGGCTTTATATCATCAACACTATCATATGATTCTCTGATTATTCTACCGCAAATTTTGCATACATATTTAGCTACAACCTCACCGCTACAAAGAATATCATAGGAAAATGCAAAATTATAGTCATGACCATACACCAAGCAAAGTTTTCTCTTTACATCTTGTAAATAAATATGATAAGCGAGACTTTCTATTGCCATCATGCGAGCATCTCCTAAAGATTTTCCTTCTATACAAGATGCCATCTGCTCGAGTACTGGTTCTCTATAATAATAACCTAGATAAGGTTTATTTGTTTCTAAAACAATTCCATAATTACCATTATAGTCACCATTTAAAAGACTAAATAAATCCGGATTATCCTTAGCAGCAAAAAAATTGCCATTTACTTCTATCATAGTTATAGGACTTTTTGAATTTCTAATACGTTCAAATTCATAAAACGGACAACCTTCTCTTTCAACTACGTAATCTTCTATAATCACAGCATTATCTTTAAAAATTTTAGGTTTAGAAAATGTTTTTTTATTATTAATTATTCTCCTAAAAATAGAGTTGCGAAGGACTGATAACTTTTTAACTAATTCTTCTTCCTTAGCCTCTTGTATCCTATTCATCTCCTCTATTTCTTTATCTTCTTGTTTTTGCATCGATGTAATATGTTGATGCTTTTTATTTAAATCATCTAAATGATTAAAAATTTGCTCTTCTTCCATAATAAACTAACTCCCTAAATCTTTATAATCTTAGTAATCATAATAATTACTATCTTACAACACATCCTCTATGTAAATAAGTCTTAACCTTCTTTTGGGCTTGTCTACTTCCACAAAATAATCTTCTAATCTAAACTCAGAAATCTCAATATCAAAATTTAACATTTCCATTATCTTTCTCTTACTTGGAACTAGTCCCACATCTTTCTTAGATGTATATCTTTCTTTTGTAGTAGAATGGCACACTTTACAAAAATATTTAGCCTCTATATTTTTTTGGTTAGTAAAAGTAACATTAATTAAATGCCAATCGTGACCACATAAAAGGCAAAGTTTCCTTTTTAAATCTTCTAAATAAATCTCATAGGCAGTATTTCTTATCGCTAAGAGTCTCATGTCTTCTAATGATTTTTCCTCTATCCCCGATGGAATCTGCTCTAATATAGGCTCGCTATAATATTTTCCCTTATAAAGGTTATAATAACTATCACCAAGAATTACGCCAAGACCACCATTAAGAAAATCAAATAAGTATTCATTCTCATAAGCATAAATAGCTTTTCCGTTTACTTCAATCTCGGTAATACCATTATCAAGTTTAACCGGGCCTTTTAGAGTCCAAATACAGCATCTCCCCCTTTTGGTCACGTAGTTTTCAATTTTTTCAGCAACCGTTTTATAAATATCCATTCTAATTTCCAAGCAATGCTTATTTTCCTCATATATTTTTTTTAATGTCGAAGAACGTAAATATGCTAGTTCTTCCCAAAAATCATTTTCTCGTTTTCTTTGGTTATCCCTTGTTTGTTGGGTTTTACTATCAACCTCTTTACGACTTTCTAAAGCATCAAAAACCTGTTCTTGCAATTCTTTTAATCCTTGATTATCCCAATCATCTAGTCTCATAGTAGCCTCCTTAATTCTTTGCTTTTCGACAAATTCTTGATTAAATATTATACTAAAAATACTAAAAAAGTAAATATAGTTTGCTTTCTATTTAATTTTGCTCAATCGAATTATCGATTATTTTCCTTAATTATTACACCTAAAATTATTTAGAAAAAAAGCATACTTATCTTGTGTATACTCTTATCACTATTCTTCTTTTATTTTCTTACTAAAATTTAAGCAATTTAAATATTATTAAAATTTAAACCTTCTTCTAAAGCAATATCTTTAAATTCGATTTTAAACTTTTCTATATCTTTTCTTAATGAATCTTCATAAACACTCTTTGTATTGCAAATAGCTTCATATATATGTTTTAGTCTTACTTCTTTTACATTATCAAATAAAGCATAACTGAATGCATTAGATACAATAGCTAAACAAATATCTGGATATCTTGAAGAAATTTCATATATTCTTTTATATTCATCGGTCATATCAACAATAAAAGCAAAAATTTTTTCTTTAATAAAATCGGTATAAGGCATTACAAGATGCATTTGTTTTTCTATTTTAGGCAAAGTTCCCATTAAAATTTTAATAGTTGTTTCTCTATCCGCTTCTTTTACTTCTACTTTTTGAAATCTTCTTAAAAAAGCCCTATCTCTTATAATGTATTGTTCATATTCCTCAGTAGTAGTAGCGCCAATCATCTTAATTTCCCCACGGTCAAGTCCCGCTTTAAAAATATTAGCTAAATCCATTCCCGTTGTACTATCATTACCTTTAATAAGCAAATGGGTTTCATCAATAAACACAATCGTCTTTTCACGTCGCGCTAATTCTTTAATTAAAACATCAACTCTAGTTTCTTTTTGACCAGCAATCTCATAATCACCAATAATAGATGATGCATTAAGTTTATATAAATCATAGCCAAATAAAGCATTAGGAACCATATTATTCTTAATACGATAAGCAAGGCCTTCTACTATCGCTGTTTTACCAATACCAGGTTTACCAACAAGAAGTGGCGATTTTTCTGGTGTTAAAAGCGTTAATATCATTTGTTTAATCTCTTCTTCACGACCAATAGCAGGGTCAGTTATATAATCTCTTGCTACTAAATTTTCTGCATATCTTTCTAAAAAACTTATATTTTTTTCTTCCATATTTAATTCACCAAAGATATTATACAAGAAAACTAAAGACTAGACAATCAAAATTAATTCTGCTAAAATAATAATTCCAAAAAGGAGGGGACAAATTTGAAACCAAATGAGCCAAAAATTACTAAAGTTAATTATGGAGCAATGACGCTTGAAGTAGAAAGTAAAACTGCTGATAAAGTTAATTACGAAGTAAGAATTACTGATGCCACTTCATATAGAGAAACTGAAGTTGCTGATAAGGTTATTGCCATTTTAAAATTTAATGCCAATAATCCTGATAGTTTAGTAATAACTAAGTCTTCAAAAAGCTATTCAGAAAATTTACGTGTTGATATGATTAGAACTTCTCTTTTTAGAACATTTTTCAATATTAACATTAATATGACTGATGAAGCCCTTACTACTTCCATTGAAAAAGATAATATTTTATCTTTAAATAAAGCTAAAAAGAGCTTCCGAGGCTATACTTCACAGCCAAAAGTTCTCAGTGCGTAAATTTTTAATAAAATTTCAAAAAAATATTAAAAACTAGTTAATTTTGTATTGACTTCTTAGCCTATCTAAGATACAATTAACTAGTAATTGATGCCTGATTAGCTCAGTCGGTAGAGCGCACGGCTGTTAACCGTTAGGTCGTAGGTTCGAGTCCTACATCAGGCGCCATTTATGTTAATTACAACTTCTTAGGAGGTTGTTTTTTTGTATCTTAATATATTTTTATTAGTTCTCTTCATGTCCTTAGCAAAAAAACAAATTCAAAATAAATCTTTATAACTATCTTCATTCTAAAAAGAGATATCTAATATATTTCCAATATTATCAGAAAAGCCTTTTTTAAATTATATTTAAGACTTTTAAGCAATTCAATTTAACACATTTCAGTAAAATCATTTAACATTTTTCCAAAATAAAAAAAACTATATGCCAACCACATATAGAATTTTTTTACTTATTATAATTTTTAAAGCCTAAATAAAATACCTTTGGAGCATCACACGAAAACTCCATTTCCTTATTAGTTATAGGATGTTTAATAACTAATCTATTTGCATGAAGACCTAGGCGACTTAAAGAATTAATTCTAGCTTCATACTTCTTATCCCCGACAATTGGATTACCAATGTAAGCAAGACTAGCTCTTATTTGATTTTTTCTACCAGTTTTAATTCTAACTTTAACTAAACTTTGTGTTGAATTAGTATCTAACACTTCATATTCGGTTACACTAGATAAACCTTTATTGCTAACATAAACACGATGAGTTTTATCCTCTTGTAAATAAAATCTTAAAGTATCTTTCTCTTTAGGTAACTTTCCTTCTACTACAGCAACATACTCTCTTGTATAGCGAAGCCAATTATTTTGAAGCATTTCTTTTAATCTAGGATTCTTAGCAAATAAAACTAATCCTGAAGTATCTTTATCTAATCTATGCACAACAAATACTTTTTGGTTTTTCTTATGTAAATACTCTCTAACCTCATGATATAAAGTTCTAATTTCACCCTTATCAGTTGCTACTGTAAGCAACTTAGCCGGTTTATTTACTACTATTATTTCTTTATCTTCATATATAATATTTAATTTTTTCATTAATCTAACTCTTCACTTTCTTTTAAATATGCTTCATACTCATCTAAACATGCAAATATTTCTTTAGCGCTCTTACAACTACATATTTTATTTTTTATTTCTTTACTCTTAGGCATACCTTTTAAATAATATAAAATATGACTTCTAATTTCTAAGGAAGCACTTATTTCATTAGTATCCTGGCATAATAACTTATAATGATATCGCATCATATCAATTTTTTCTTTATTAGAAACTCTTTCTGGTAAGATGCCATCTTCTAAATAATTAACACAATCTCTTATCAACCAAGGGTTACCTAAAAGACCTCGACCTATCATTACGGCATCACAACCAGTCTCATCTAACATTTTCTTAGCTAAATAACAATCAGTTACATCACCATTACCAATAACTGGAATAGATACAGCCTCTTTAACTTTTTTTATTATGCTCCAATCGGCTTTTCCTGAATAACCTTGGGCTCTAGTCCTAGCATGAATAGCAATCGCTTTGGCCCCGGCTTCTTCACAAACTTTGGCAACTTCCACAGCGTTAATATGTTCGCTATCCCAACCCGCTCTGATTTTAACCGTTACAGGGGCTTGAACCGCTTTAACTACACTAGATACTATTTTTCTAACTTTTTTAGGATCTTTTAAAAGAGCACTACCGGCTTGATTTTTAATAGCCACTTTAGGAACCGGGCAACCCATGTTAATGTCGATAATATCAGGATGCTGAATTCTTTCTACTAACTTAGCCGCTTCTACAAATGATTCTTCATCACTACCAAATATTTGTTGACTAATAGGTCTTTCTAACTCATCCATTTTAAGTAAATCTAGAGTTTTCTTACTTTGATAGCACAAAGCCTTATCACTTACCATTTCCGCATAGATTAAACCGGCTCCCATCTTTTTTAAAATTTTCCGATAAGAAGTATTCGTAACCCCCGCCATTGGCGCCACTACAACCTTATTTTTAATATGTACATTTCCTATATTCATTTTTTCACCCAATTTCTTAAACGACTTAAATAAGTACATTCATTATAGCACACCAATACCTAACTACCAAGTAAATTTAATTACTAACCCTTAGTTTATTATAATTTTAAAAACTACCAGCCTATACTAGTAGTTTTCTTATTAATAAGATAATTCTTGGAGAATATTAGATAAATTCTTTATTAAATTAGAATTACTTATTACTTCAATAGCCTCATTTATCTTCGCCATATCAATTTCATCTATACTCTTAATACTTAATGCCTTATCAAAATTATAATCACTCATAGTAATATTTTTTTCTATTTCATAGTTAATATCATAAGTTGTATTTTTATATTTTAAAGTAAGTAATCCCTTTGTTATATCGCCATCTTTATTTGCTTTATTAGTTATAATAATAGGATAAGTTTTATCTTCATGATATAATTTTATATCTAATAATAAGATATCTTTTTTACTAATATTAATATCATAAATTAATTCCCCTAAATTATAAACCTTAATAAGATATTCTTGATTGGTTTTATCAATACTCAATTTAAATTCTAAAGCAATAAAATCTCCCCCAACATTAATATTTACTTTATCACCATCTGGTCTAACACTTAAATTTAAAAATTCTCCCCAATCAATATCAATCATCTTTATTGTCCCATTTTGTTCATATACACTAAAAGTACCTTCATCATTGATATTATTATATATTTCTTTAAAATTATCCGCTGTTATATTATATCTTTTAAAGTAATTTCCAAAAAAACTAAACAATTTATCTTTTAAGATAGTATTTTTATCAATATTATTTATTAAGACTTTAATAGAATCTTTATTTAATTTATAAGTATGTTTTTTTAATTTCACTTTATTATCATTAATAGTAACACTCTCTTTAGAAGTACTTACATATCTACCTTTAAATGATTTATTAATCGTACTATTTAACATATTAACCAAATCTTTTAAATTACTAGTATTAAAAGTTAAACTCGAAGTTAATGTTTTAATATAATCATTTAAACTAGCATCACAATTAACCCCACAATTAGAATCTAAATCTAAATTTAATTGATAGATATTATCTAAAAGAGTATTTGATTTTAAGTAAATATTATTATCATGATATAAATTAATATCATATAAAGAATTATAATTTATATCTAATCCTAATTTATTATTTTTATTATCCGCTTCTAATTTTAAAGATATTTTATCATTTAAATCATCTTCTTCATTAAAAGTAAAATTAAATCTAGTCGGACTATCAATATTTAAAAAGTCAATATTTTTATTATCTAAGCCTTCAATTAAACTATTACTTAAAGTATTAACAGTTGCTTTAAATACTTTGGTTTTATTAATATTATGTATTAGCAACGCTATTATCAGTCCTACTAATAGGACGATAATAGCAATTGTAATATTTTTCTTAGCAATTTTATTTTTCATATTCCTCCACATATTATTCTGTTATATTTTTTTAATTACAAGATATAAAGATACCTGCAATTATTCCAACCACGGCTCCAACTGGTCCAAATAGTAAGGCAGCACCTGCAGCAACAATTAAACCCGAGGCCACTTTAACTGCAATATTTGCTACGGCTCCACATTTATCAGATTTAACCGTTGCCGCATGGTATACACAGTTTCCCGCATTTGAACATACTCTTTGATAAATACTTTTTGAACTGCTGGCTTCTAATTTAAATGTAACAGATTCACCTAAATGAAATGCACCCATTTGAGTAGACACTAATAAAAAAGACTATTATAAAAAGTTGTGTTAGAATACACTTCCGA
>CAKOSN010000029.1 GCA_934102255.1 uncultured Bacilli bacterium | reverse complement strand
ATTTAAGGTTTTTGCTCTTTTTATTTATTTATAAGCATTTGTCTTTGAAATCTCCACACTTTGGAAACACTATCTAATAATCACTAAAACCTTGACAATATCCCAAAAATTTTATTATAATAACTTTGCTAATTAGATGTGGAGGTGTCAAAATGAAAAGAAGTTATCAACCAAATCAACGCAAAAAAGCTAAAAAACATGGTTTCTTTGCTAGAAAAGAAAGCAATATTCTTAAATCAAGAAGAAAAAAAGGACGTAAAGTATTATGTAAGTAAACCACTAACAAGTGGTTTTTTCCTTAAGGAGTTAGTATGAAAAGAATAGAAATGGTTAAATCTAATGAAGATTTCCAAGAAATTATTCACAATAAAAAATTTGTTACTAATAAACTGTTTACTATCTATATCAAAAGTTATCCACAAAGTTATCCACAGTTTGGAATTGCCGTTAAAAAAAACTTTGGTACTGCTGTTGATAGAAACAAAATAAAAAGACAAGTTCGTTTCCTTGTGGATAACTATAAAAAAGAATTCAAAAATTCTGCTAAATATATTATAATGATAAAGAACACTTGTAAAAATGTTTCATTTAATGAAATAAATACAAGTTTTGCAAGTTTAATAAAGGAGATTAAATGAACAAAAAAATTAAAATTGGAATACTAACTCTTATGGTTTTCCTAACAGTAGGTTGTACTAAGTATGTTAAAGATGATGATAAAAAACAAGTTATCAATGAAACAACTGGACAAACATTAACTTCTAATATCTTATGTAAACCAACCACAGACGACTTACTTGATGTTTATAAAAAATATGATGATAAATTAACAACTAAATTAGAAGATTTACCTTCATGTGAAGATTTTAAACCTACTGATATCAAATATCAAAGTTTATGGGAAAGCATATTTGTTAAACCTCTTGCGTGGTTAATTCTAAATTTAGGTAAAATTGTCAACAACTATGGTTTGTCAGTAATTATTATCAGTTTACTAATTCGTATAATTTTAATTCCTCTAACTAAAAATACAATGGCTCAATCAGAAAATATGAAAAAAGCTAGTAAAGAATTAAATAAGTTAGAACAAAAATATGCTAATCGTACTGATAATGAAGCTATGATGCAAAAATCTCAAGAAATGATGTTAATTTATCGTAAATATAACATCAATCCTGCAAGTAGCTGTCTAACTTCTTTAATTCAACTTCCATTGTTATTTGCCTTTTTAGAAGCAATCAATAGAGTTCCTGCTATTTTTGAAGGCACTTTATGGAATATGAATTTAGGAATGACTCCAAGTAAAGCTCTTGCTAGTGGTAATTACATTTATCTAATTTTACTTGTTATCATTGCGTTAAGTACATTCTTCTCATTTAAACAAGCCATGGCTAGCCAACCTCAAGATGGTAATTCTGATATGATGCGTCAAACTAAAACTATGACTTATATCATGATGTTTATGATTTTAATGGCATCACTTTCACTACCAACGGCCTTAGCCCTTTACTGGATTGTTAATAATGTCTTTGGTATCGTTCAAAATTTTGTTATGAAAAAAATGAAGGAAGCAAGATAATATGGAAGAAGAAGTAAAAAATACTGTTGAGAACTCTGTTAACAACTTAGAAGAAATATCCGCTTTTGTTATTAATTACTTAGATGAGTTATTAACAAATATGCACTTAGAAGTAAAAATCACAGCTAAGTTTCACAATGACCAAATTATTATTAATATGGATTCAAATAATAATGCGATTTTAATTGGTAAAGATGGTAGGACTCTTAAAGCCTTACAAATGATAGTTTGTAAACATACTTATCAACAATTAAAAATTTATCCTAATGTGGTTTTAAATGTTAACAATTATCAAGAACAAAGAGAAGAAAATTTAATTCGTTTGGCTAAAAAAATTGCCAATGATGTTAAAAAGAGTAAAAATGCTGTTGAACTTGATAATATGAATTCTTATGAACGCCGTATTATCCACAATGCCCTAAAAGATGAAAAAGAAATATCAACTGTTTCTGTTGGTGAAGAACCTAATCGTCATATTGTAATTAAATTTATTGAAAAGAAGGAAGACTAGTTCTTCTTTTTTTGGTTGAATAATAATATTAGAAAAATATTACTATTTACGAATTTAGAAAAATTATCTCTAACTTAATCTTTATGTTATAATACAACTTATCCTAAATATTTAATTAAAAATTAAATTAATCTAGATTGCCAATAAGTGTCATTGAAAAAATTATTAAAAACCAAAGTGTAAAATTATAAAAAAATTTTAAATGTCGCTTGTAAAACAACCACAATTACAAAGAATTGTGATATCATTTAAGCAGTCAAGAAAAATATATGAAAGAAGGATGTTTATGGAAGACACAATCGTTGCTATATCAACAGCTAACGGAGTTGGCGCTATCTCAATTATTAGACTGAGCGGACCAACTGCTTTAGATGTTGCGAGTTCAATTTTTAAAGGAAAAGACTTAAAAAAAGTTGCTAGCCACACTATTAATCATGGCTATATTGTTGATAAAAATGGCAGTATTATTGATGAAGTTTTAGTATCAGTTATGCTTGCTCCAAAGACTTATACAACTGAAGATATAGTCGAAATAAACACACATGGTGGTATAGCTTCTACTAATAAAGTTTTAGAATTGTGTCTTGTAAATGGCGCTCGTCTTGCTCAACCGGGTGAATTTACGAAAAGAGCTTTCTTAAATGGCCGAATTGATTTAACCGAAGCTGAAGCAATCGAAGATGTCATCAACTCATCAACCGATAAGTCTTTAAAACTATCAATGAACCAACTAACTGGATCCTTAAAGAATTTAATCACTGAAATTAGAAAAGATATCATGAGTTTAATTGCTAATATTGAAGTAAATATTGATTATCCTGAGTATGAAGATGCCGAAGATATAACTTTACAAAAATTAAAAGAAAAACTACTTCCTATTAAAACCAAGTTAGAAGAACTATTAAAGAACTCTAATGATGCTAAAATTATCAAAAATGGTATCAATATTTGTATGATTGGCCGTCCCAATGTTGGCAAATCAAGTCTTTTAAATGCTTTTTTAGAAGAAGATAAAGCCATCGTTACTGATATAGCTGGTACAACTCGTGATATAGTCGAAGGCGAAACTATTATTAATGGCATTAAAATCAATTTTTTAGATACTGCCGGTATCCGTGAAACTGCCAATGTCGTTGAAAAAATTGGCGTCGATAAAAGTAAAAAAATCATTAACACAGCAGATTTAATTATTCTAGTTCTTAACAATAATGAGAAGTTAACTCCTGATGATTTAGAACTTTTAGACTTAGTTAAAGATAAAAATTACATTATCTTTATCAACAAAAATGATTTACCTGCTAAGATAGATTTGCTAGCCTCTAAATATACTAATGTTGTTTATGGAAATACCTTAACAACTGCCGGTATTAAAGAACTAAAAGAAATGATAACGACCCTATTTAATTTAGAAAAAATAAGTACAAATGACGCAACTTATATTACCAATGCTCGTCATAAAGCTCTTATTGAAGTAGCCCTAAATTATTTAAATTCTGCTTTAGAAAATATTGATAATAGCTATTCTGTTGATATGTTAGAAATAGACATTCGTGCTTGTTGGGATACTTTAGGTGAAATTATTGGGGCAACTTATAAAGATGAATTATTAGACGAATTGTTTAGTAATTTCTGTTTAGGAAAGTAGATGAATTTTTATGAAAAAAGAATATGAAATAATTGTTGTTGGTGGTGGTCATGCCGGCTGTGAAGCCTCTCATATTGCTGCTTTTAAAGGCCATAAAACAGCTTTAATTACTATGAATATAAAAAACATTGCAGATATGCCCTGTAATCCTTCTATCGGTGGTACTGCTAAAGGAATTATTGTTCGTGAAGTAGATGCTTTAGGTGGCTTAATGGGTCGCGTTGCAGATAGAACTCATTTTCAAATTAAAATGTTAAATAGTGGTAAAGGACCAGCTGTTCGAAGCTTACGCGCACAAGCTGATAAAGTTACTTATCCAAAGGAAATGTTAAGGGAACTAAAAAATACACCAAACCTTGATATTATTGAAGGAATGGTTGAAGATTTAGTTGTTGAAGATAATAAAATTAAAGGTGTTGTTTTAGAACATGGCGAGGTTATTAGATGTCAAGCTTTAATTTTAACAACTGGTACTTACCTAAGAGGCAGCATTTTATGTGGTGCTGAAAAACATAACGGTGGCCCTCACGGTGAAAGACGCAGTGAATACCTAAGTACTAACATGAAAAAATATGGCTTTCAAATTCAAAGATTAAAAACTGGTACTCCACAAAGAATCAAAGCTTCATCAATCGATTTTTCGAAAATGCACCCAGAATGTGGTGATGACAGATACTGGACTTTCTCTAATGATTATCCAGCCACTTATGATGTTAATAATCAACAAAAATGTTACCTTTTATACACAACATTAGAAACTAAAAAAATTATTGAAGATAATTTAGATAAATCAAGTATGTATGGTGGCTATGTTGAAGGAGTTGGTCCAAGATATTGCCCTTCTATTGAAGATAAAGTAGTTCGTTTTCACGATAAAGACCGTCATCAATTATTCTTAGAGCCAGAATCTTTATATTATGATGACTGGTATTTACAAGGTTTTTCTACTTCGATGCCTCATGACATTCAAGAACAAATGGTTCATTCTCTACCCGGTCTTGAAAATGCTATTATTTCTAAGTATGCCTATGCTATCGAATATGATGCTATTAATCCTTTACAAATAAAACCTTCATTAGAATCAAAAGTAGTAGAAGGAATTTTTACTGCTGGTCAGATAAATGGCACTAGTGGTTATGAAGAAGCTGCCGGTCAAGGTATTGTTGCCGGAATTAATGCTGCTCTAAAGTTAGAAGAACGTGAACCTTTAATTTTAAAAAGAAATGAAGCTTATATTGGTGTTTTAATTGACGATTTAGTGACTAAGGGAACAAATGAACCATACAGAATGCTTACTTCTCGTGCAGAATTTAGACTGATTTTGCGTCATGACAATGCTGATTTACGTCTTCGTCCTCTTGCACATCAAGTAAATTCTATTACTGAAGAACAGTACTATAATTTAATTACTAAACAAAAAGATATAGCTGCTTTAACTGAATTCTTAAAAAATACTAAATTAAAGTTAAATGATAAAGTAAAAGCTATTTTTCTTGAAAATAATGTACCGGTTCCAAATTATTCCATGAGTTTTTACGATTTATTAAAACGTCCAGAAATAAGTTTAGAATTTTTATCTAAATTAACCGATATAAATTATAGCGATGTTGCTAAAGAACAAGTCGAAATTAGTACCAAATATGAAGGCTATATTGCTAAAACTTATAAAGAAGTAGAAAAAATGTTAAAACTTGAAAGCAAAGAAATCCCAAGCAATTTAGATTATGACAAGGTAGTTAATCTTGCTAGTGAAGCTCGTCAAAAATTAAAGAAAGTTGCTCCTAAAACTATTGCTCAGGCTATGCGAATTAGTGGTGTTAACCCAGCTGATATTTCTATTTTATCCATTTATTTACGAAAGGAATACAATCGCAATGACTAAAAATGATTTTCTATCGGAATTAGCCAGATTAGGAATTGATTTAACCAAAAAGCAAATTAATGATTTAGAAATTTATGCTAAATTTTTATTAGAATATAATGAGCATACTAATCTTACTGCAATTACCAAGCCAGACGAAGTTTATTTAAAACACTTTTACGACTCTTTAACTATTGTCAAAAATGTTGATTTAAACAAAGTTACAACTTTATTAGATATAGGTACTGGAGCTGGCTTTCCTGGAATGGTTTTAAAAATTGTTTATCCTAATTTAAAAGTAACTTTATTGGATTCTAATAATAAAAAAGTTGCTTTCTTAAAAGAATTAGCTGAAAATCTAAATTTGGATGTAGAAATTATTTATAATAGAGCCGAAATATTTGTTCAGAATCGTCGTGAATATTATGATATTGTAACTTCAAGAGCCGTAGCTGACCTTAGCATTTTAGCTGAACTTGCTATTCCCTATCTAAAAGTAGGTGGCAACTTTATTGCTATGAAAGCCAATTATCAAGATGAGTTACATAATGCAGAAAATATTATTAAAAAATTGAATTCTAAAGTAACAAAAATTACTGAATTTACTTTACCAGCAACTGATATGAACCGTGGAATTATCACTATAAACAAAGAAAAAATAACTAATAAAAAATATCCTCGCAGCTATAATACAATCAAAAAGGACGCACAAATTAAGTTGCAAAAACACCAATAATAATGTATGATAAATATAGACTATAATAGTAAAGGGGCCACAAAAAATATGAAAATGGAAGATAATGTTTTACAAGTAAGTGTTGATGATATTATACCTAATCGTTTTCAGCCACGATTAGCTTTTGATGAACAAGGATTAAAAGAGCTAGCCTCTTCAATTAAAGAACACGGTATCATTCAACCTCTTGTTTTAAGAAAATTGGGAAGTAAATATGAAATAATTGCTGGTGAAAGACGTTATAAGGCCTCAATCATGGCTGGTCTTACTACTGTACCGGCTGTAATTTCTAATATTGATGATAACTCATCAGCTGAGATAGCTTTAGTTGAAAATATTCAAAGAAGAAATTTAACCCCAATCGAAGAAGCAAGAAGTTATAAAAATCTTTTAGATAAAGGTTATACTCAAGAGCAATTAGCGCAAAAAATGGGGATTTCTCAAAGTTCAGTTGCTAATAAATTGCGTCTTTTAAACTTAGATGAAAGTGTTCAACAAGCCTTACTTGAAGGAAAAATTAGCGAAAGACATGCTAGAAGTTTATTAGTTTTAAATGATGCTGAAAAAGAAAAAGAATGGCTAAATCGTATAATTACTGAGCGTCTTACTGTTCGTCAATTAGACCAGGAGTTAAAAAAATTAAAAGAAGAAGAAAATAAAGCTGATATTCCTTTAGTAGACTTGAGTTTCAATGCTGACGATATAAAAAATAATTCTTTTGATATTAATAAGAAACCTAATAAATTACAACAAACTGATGATATTTTAAAGGATTATAGTGAGGAACCAGCTGAAGATACAAATACTGGTAATAATGCTACATCATTAGAGAAACCTAACGTTGAAATAATTGATACTTTACAAGAACCTGTTTCAAATAATAGTGATATTTTGACTAATCCTTATGAAGTTCCAAATAAAACAACTTTCTTTGAAACTCTAGAACCATTAGCGCCAGAAGAACAAGCTAAACAAAACGTTGGCAATAAAGGTTACTTCTCATTTAATTTTGAACAACCTGATGAACCAGCATCAGTAAAGAAAGACTTAGAAGTTTTAGAGCCACAAACTCCTTCTACTGACAATTCTGAGAGTGAATTATTAAGTGAACCTGCAGTAGCACCTAGTTATTCTAATCCATTTAATGATAACTTTGATAATGCTCCAATAAGTGGATTAAATCCAAATAATAAATTCTTTACACCAATCAATAATAATCAAGAACAACTTAATTCTAGTCTAAATAGTAACTTAAATAAACCGGATGAAGAAGAATTATTTGACCCAATGAGCCTTTTAGGCGATTTAACAAATGATACTCCTTCAAGTAATAAAGAAGATTTAGAAACAGCTAAAAAAGATATTGAAGATGTTATTAACAATCTAAAATTACAAGGCTTTAAAGTAAATTATTCTTTTGAAAACAAAGAAAATGGTTGTAAAATTACTATTGATATTGATTAAAATAGGTAACTTAACTCTAATTTAAAATAAAATATATAAGTTAATAAATATAAGTGTAGTTTATACTATGCTTTTTATTTTGTCATAATTTATTCTATTGTAAATATCAGAATCTTTATTATAAATATTAAAAATTAAGTTAAAAATAAAAAAGCTTCACAATCTAATAAAAGTGAAGCAATAATAAAATGATTTAAACTTAATAATCAAAAATCACATTCTAATTTTCTAATTTTTCTTTACTATCCCCAGCCTCATTACTAACGACAATCTCACTTCCCTTAACGTAGTAGTAAACAAATGACTTATTAACATCAGTAACGTCCTTACCGGTAACTGCATCCCTTGGAATACCAACTACATTATCCGGTTTTTCATACCAACTATTTTCTTTGTCTTTTAGATAATCTTCAACTGTTTCAACCCAAATATTTTTACCTATTACACTGTTAGAAACCTTTAATTCTCTATTATCATCATACCCATTCCATACTAACATCAAAACATCAGGATTATACCCTATCATCCAGCAATCAGTGTTAGTCGTTCCTGTTTTCATAGCATATTTTCTACTAATTTTTGAAGCTAAACTAATTATGGTTGGATTATTATAATCACGGAAAGCACTATCATAAGTAGCGGTTAATAAATTATTCAAAATATAAGTATAACTAGAATTTAAAACTTGAGTACTATTATCTTTTTTCTCGTACAAAACATTCCCATTAATATCAGTAACTTTTCGAATAAAAGTTAAATCTTTTTTATATCCTCCACTAGCAAGTGTTGTATAAGCATTAGAAAAATCTAACATTGATAATTCAACAGTTCCTAAAGGTAGAGAGGCAATACTTGGTAAATCTTCCTTAATCCCCATTCTATGTGAAATATTTACTAAAGTATCGGTGCCTAAAAATAAATGGGTTTTAACAGCAAAAATATTATCGGAATAGCTTAAAGCCGCTGCCATTGTAATTTCTTTATTAGCATATTTCTGATTAAAATTTTGTGGAGAATAAGTATCGTTTTGAGAAAAAACAAAAGTAGTTTCTTGACTTAAAAAAGTAGAAGATGAAGTCATACCATTTTCTAAAGCCGCATAATAAAGCAATGGTTTCATGGTACTTCCAACTTGCCTTTTCATCGTTGAAGCTCTGTTATACTGACTTTTTGTATAATCTTTCCCACCAGCTAAAGCCATAATATTACCGGTTTTAGGGTCAATAACAACACTTGCAACTTGTAATTCTTCATCAGTAATGTTTTTATTAATACTATTTTCCATCGCCATTTGGATATTTTTATCAAAAGAAGTATAAATCTTTAAACCACCAGTGTCTATTAATGAAGTTGGAATACTACTAATACTTTCTAATTCCTTCATAACTAAATCTTGATAATACATAATAGTATTAGAATTATTCTCTGTTCTTTTACCATATATTTCTAACTTTTCTTTAAAAAGATTATCTTTAGTAGTTTCATCAATCTTTTTATTATTAACCATGGCTGTGGCAACAACTTTAGCTCTTTTAATAGCATTATCATAATTACTTAAAGGATTATAGTAACTAGGTCCTTTAGGTATACCTGATAAAATAATACTTTCTTCTAAAGTTAAATCTTTTGCATGTTTATTAAAATAAAAACTGGCAGCATCTTCAATACCATAATTACCTTGACCAAAATTTATTGTATTAATATACCCTTCTAAAATATCATCTTTTGAATAATGAACCTCTAATTTCAATGTCAACCAGGCTTCTTCTAACTTACGTTCCCAAGTTTTATCAAAGTCTAAAAATAAATTTTTAACATATTGTTGCGATATAGTTGATGCTC
Source organism: uncultured Bacilli bacterium (assembly GCA_934102255.1). GTDB lineage: Bacteria > Bacillota_I > Bacilli_A > RF39 > UBA660 > CAG-605. Next base: position 14,882 of record CAKOSN010000029.1, on the reverse strand, counting down.
CACCAACAATAGTACCCTTTTTTACGTTTAAAAACAGTGTTTTCATAATTCTTAAATAATCAAAACCATTATGTTTATAAAAATTTTTGTCCTCTGTACTTATAATAGCATCAATAAAATAAGGTGATACATCACTTAAATCAACCCATTTAGAATTACCACTTCCTTGAAAAACTAGTGAATTATCATTATCGTAAATATAATATTGTCCTGTACTTTTTATATCTAACACTGGCGAAAAATAAGCACAAACATATAAGCTAATAATGCCAAAAATACCTAAAATACTGAAGATAATTCCTAGTTTTATTGTCTTTTTGATAAACTTCATACCCTCACCCTTTTTATTATGTAAAAAAATATTTAATTTATGTAGTTATTTTAAAAGACCTATGTTATAATGTTTTAGAAAAAAACGGAGGTAATGTTTTTTGAATAATTCCCTAAGTTTAAAATTATATAAAAATAACGATTTATATTTAGAAAAAAAGTCATTAAATTATGCTAAAACGAATAATAAATATGAGTTTTCTCTAGAAGATGTTTTAAATACTATTATTATTTCTGAGGATGCTATGGTTTTAACTAGAGATAATAAAGAGTCTACATTGGAACTTACCGTTAATAAAAATGGCAATCATAAGTGTCGCTATCTTCTAAAAGAGTTGGATGCTTATGTAGATATTGTTGTTGATAGTGCAGAATTTAGTATACAAGATGATAAATTAGAGCTATATTATCAGTTAGAAAGTGATGACCAATTTACTAGACTAGAAATTAACTTCTAATTGGAATATAAAAAAGAAAGGTGTTAAAATGATGAGTTTTATTGAAGAAGAACAAGCCTACTGGCTAGATTTAATAAAGAAATGTGGTTTTGAAGTAGAAAGTGTAACTCTAAGTCCTTCCGCAAGAAAAGAACTTGGTGATTATCAGTATAATGGGGTTATGACTTTGGCTGGCAAATTACATAAGAATCCAAGAGAAATAGCTACTGTTATAGTAGATGCTTTAAATAAAGATGATAGATATAATAATGTAAATATTGCAGGACCAGGATTTATTAATTTTTCCTTTAAAAATCAGACATTAATTGATTACTTTAATCGTTTAAATAATGATATTAACTGGAATTACTACAACAATAATAAAAAGACTATTTTTTTTGACTATGGTGGTGCTAACGTTGCCAAGGCTCTCCATGTTGGACATTTACGTTCAGCTAATATTGGTGAAGCTCTAAAAAGATTAGCCATTGCTTTAGGCAATAAAACTTATAGTGATGCTCATCTAGGCGATTTTGGTCGTCCAATCGGTCTTGTAATGACAGAAATAAAAAGCAGATATCCTGATTTACCATATTTTGATGAAAATTATACTGGAGAATATCCAGAAGATTTACCAATTACTAATAATGATTTAATTGAAATATATCCTATTGCCAGTACGAAAGCTAAAGAAGATGAAACTTATTTAGAAACAGCTCGTCAAATGACTGTTGATTTCCAAAAAGGTAAGAAAGGTTTAATGGCATTATGGGATGCTATTATGAAAATTTCTAAAGAGGATATTAAGAAAACTTATGATCGTCTTAATACAACCTTTGATATTTGGGAAGGAGAATCTGACGGTAGTAAATATATTCCAGAAATGACTGCTTATCTTAATTCTTTAGGGTTGGTTGAAGAATCTAATGGTGCCAAAGTAATTTATGTCAATGAAGAAAATGATGACCATGAAGTACCACCAGTAATTTTAGAAAAGAGCAATGGTTCTGTTTCTTATCAGACAACAGATATGGCTTGCATTTGGGAACGTATGAAAAAATGGAATCCAGATGAAATTTGGTATTTAGCGGATGCTCGTCAATCACTACATTTTGAACAAATTTTTAGAGCAGTTCGTAAAGCTAAGATTGTAAATAAAGAGACTAAATTAGAATATATTCCCTTTGGAACAATGAATGGTAGTGATGGTAAACCATTTAAAACTCGTGATGGTGGCGTTATGCGTTTAGAAGATTTATTAAACATGGTAACTACTGAATGCGAACGTAAAATAATGCCTAGTATTACTGGCAAAGAAAGAGAAAAAATTGCGGAAATTGTTGGGATTGCTACTGTTAAATATGCTGACCTTATTCCATTCCGTGGTAAAGATTATAACTTTGACCCTGTAAAATTTAGTGATTTACAAGGTAGAACCGGACCTTACCTTCTTTATTCAACAATAAGAATGAAATCATTACTAACTAAAGCTAAAGAAAGCAATATCTCTTATCAAAATTATAATCAAATTACAACTGATATAGAAAGAGAAATTATACTTACTACTACAACTTTAAGAAGTATAATAGATAAAGCTTTTAATACTAAATCATTAAGTGATATTGCTGATTATTTATATAAAGTAACAAATCTTTATAATAATTTCTATTCAGGTAATAAAGTTTTAATTGAAGAAAATAGTGCTACTAGAGAATCATGGTTAATATTGACAAAAATAATTTATGAGAATAATATTAAACTATTGAATATACTAGGTATTGAAATACCTGAAAAAATGTAGGAGGAATATTTATGAAAATTACCGATTTATCAAAAGAAGAATTAGAATCAAAAAGTTATGACGATATAGCCTATATGATATTAGAATCATCAGGTGAAAAAGTAAAAATTACAGACCTTTTTAAACAAATATGTGATTTATTAGGTCTATCAAATGAGGAATATGAAGCTAAAATTGCTGACTTTTTCCAAGTTTTATCTACTGACCATCGTTTCATTATGTTAGAAAAAGGTTTCTGGGATTTAAGAAGTCGCCACCAAGCTAAAATAATTATCGAAGATGATGAGGATGATATCGACGGTAGTCTTGAAGATGAAGAAGAAGAAATCGAAGAAGAAGACGACAATATTTATTACGATGAAGATGAACCAACTGATGATGACGACGATGATTTACAAGGTTTAGTTGTAGTAAATGATGATTCTGATGAAGAAAATAGTAATTTAGATTAGTTTATTAAGAAATTCTTATAAAGCTAAATTAAAAACGTTAAAAATGGCAATTTAAAAATAATTGCTTTTTTTATCAATTACCTATATAATTAACGAGAAAGGAAGACTTTTTATGATAGAAAGATTACAAAATATTACAGCTAAATATCAAGAATTAGTAGAAGAATTAACTCATGAAGATGTTTTACAAGATTATAATAAGCTTAGAAAGTTATCTAAAGAAAAAGCTGATTTAGAAGAAATAGTTTTAAAATATAATGAATATCAAAAGTGTGATGAAACTATCCTTGAAGCTAAAGAAATGCTAAATGACCCAGACTTAAAAGACTTAGCAGAAGAAGAAATTACAACTGCAACTGCTAATAAAGAAAAATTAGAAAAAGAATTACAATTATTATTAATACCAAAGGACCCTAATGACGATAAAAATATTATTATGGAAATAAGAGGAGCTGCTGGTGGCGATGAAGCTAACATTTTTGCTGGGGACTTATATCGTATGTATACTAGATATGCTGAAAAAAATAATTGGAAAATTGAAGTTCTTCATGAAATTGAAGGCTCAGCCGGTGGCTATTCTCAAATCGAATTTATGATTAGAGGCGAAAATGTTTATTCTAAATTAAAATTCGAAAGTGGCTCACACCGTGTTCAAAGAGTTCCTGTTACTGAAGCCGGTGGTCGTGTTCATACTTCTACAGCTACTGTACTAGTTATGCCAGAAGTAAATGTTAATGATGTTGAAATTAAGGAAACAGATTTAAAAATCGATGTTTACCATTCTAGTGGTGCAGGTGGACAGTCAGTAAATACATCAAACTCAGCCGTTCGTATTACACATGTTCCAACAAATACAATCGTAACTTGCCAAGTTGAACGTTCACAGTTAAAAAATAAAGAAAAAGCCATGAAAATGTTAGCAGCTAAATTACATGATGCGGCTTTAGCGGAAAAAGAGCAACAAGTTGGTGAATCACGTAAAAAAATTGGTACGGGCGACCGCAGTGAAAAGATTAGAACATACAACTATCCTCAAAACCGTGTTACTGACCATCGTATCAACTTCTCAATTATGGAGCTAGACCGTGTTATGGAAGGTAATTTAGACCCAATTATTGAGGCTTTAATTACTGAAGACCAAAAATTAAAATTAGCAGGTGAATAATGATAAAAAAAGAAAGATATATCTCTAATACAGATTATGAGTTATTAAAAAAAATATATCCTAATAATATGGATGAAATAATAAAAAAAATTAATGATGATTACCCTATTCAATATTTAATTGGTGATGTTGACTTTTATGGATATACGATAAAAGTTGATGAAAGAGCGCTAATTCCAAGATTTGAAACAGAAGGATTGGTAGATAATTTAATAAAACTAATTAAAACTCAAACGAATTACCCTACTCTTAAAATTTTAGAAATCGGTACCGGTAGTGGGTGTATTGCTATAACCTTATCTAAAGAACTAGATACTACTGTTGATGCCTTAGATATTTCTAAAGATGCTATTGATTTAGCAAGCTCTAATGCCATTTTAAATAATGCTAATGTTAATTTTGCCTTAGGTGATATAAAAAATTGTACCATAAGTAAAAAATATAATATTTTAGTTAGTAATCCCCCATACGTTAAATATGATGAACCAGTTGCCCCAGCAACAAAATATGAGCCCCAAAATGCCTTATTTGCGCTCAATAATGGTTTAGAATTTTACGAAATAATTTTAAAAAGAAGTAAAGAATTTTTAGAATCAAAAAATATAATAGCTTTTGAAATTGGTTGTACAGAGGGGCAAGACATTACTACCATAGCTAAATCATGTTATCCTAATGCATATATTCAAGTAAAAAAAGACTTAGCAGGTAAAGACAGATATATTTTTATAATAAATGAATAAAATTAACCTAATTCACTCAATATTAAATTGGGTGATTTTTTATAAAAAAGATTATAGTTGTTTTAACCATTATCGCATTATTTTATTTAAATGCTAATAAAGAAGAAATAATAATTCCTAATGATTCCGTTCGTCTACGTATTATTGCTAATTCCAATAATCTTCAAGACCAGCTAACCAAAGCGAAAGTTAAAGAAGACATAATGAAACAAATACTACCAGAAATATCAAAAACTACCGACATTGATAACTATGTTAAACAAACAATGCCAACTCTAAGAAATATTTTAAATAATTACCAGGTAAAATATAATATATCTTATGGAGATAACTTTTTTCCTTCTAAAACCTATAAAGGAATAAAATATCCGGCTGGCTATTATAATTCTTTAGTTATAACTTTAGGTCAAGGTCTTGGAGAAAACTTCTGGTGTGTTATGTATCCTCCACTATGTCTTATTGATGAAAATAAAAATGCCACAGAAGTAGAATATAAATCTTATGTTAAAGATGTTTTATTAAAATATAATTAATCTCTCTATATGAAGATAGTTAAAAAAGTAAAACTTAAAAATTTATTAGTTCTCTATTTAATACCAATCATTAGTTAAAATGTATATATTACTACTTTATTTAGCCTAATTTTCTAATCAAAACATTTAAAAATACTAAATTTAGCTAATAAAATTATGAATAATAAAAAAATATCTATAATATAGTTTTATAGATGTTTTTTTGTTTGACTTAATGTAGTAAATTAGATATAGTTATTAGTAGTTGAATGGGGTGTAATATATGACCAAATTAATAATAGAAGGACCCAATAAATTGAGTGGAACCATTGAGATAAGTGGCGCTAAAAACAGTGTTGTTGCTTTAATACCAGCAGCAATTCTTTGTGATGATGAAGCAATAATTGATAATGTTCCTGATATAACCGATACGAGAGCTTTACTAGAAATTTTAAATCTTTTAAATGCCAAATACAAATATGAAAATAATCTTTTAAGTATCGATACTAGTGAAGTTGAAAATAAAGTTATTGAAGAAGCACTTGCTAAAAAATTAAGAGCCTCTTATTACTTTATGGGTTCTTTATTATCTAAGTATCACCATGTAGAAATGTATTTTCCAGGTGGTTGTAAGATTGGCAAACGCCCTATTGATTATCATATAAAAGGTTTTGAAGCTTTGGGAGCCACAGTAAAAATTGACGGTGATAAATATATTATCGATGCACCTGAACTAAATGGTACTGATATTACTTTCGATTTTCCTTCTGTTGGGGCTACTATAAACATTATGTTAGCGGCTGTTAAAGCTAATGGACAAACACGAATATTTAATGCTGCTAAAGAACCAGAAATAGTAAATATAGCCGACTTCTTAAAAAGCATGGGGGCTAAAATTAAAGGAGCTGGTACGGATACTATCACTATAACCGGTGTAAAAAAATTAAGTAAAGGTAACATTTATACCATACCAGACCGTATCGAAGCTGGAACATATATAATTGCGGGAGCTCTTGCGGGCGACCATTTAGTTATTGATAAAATTGAACCAAAACATTTAAAAAGCCTTCTTGATACTTTAAAAAATATGAATGTCGATTATATTTTAGAAGAAAACTCAATTATAATTTCTAAACAAACTAATCTTAAATCTGTAAATATTACATCCCAAGTTTATCCTGGTTTTGTAACTGATTTAGGTCAAACGATGCAGACTTTACTTACTCAAGCTAATGGTATTTCAACATTTACCGAAACAATTTATGAAACTAGAATGGGACATATAGAATATTTAAATAAAATGGGCGCTAATATTGCTAATACTAGTAATAAAGCTTTTATAACCGGACCTACTCCATTAACAGGCTGTGAAGTAACAGCAAGCGACCTAAGAGCAGGAGCTTCTTTAGTCCTAGCAGGCCTTATTGCCGAAGGTAAAACTACAATTAATCAAGCCGACCATATTTTACGCGGTTATGAAAATATTAATACGAAACTATCTAAGGTTGGTGCTAAAATTAAAATAAAAGAATAAATTTATACTAAGTAAGTGAGGGCTTATGAAAGTAAAATTATTCTTTTTGTCTTTAGGGGCAATCGTTTTAACTTATCTTATTTTTATTGCTAATAATCACCAAGAAATTAAGATAGTAACAATTTATGACGATACAACAACTATTAAAGAAAATTTTAGCAATATTTTACAAAAAGATTTAGAAAAACTTTTACCAACAACCCTTAATAACTATCATAAAGAGAATTTAGAAATCGAAAATGCTGTCGATAAAATTAAAAGTAACTATAACGATATTCAAGAAAAGTTAAATTCTTCTAATGTCATAATTATTTATTTAGGAGATTTTGAATTACTTTTCGAAAAAGAAAATATAATTAATATTTATTCTAATTTAGAAGATTTATTTATACTTTTAAGAAAATATAATTCTAAACAAATTATTTATATTAGCCCAATAAATCTAACTTCTAACTATCTTTTAAAAGATTTGACACATAAATATAAAATAGACTTTATTAATACACCTAGTATATTACAAAAACAGTCTAAAAATAATTATACTTTAAGTATTGAAGACCATAAGATAATAGCTAATAAGTTATTTAACAATATAATTTCTACTTGGAAAATAGAAAGCTAGTACTTGTTACTACCTCATTTTATTCCTGGACTAAAAGTTCATCATTAAATTGAAATTTTACTATCACGTAAAATTTTTTTCATTATTATTTGTTTAAGCCTTCTAATCTTTTTTTCAACTACTTAATCTTTTATAGTATAATAATTTTAAGGTGATTATACGTGAAAAAAAAGAAAAAAGTAATGTTCATTGCTAGTACTGGCGGTCATTTAAGTGAATTAATGCAACTTGCTCCCCTATTTAAAAAATATGATTATACTATAGTTACAGAAAAGACTAAAAGTAATCTAAATCTTACTAAGAAATATCCTAACCGAGTTCACTTTATTATCAGCGGTACTTATACAAATTTTAAGGCAAAGTTGGTTTATCCTTTTAAGCTTCTTTTAAATTGTTTTATTTCTCTTTACTTAATTCTTACCATAAGACCGAATGTTATAGTAACTACTGGTTCCCACAATGTTGGACCAATGTGTTGTTTAGCTAAGTTATTCCATAAAAAGATAATTTTCATTGAAACTATTGCTAACAGCACGACACCTACTAGAGCAGGACGTTTAATATATAAATTCGCTGATTATTTTATTGTCCAATGGGAAAGTATGCTGGAAGTTTATCCTAATGCTATATATGGCGGCTGGATATACTAGAAAGGACTATATATGATTTTAGTAACATTAGGAACTCAAGATAAAACTTTTGTTCGTCTTTTAGAAAAAATCGATCAATTAATAAATAATGGCTTAATTAAGGATAAAGTTATTGTCCAAGCAGGTTTTACTAAATATAATTCAGAAAATATGGAGATATTTGACTTAATTCCCCAAGATGAATTTAATGATTTAATGGATAAGGCTGATATTATAATTACCCATGGTGGTGTTGGTAATATTATTTCTGCTTTAGAAAAGAACAAAAAAGTCATTGCTGTTCCTCGCCTTGCTAAATATGGTGAGCATATTAACGACCACCAGACCCAGATAATTGCTAAGTTTAATGCTTTAGGATATATAATTGGTCTTCAAGATGTTGATGAATTAGATGATGCCGTAAAACAAATAAAAAAATTTAAGCCCAAAAAATTTGTTCATGATAATAGCAAAATGCTTAATTTAGTTAGCAAGTTGATTGATAAATAAAAAAAGATAGACTAACTATCTTCTTGAAAGATTTTGTATAATATTCTTATTACTTTTTAATGATATAATAACTGCCTCATCGAACCTTAAACCTCTAAGTACCTCTTCAAATGCAATATTATAAGTAACCTCATCAAGTCTTTCTCTTTCCTCTTTTAAATATTTAAGAGCATATATCAATCGACATAATTCTTTGGTCTTAAGATTATTAATTTTCATTTTATCTACTTCCAGATTAGTTTGAGTAATTATTTTTTTAACTAAATCTCCGACATTTTTAACCGCTTGATTATTTGTATTTTGATAATTAATTACTTCACCATTAGGTTTAGTAACTTTTCTTATTGTCATATTTGGTTTTGAACTGTTATCTTTTTTTTGAAGTGTATCTGTTGGAGTGCTATCTAAGCTAGTTATCCTTACATTTTTGATTATAGATTTATTTACTTTATTCTTTTTTAAAAAGTCTATAAGTTCTTTTTTACTAAGTATTTGACCGTCTTTATCAAAACAAATACTTTGACTATTATTTTTATTATCATACTTATCAGTAGTAATTTCAATGAAGTTAAACGTATTATAACTACTTTTTAAGGCACTCCTTAAAGGAATATTCTTTCTACCAACTTTAATTATTGGCGTTAAATCCAAATACCAAATTTCATCATCAATTAAAATTGTATTCCAAGCATGATAACTATTGTAAACTACCGCACAATCAATTCCTAAACGTCTTGCTATATCACAAAATGTAGTTGAATATGATGCACAAACCCCTTTTTGGATTAAAATTGGTGCCAACTTTTCTCCAAAACCAATCGCAAACTCACCTTCGAATCCAGAATGTTTAGTTTTATAACGACCAATGGGACCGGCAGCCATTAAACCACCGTCAACAAGTGTCCAAGTTGCATACTCAATATTAAGGTTAATAAAATATTGATAAAGCATTTCTAATTTTTCATAGGTCGAATTGGGTTTATTTTGACATTTAGACTTAATGTCATTGATTAATTTTGTAACCATATCTTCATAATCCTGGATAGCTTCTTTTATAAAATTGTCACTTTCGACTTTTCCTGCAACTTTTACAATTCTCATTTAGTATTTTTCTCCTTTGATTGATGCTATTATAGCAAATAAATGGATTATGTCAAATTTTTAATAAGTCATAATTGCTTCATCAGAATAATATAATTACTGTGATTGGTTTGTACTTCCAACTTTGAAGAAAATTTTCAAGTTTACACTGCGCAAAATTCAAACCTTGACAAACTAATCGAGGTATGTTATAATCTCAGCTATGTGTGGTGCATTATTCTAGTCATAACACTATATGAAGATGGGGCTAAAAATCCATCAATTACACTACCGACACTTCTTATATTTGCTTTATCGGCCCAAGTTAGGGTGAGTATAAGATTTAAAATTTAAGGAAAGTTATAATGGCATATAACCTACAATCCTTTCATTGCGTCATTTCAAAGTTACGTATGTCGTGCGTGAGTATTAGGAATACCTAAAGTTGAAATAATACTTGCAAAAGCGAATAAGTATAGTTACTTATGTCAGGGAAAACCTCTAGACTGTCTATATTGAAAGTATTGAAGTGCGGACTAAGTGGCAATCGAGTAATTAATGAAATAAATATTAATTAAATATCCTAAAGACGAAAGTGCCAATGAGTAATCAAGTGGAAGATATTTAGAGAAACTCAACTCGACCTCAAGCCGTAAAATTAACTTTTGATATACCATACAAAAATTAGAATATTACTTTATATAGGAGGAATTATGAATAATAAAGCCTGGATATATAAAGTTTTTTTATTAACCTTTATCCTATCATGCTTATTTAGTATTATCTCTAATATTATATCGAACTCATTAAGTAGTATCTTTTTATTTATAATATTAATATTGATAATTGTAATAGGCATCATCTTCGATATGATTGGTGTTGCTGTTTTAACCAGTAAGGAAAAAACTTTTCTATCGATTGCTTCCCAAAAGATAAAAGGTGGTAAAGAAACTATAGGCTTACTTAAAAATTCTAGTAAAATTTCTAGTATTTGTAATGATGTTATTGGTGATATTTGTGGTATTATTAGTGGTTCCATCGGAGCCGTTCTAGCTATATCAGTAAGTAACTCAACTAACATTAATTTAAGCATTATATCCGTTTTATTAACAGCTTTTATCTCTAGTTTTACAGTAGGAGGTAAAGCTATTTGTAAATCAATAGCCACTAAAAACAGTGATAAAATATCATTCTTAGTTGGTAAAATCTTGGCTAATCTTAAAATAAATATAAAATAAAACATCTAACTTTTGTAATTTAAAATAAAAAACATTTAATAACTATTAAGCTTTTTGCTATTAGAAATTTAACAATCCAATTTATAGATACAAAAATTATCTAAAATCACGAAAAATAAACTTATTAATAATTGCAAAACTAAAATCTTATGATATAATACATAAGACAAACAAATTTCTATGTTATGAATATAACATGGCGGAAGGAGAGTTTAAATGAAAAAGGGAATTCATCCAGAAATGCATGAAGTAGAAGTACATTGTGCTTGCGGAAATACATTTACTGTAAAATCTACTAAAGACAGTATCCAATGTGATGTTTGTAGTGCTTGCCACCCATTCTATACTGGTTCACAAGCTCGTGCAAAGAAAACTGGTTCAGTAGAAAAATTCAACCGTAAATACGGATTTAATCAAGACGAAACAAAAACTGCATAATTGCAGTTTTTTTGTTATAATAAATATGGAGTTGATTAAATGACACATCAAAATTTATATAAAGTTGCTAAAACTTTATCAAGTCGTACCAATATCAAAACCATTAGTATTATAAATGATTACCTTCATTGTCATTATAAATATCATATTACTCTTTTTGAGTATCAATTATTTGATTGTTATAAAATGACTAATGAAGAAAAACAAAATTTACTTACTAATAAATATAATCAAAAGTTAATAAAAACATATAATAACCAATCTTTAAAAGAAATAACCTATTCTCGTCATAAATTTAATAAGAAATTCTACCCTTTTCTTAACTATAAATGGTTAGAACTTAATGGCGATAATATTACTGACTTTTATGATTTTATTCAGAATAAAAATTATATATATGCTAAATATGATTTAAAAGCTAAAAATGATACTAAAAAAATTAAGATAGACTTAAAAAATTATACTACTGTTTATAATGATTTATATTTAAGTAAAATGACTATATTAGAAAGTGCTATTAAACAAGTAGATACCTTAGATAGATTAAATCCTAATAATTTATCTTTTATTCGTTTTATAACATTTAAAGATAATATTATATTTTCTTACTTAGTTACTAGTAAAGAAGATTATGAAGTAACAAATAGTAATCAAATAATTGCCTCTATTAATTTAGATACTGGACTTATTGATTCGCCTTTTTATGACTTATCTAAAAATATTTATGAAGAGCACCCTTTGACTAAATCCCCCCTACTTTGGCTTACTATTCCTAAATGGCCTAGGACTTTAAGATTAGTTAATCGTATTCAAAATACTATTCCTGATAATAAATATTTACAAATTGATATAGTAATGACCAATGACGGTCCAAGTCTAAAAGATATATCAATTATGCCAAATTATCAAGAATTTCAATTACTAAGTCTATTAAATCATCATAAATTAATTAAAGATATGTTTGAATAGTCAAATCCAAATTTATTAAATTAAACAAAAAATATAAATAATAAGAAAGAAGAATAAAAATGAAAAAATATATTGCTTGCGACCACCGTGGTGTGGATTTAAAAAAATATTTAATCGAAAATTTACAAAATACTTATGAAATAATACCTTCTACCCTTTCCAACTCTAGCGAGGACGATTATCCTGACTTTGCCTTCGACATTTGTACTAAAATGGATAAAAACACTGATTTAGGTATTTTAATATGCGGAACTGGTATTGGTATTTCTATTGCTGCCAATAAAGTAAAAGGCATAAGATGTGCCCGAGTTAACAATCTCGAAGATGCAAAAAGTGCTAGAATTCACAACCATGCTAATGTCATTGCAATCCCTGCTTCTTTAGATAATGTTTCTGCTTTAGAAATAATTAAAACTTTTTTAGAAACCGCTGCCAGCAATGAAGAGCGTCATGTAAGAAGAGTAAATAAAATCATAAGCTACGAACAAGGAACATATAATGAACTATAAGACTCTGTTATATGCTATAAATCTACTATTAAGTATGGTTGCTCTAAGTGGTGTTAATTTTGATAAGTTTATGAAAAGAAATAAACCAGTTGAAGCTAGAATGTTGGTTATAATTTTTGGCATAGCTACTAGTTATTTAGTAACTAATTTTATAACAGATTTTATGTCTTAGAAAACTTAATTAATATTTAAAATATGTCTTTTATCATTTATTTAGTATTAACTAAGTATTATAAGGAGAACTATGAAAAATAAAATCTTACTTGGCATTATTGTAGTACTTTTACCTATTACTATCTTTATGCTATGTAAGCAAATTACTTTTGGTTCTCCTGTTAGTGAAAATATTGATGACAAGTCTAAAAGTCAAGAAATTTATATAGATTTTTTAATTAATAATGAAAAGAAAAAAATACCTTTAGAGGAATATTTAATTAATGTAGTTGGAGCCGAGGTTCCAGCTCTTTTTGACATGGAAGCTTTAAAATCACAAGCTGTTGCCAGTAGAACATTTGCCCTTTATGAAGAAAATACTAGAGGTTATGTAACGACATCTGACCAAGCTTATAATACTTTAGAAGAACTTCAAAATAAATGGCAAAAAAATTATTATACTTATTTAGAAAAGATAAAGAATGCAGTTAATATGACTAAAAATCAAGTAATGACTTATAATAAACAGCTAATAAAGTCTTACTTTTATGCTATGAGTAACGGTTATACTACTACTTCTTTAAGTGTATTTAACGAGGATTTACCTTATTTAAATACTATTATGCCAACTATGGATAACGAGACCACAGCCAAGTTTATTGTAACTAAAAAAGTATCAAAAAGAGAGTTCTGTACGACTTTAAATATTGATTGTACAGAGTTAAATATTAACAAAATTACAACTGATTATTCTAATCGGATAGAAACTATATCTATTAATAAAACTACTTATACTGGTATTGAGATTAGAAAAAAGTTTAATTTGCGTTCAACGGATTTTACCATAGCTATTGAAAATGATGATGTTATTTTTACTACTAAGGGCTACGGTCATGGTGTTGGAATGAGTCAATATGGTGCTAATGCAATGGCAAAAAATGGTTCTACATATGAAGATATTTTAAAGTATTATTATCAAGGGATAACTATAGAAGAGTATAAAATTTAATTTTTATATTCTTTTTTTATTTAGAATTACTTCCCGCCCTAAGCCCACCCTAAACAGTATTTTTTATAAAAATATGTCAAAAAAGTGTCAAACTTATAAGAAAATTGCATTTTTTTGAAAAAAATTATTAAAAAAAGAAGGAAAAACGTGAGAGCTGATAAGTTGCCAGAAGGACAAATAATACCATTAAAACAGGATTTTATGTTTACACAAATATTTAATGATGAAAATTGTAATTTTGTTCTATATCAATTACTGTCTGATATTTTAAATATGAGTAAAGATGTATTTGTTGATAATATAAAGTATCTAAACAGAGATTTAAAAATTTCTAATAAACATAATATGTTAAATAAAGTTGATTTACTAATTAAACGGAAGATACTTTCTACTAGCGGTAAAGAAAAAGAAGAATATATTAATGTTGAGATAAACACATCAGAAGTAATGTTAGATAGGAATAAGGTCTATAGTAATAAAATCGGTAGCTATACTTTAGAAAATGGAAACAGTAGCTATGAAAATATTGACCGTGTCGTCCAAATTAACTTCAATTTTTTTGACACAAATAAGTTAAGATTACTAGCTATTAGTCAAATGAAAGACCAAGATAATATCGTTGATAAAGGTTGGAATGATATTTATTATACGATTTCTGTTAATTTTGCTTTCAATCCATGACTTTCTAAGCTTTTACAAGTGCTTTTTATATGTTTTTTTTAAAAGTTGTGACTTTGTCTATAATTTTAATTTA
>CAKOSN010000028.1 GCA_934102255.1 uncultured Bacilli bacterium | reverse complement strand
GCGGAATGCCCACACCACTTACGCGACAAAATATTTTATAGGAGGTGTTTTTCGTGGCTAAAGAAATCGTAAAAAGAATTAAATTACAAATTCCAGCCGGTAAAGCAACACCAGCTCCTCCAGTAGGTACTGTGTTAGGACCAGCAGGAATTAACTTACAAGATTTTTGCTCAAAATTCAATGATGCATCTAGAGATAAAATGGGAGATGTTCTTCCATGCGTTATCACAATCTATGATGATAGATCATTCGATTTTGTGTTAAAAACTCCACCAGCTCCATTCTTAATTAAGAAGGCTGCTAAAATTCAAAAAGGTAGCACTAAGGGAGCTAACGAAGTAGTTGCAACTTTAACTGTTGACCAGTTAAAAGAAATTGCTGAAACTAAATTACCTGATTTAAATTGCTATACATTAGAAGCTGCAATGAACATTGTTGAAGGTACTGCTAGAAACATGGGCGTTGCTATTGAAGGCTTAAATGATAAAGAATTAGCTGAACAAGGTAAAGAAGCTGCTTTAGAAGAAGCTGAAGCTGCAAAACGCGAAGCTGAATTAGAAGCTGCTGAAGAAGCAAATAAGAACGCAACAATCGGTGAAGTTGAAGTAATTAACGACAAATCTAAAGAAACTGAAGAAGAAGAAAAGTAATTACAAAATAGAAAAAATAATTCCGCTAATAAACCACAATTAGAAAGGAAATAAGTATGAAAAAAGGCAAAAAGTATGTGGAAGCTTCTAAAAAAGTAGATAAAAATACATTATATACTAAAGAAGAAGCTATTAAATTAGTTAAAGAAACTGCTACTGCTAAATTTGATAGTACTGTAGAAGTTGCCATTAAACTAAATTTAGATACTAAAAAAGCAGATCAACAATTAAGAGGTTCATTTGTACTTCCTAATGGAACTGGTAAAACTAAAAAAGTTTTAGTTATTGCTAAGGGTGAAGCTGCTACTGCTGCTAAAAATGCTGGTGCTGACTATGTTGGCGATACTGATATGATTGAAAAAATTCAAAAAGAAAATTGGTTTGATTATGATGTAATCGTTGCAACACCAGATATGATGGCACAACTTGGTAGAATTGGTCGTGTTTTAGGACCTAAAGGTTTAATGCCAAACCCTAAGACTGGTACTGTTACAATGAATACTGCTAAAGCAGTTGAAGATATCAAAAAAGGTATGGTATCATACAAGACTGATTCATTTGGTAATGTTCATACAATTATTGGTAAAGTTTCATTTACTGATGAACAATTACTAGAAAACTTAACTTATGTATTAAATACTATTGTTAAGGTTAAACCATCTACTGTTAAAGGTAACTACATTGAAAATATCTCTGTAGCATCTACAATGGGACCTGGAATTAAATTAGATAAAAATTCATTTGGAATCTAATTTTATTAAATAAGTTAAAAAAGCCTAATATACCAAAGACAGTAAGTACAAAAATAAATCTTACCGAGGGAAAATAAAGATAAAATTCTTTAACCTTTCCTGATTGGAAAGCTTTTTTATATAAAATTTATAGAAAGGACACAAAAAACTATGGCAAGTAAGAAAATTCTTGAAGCAAAGGCTGCAGTTGTTTCTGAAATAAGCGAAAAAGTTAAGGCTTCTGAGTCTGTAATTGTATTCTCTTATCAAGGTTTAACAGTTGCTGAATTTACTGAATTAAGAAGAAATCTAAAAGATGCTAATGGTGAAGTAAAAATTTATAAAAATACATTAGTTAGACGTGCTTTAAATGACTTATCTATTGGTATGGATGATGCATTCTTAGAAGGACCTAACGCAATCGTATTTGGTGAATCTTTATTAGAACCTATCAAAGTTCTAAGCAAATTTGCTAAAGAACATGAAAAAGCCACTATTAGAGTTGGTATCATTAGTGGTAATGTTGCTAGCCTTGAAACGATTAACGAATATGCAAGTATTCCATCTCGTGAAGGATTGTTGACACAACTTGCTGGCGGTATGATTCAATATGTTAGAGATTTATCTATCGCATTGAACTTATACTCAGAACAATTAGAAAAATAGTTTATTAAGAAAGGAAAATAAAAATGGCAAAATTTACTAAAGAAGAATTTATCGAAGGTTTAAAAGAAATGACTATTCTTGAAGTTAAAGAATTAGTTGATGCAATGAAGGAAGAATTTGGAGTAGATCCATCTGCTGTTGCTGTTGCTGCTGCTCCTGCTGCTAGCGAAGATAACGCTGCTGCTGCAAACAAAAATGTAGTATTAAAGGATGCTGGTGCAACTAAGATTGCTGTTATCAAGATTCTTAAAGAATTAACTGGTCTAGGACTAGTAGAAGCTAAAGCTTTAGCTGATAACGGTGGAAATGTTAAAGAAAACCTTCCTGCTGAAGAAGCTGAAAAAATTAAAGCACAACTTGAAGAAGCTGGTGCTACTGTTGAATTAGTTAACTGCTAATTTATAACCAAAGATAAATTAAGACTGTAGGTATCCTACAGTTTTTTCTTGCTTAAAATGGAGTATTGATATATAATCTATCTCGAGGTGAAAGACCGTGAAACTAAATAACAAAGGTTGGAGTTTAAATACTCTACTAATATGTATGGCTATTATCCTATCATTTTTATTAATTTCTGTTTTTTATGTTTATAAAATATCAACAAAGCTTAGTAATGATTTAAACAGTGCTAATAATTCTAGTAATTATGTAAACAATAATTCTGCTGAGATATCTGATAATATAAACAATGGTAATAGTCAAAATAATAATTTGAATCAAGATGACAATTCTAATAGTAGTAATACAACTGATAATAATGATAATACTGGCGATAATCAAACCAGTGATACTACTAATAATAGCAAAAACAAGTACTATACAACAAAGGAAAGCCAATTACAGGCCGGTACTATTCGCTATTTAAAAGAAAATGCGATTACAATTTCTGATGATGAGACAATTATCATAAATGCTAGTGATGTTATTAACAAAAAATATATCCAATCCATCAAAGATGAAAGAACAAATAATGTTTGCGACGGTTACTCAGTTGCTAGTTTTAAAGATAATGACTATATAGTTAAATCATATATCGATTGTGATTCATACTCTTCAGATGGATATGGAGTTGATAATCAAGAATGAAAAAATTTCGTAAATTTACGATTGTTTGGGGTATAATTCTAGTGGCGATATTTGTTCTATTTACCATGTACTCTTTTAAATTAGATAAAAAGATAAAAAAATATCATGATTTAGAAGAATATTTTGCAACTTCCGTTGCAGAGTATAACAATACTAATAAAGACTATCCTCAAACTATCGAAGTTATAAACTTTAGTTTGAGTGATGCTATTGAAAAAGGTGTAGTAAGTGAACTGAAAATTGATAATGATATTTGCGACGGTTATGTCAAAATTGCTAACGATGAAATCGTTACATATACACCTTATATTTCATGTAAAAATTATACAACTAAAGGATATGCAAAAAATTTAGATTAACTATAGATTTTTGTTGACAAATAAGGAAGCAGGATGCTATAGTATTAATGAATTTTAATTATGGTTCTATTTCGGTAGAACTTATTTAAAAAGAATAATTGATACACCAGGATGTGTGTTAATGGAAGGAGGATTTTATGACAACTATTAACCAATTAGTTAGAAAAGGAAGAAGTAAGAAAACTAAAAAGAGTAAGAGCCCAGTATTAAATGTTGGCTTCAATTCTATGGAAAGAAAAGAAACTGAAACAAATAGTCCACAAAAACGTGGTGTTTGTACAAGAGTTGCTACTCGTACACCAAAGAAACCAAACTCAGCGTTAAGAAAATATGCTCGTGTTAGATTATCAAATGGTCGTGAAGTTGATACTTATATTCCAGGTGAAGGTCATAACTTACAAGAACATAGCGTAGTATTAATTCGTGGTGGTCGTGTTAAAGACCTTATCGGTGTTAGATATCATATTGTACGTGGTACACTTGATACTCAAGGCGTTAATAATAGAAAACAAGGTCGTAGTAAATACGGTACTAAAAAACCAAAAACTAAATAATAATTAAAGGAAGGAGAAGATAATTATGCGTAAAAGACGTGCTGTAAAAAGAGATGTATTACCTGATCCAATATACAATTCAAAAGTAGTTACTAAATTAGTTAACACACTTATGATTGGTGGTAAAAAAGGTACTGCACAAAAAATTCTTTATGAAGCATTCGATATAATTAAAGAAACAACTAAGAAAGACCCAATGGAAGTTTATAACGAAGCAATGAAGAATATCATGCCAGTTCTAGAAGTTAAATCTAGACGTGTAGGTGGTTCTAATGTACAAGTTCCACTAGAAGTAAGCCCTGATAGAGCTCAATCACTTGCTCTAAGATGGTTAGTAAATTATGCTAAGATTGGTCGTGGCAAAACTATGGCTGAAAAATTAGCAAACGAAATTATGGATGCTGCAAAAGGCGTTGGTGGAGCTGTTAAGAAACGTGAAGATACTCACAAAATGGCTGAAGCTAATAAAGCATTTGCTCATTATAGATGGTAGGAGAAATATATGGCAAGAGATGTCTCAATTGACAAAGTAAGAAATATCGGTATCATGGCTCACATTGATGCCGGAAAAACAACTACTACTGAACGTGTATTATTCCATACTGGAGTAACACATAAAATTGGTGAAACTCACGATGGTGAATCACAAATGGACTGGATGGAACAAGAAAAAGAAAGAGGTATTACAATTACTTCCGCTGCAACAACTGCACACTGGAAGGGATACCGTTTCAATATTATTGATACCCCAGGTCATGTAGACTTTACTGTAGAGGTTTCACGCAGTTTAAGAGTTCTAGATGGTGCTGTAGCATTAATCGATGCTCAAGCTGGTGTAGAACCTCAAACTGAAACTGTATGGCGTCAAGCAACTGAATTCAAAGTTCCAAGAATTATTTTTGCAAATAAAATGGATAAAATGGGTGCAGACTTCGTTTACAGTTTAGATACTATTGACAAGAGATTAGGTGTTAATGCAAAACCAATCGAATGGCCAATAGGACAAGAATCTGAATTCAATGGTATCATTGATTTAGTAACAATGAAAGCTTACCAATATGATGGTGAACAAGCTGAAAATCCTGTTGAAATCGAAATTCCAGCAGAGTTAAAGGCTGAAGCAGAAAAGAGACGTTCTGATTTAGTTGAAACTGTTGTTGAATTTGATGATGAACTAATGGAAAAATACCTTGGTGGTGAAGAATTAACTATCGAAGAAATCAAACATTGTATTCGTAAAGGAACACTTGCTGCTGAATTCTTCCCAGTTATGTGCGGAACTGCTTTAGGAAATATTGGTGTTAAGTTATTACTTGATGCTGTAATTGATTATTTACCAGCTCCAACAGATGTAGCTTCAATCGAATGCTTTAATCCAAAAACTGGTGAAGATGTAATGCGTCATCCAAGTGATAATGAACCATTTACTGCATTAGCATTCAAGATTATGACAGACCCATTTGTAGGTAGATTAGCATTCTTCCGTGTTTACTCTGGTAAATTAACAAGCGGTTCATACGTTTTAAATAGTACTAAGGGTGAAAAAGAAAGAATTGGTCGTATCTTACAAATGCATGCAAATACTCGTAAAGAAATTTCTGAAGTATATTGCGGTGAAATTGCTGCTGCTGTAGGTTTAAAAAATACTACTACTGCTGATACATTATGTGATGAAAAGAACCCAGTTATCATGAAGGGTATGGAATTCCCATTACCAGTTATTGATGAAGCAATCGAACCAAAGAGTAAAAATGACCAAGATAAAATGGCACTTGCTCTTCAAAAGCTTGCTGAAGAAGACCCAACATTCAAATACAAGACTGACCATGAAACAGGCCAAACTGTTATCAGTGGTATGGGTGAATTACACTTAGACGTTCTTGTAGATAGAATGCGTAGAGAATTCAATGTTGAATGTAACATTGGTAAACCACAAGTTGCATATCGTGAAACAATCACTCAAGTTGGTGAATGTGAAGGACGTTATATTAAACAATCTGGTGGTCGTGGACAATACGGACATGTTTGGGTTAAGTTTGAACCAAATCCAGGTAAAGGTTATGAATTTGTTGATGCTATCGTTGGTGGTGTAGTTCCTCGTGAATATATTCCAGTAACTGATAAAGGTTTACAAGAAGCCCTAGCTGGTGGTGTACTTGCTGGATATCCAATGGTTGATATCAAAGCTACATTATTTGATGGTTCATACCATGATGTCGATTCATCAGAAATGGCATTTAAAATTGCTGCTTCTCTAGCAGTTAAGGAAACTAAGAATAAATGTAAACCAGTTATTCTAGAACCAATTATGAAAGTTTCTGTAACAGTTCCAGAAGAATATATGGGTAATGTTATGGGTGACTTAACAAGCCGTAGAGGACGCCCACTTGGACAAGAATCACGTGGTAATGCTCTACAAATTATGGCAATGGTTCCACTTGCTGAAATGTTCGGTTATGCTACTTCCCTAAGAAGTAATACACAAGGACGTGGAAACTTTGTTATGGAATTAGATCATTATGATGAAGTTCCAAAATCAATCGCTGAAGATATAATTAAGAAAAACAGCGCTAACTAAAAATAATACTTGAAAAAACATCAAGCATTAGATAAAATAAATATGTAATTAAAAAGAAGGAGAATATTTAATATGGCAAAAGAAAAATTTGACAGAAGTAAAGAGCATTTAAATATTGGTACTATTGGTCATGTAGACCATGGTAAAACTACTTTAACTGCTGCTATTACTAAATATTTCAGTAAAGAGTTCAAAGATTATGCAGAAATCGATGCAGCTCCTGAAGAAAGAGAAAGAGGTATTACAATTAATACTGCTCACGTTGAGTATGAAACTGCAACTCGTCACTATGCTCACGTAGATTGCCCAGGCCATGCTGACTATGTTAAGAACATGATTACTGGTGCAGCTCAAATGGATGGTGCTATCCTAGTTGTTTCAGCTACAGATGGTCCTATGCCTCAAACAAGAGAACATATTTTACTTGCTCGTCAAGTAGGTGTTCCTAAAATTCTTGTATTTATCAACAAATGCGATATGGTTGAAGATCCTGAATTATTAGACTTAGTAGAAATGGAAATCCGTGAATTATTAGGAGAATATGGTTTTGATGCTGATTGTCCTATCATTCGTGGTTCTGCTCTTAAAGCTCTTGAAGGTGATGAATCTGATATGGGCGCTGGCGCAATTAAGAAATTAATGGAAGCTTGCGATACATATTTCGATGTACCTGTAAGAGATTTAGACAAACCATTCTTAATGAGTATCGAAGATGTATTTACTATTTCTGGACGTGGTACAGTTGTTACTGGACGTGTAGAACGTGGTAAATTACAACTTAACGATGAAGTTGAAATCGTTGGTCTTAAACCTACAAGAAAGACTGTTGTTACTGGTATCGAAATGTTTAGAAAATCTCTAGACTTCGCTCAAGCTGGTGACAATGCTGGTGCATTACTTCGTGGTATTAACCGTGATGAAGTTGAACGTGGACAAGTTCTTGCTAAACCAGGTTCAGTTACTCCTCATCATAAATTTACTGCTAAAGTTTATGTATTAAGCAAAGAAGAAGGCGGACGTCATACTCCATTCTTCTCAAACTACAGACCTCAATTCTATTTCAGAACAACTGATGTTACAGGTGTTATTGAATTACCAGCAGGTGTTGAAATGGTTATGCCAGGCGACAATGTTGATATGACAGTAGAATTAATTGCACCAATCGCTTTAGAAAAAGGTACTAAGTTCTCTATCCGTGAAGGTGGACGTACTGTAGGTGCTGGTTCTGTTACTGACATTCTTGAGTAATAAGCTGTTGATTTAAAGGTGGAACTTTTATAGTTTCACTTTTTTTCTGTCTAAAATAATGTATAATTGTATTAGGTGGTGAAATATGAAAAAAAGTAAAACTAAATCTAAAAAGAAAAAAAGCCGTCGTAAATTAAAAAAATGGCCTAAATTAGTTTTATTATTAATATTTCTTGCAGCACTTTTTCTAATATTAAAAAAATCGCTTGATAACTATAATATTACCTTTAATAATACTTACGATTATTTAATGAATAAAATTAATGAGCAGAAACAAAAGCAAGATGAAAAAAAACAACAAGAAAATAAGAAAAAATTGGATGAAGAGTATAACATTTGTTTAAATCAAAAATATACTGAAAAAGAAAAATCAGAAGAAATTACCAAGTTAGAAAATGAATTGACTGACTACTTAAAGAGTTATAGCTTGAGTGTTAAATTTGTTGATTTAAAAACCAACTATACTTATAGTTACAATGAAAATAAAGTATATTATGCAGCAAGCACCATTAAAATGTTAGATGCTATTTATATATATAAAAATGCCTTAGAGGGAAATCTAGATTTAGAGTCAACTAAAAAGTATACTAGAAACTTTAAAGTTGCCTATTCAGCTGGTTTAGAAAAACATAAAATAGGTGATATGGTATCTTTGAGAGATTTAGTAAAATATGCAGTAACCGTCAGTGATAATTCTGCTCACCAAATGTTAGTTGACTATATAGGTTTTAACAATTTAAAAAAATATGGTAATTCACTTGGTGCTAAAAATACACTGATTGGTGGCGATAATTTTGGACAAATTGATGTTAATGATTCTATTATATATTTAACAGAATTGTATAATTTTATAGAAGAAAATTCTGAACTTTCTGAAGAATTAAAATCATATTTTATTGAAAGTGATGAGAACTTCTTAAATGATGAAGAAAATGATATAAAAGCAGCAACTAAGTATGGTGAATATGGTAATACTTTTCATAATAATGGTATTGTTTATGCTGAGAATCCTTATCTTTTAAGCGTTTTAACTAATTTAGGCAAGAAAAAAGGTTCAACTGCAATTAAAACTATTAATAAAAAGATTCAAGAATTGCAAGCTGGTGTTTATGAAAATCATACTCTTTATTGCCAGCAAAAAATATACAGTGTCCAAAATGATTGACATTAAGACTGATAATTATTAAAATATAATTGGAGAGATGAGTATGAAAGAAAAGAAAAAATTATTCAATATTGCAACTTATGGTCAAATGTTAATCGATATCATATTATTTGCCTTGGGTGTTTACAGTGCTAGTAATCCAACAAGTTCAAATACAGTAATCGGTGTTGCATTTGGCATTTGCCTAAGCGTTGTAGGAATTTACAACATTATTAAGTACATATTTAATATTCACAAAGGTCCATTCTTTGTCGTTGATATTATTTATGGCATCTTAAGTATAATCGCAGGTATATTTATTATTATCAATCCACTGTCATTAACTGGTATTTTGTCTATTGGCATTGGCTTATGGTTAATAATATCTGCTTCGTTCAAATTTGCTTTAGCCCTACAACTAAGAAAATTTGCAGAAGAAACATGGCTATTTTCAATGGTAATATCAATATTAGTTCTAATACTAGGCATCATTGTTATAATAAATCCATTTAGTACAGCTTTAGTTTTAACTACTTTTGTAGGAATCATGATGTGTGTATATTCTAGTATTGATTTTCTACAACAGATATTATTTAGAAAAAGAGTTAAAGAGATTATTAATATCTTCTTTGAATAAATCGTTGATTTTAATTTGAGCCCCTAGAGGCTTTTTTGTTTTAACTGCGATAATTAACATTAATAAATTAAAACTATACTGATATATAAATATAATTTATATAAAGAGCTTTTTAAAATTTAGCTTTTTTTCATAATCGCAATTAAACTTATAAATAAAAATCATCTGGTTATAACTAATAAAATTATTAATTTTTTCTTTAATCTGTTGGTGTTGTAATATTGATAATTAATTTAAAATGAGGTACAATATCATAGTGAAAAAGGTGAAGGTGAATAAAATGAAAATCAAAAAAATATATGCAAGAGAAATTTTAGATTCAAGAGGAAACCCAACTGTAGAATGTGATGTTACTCTTGAAAACGGAATTAAAGCAACTGCCTCAGTTCCATCAGGAGCTTCAACTGGTTCAAGAGAAGCTTTAGAACTACGTGATAATGATAAAAGTCGTTATAATGGCAAAGGCGTTTTAAAAGCTGTAAGTAATATTAATGATATTATTGCTAAAGAATTAGAAGGTAAAGAATTAGTTCAAAATCAAATTGATGCTGACTTATTAAAATTAGACGGTACTGAATTTAAAACTAATTTAGGTGCTAATGCAACTTTAGCTGTATCACTAGCATGCTTAAAAGCAGCAGCCGCAAATGCTGGCAAAGAATTATATGAATTCGTATCTAACGGTACTGTTGGCCTACCAATTCCAATGATGAATATTGTTAATGGTGGTAAACATGCTAATAACGATTTAGATATTCAAGAATTTATGATTGTTCCTGTAATTAAACCTTTCAAAGAAAGATTAAGAGCAGGTGCTGAAGTATTCCATACGTTAAAGAAAATCTTAGACGGTATGGGACTATCTACTGGTGTTGGTGATGAAGGTGGCTTCGCTCCAAACTTAAAAAATAATGAAGAAGCATTACAATTAATTGTTAAAGCTATCACTGAAGCCGGTTATAAACCAGGTGAAGAAGTATTTATCGCTTTAGATGCTGCATCAAGTGAAATGTATAACGATGAAACAAAGAAATATTCAGTAGATAAAAAGAACTTAACTAGTGATGATTTAATGAATTATTACTTAGATTTAATTGAAAAGTATCCAATTATTAGTATTGAAGATGCTTTCATGGAAGATGATTTTGAATCATTAGCTAAATTAACAGCTAAAATTGGTGAAAAAATCATGTTAGTTGGTGATGATTACTTTGTTACTAATAAGAAATTCTTACAAAAAGCAATCGATATGCATGCTGGTAATGCTATCCTATTAAAGGCAAACCAAATTGGTACTGTATCAGAAATGATGGAAACTATTCTATTAGCTAGAAAAAATGGTTATAAAATGGTAATTTCTCATCGTAGCGGTGAAACAGAAGATACATTTATTGCTGATTTGGCCGTAGGTCTAGATATTCCTTATATTAAGACTGGTTCTCTATCACGTGGTGAAAGAATTGCTAAATACAATAGATTACTTCGTATTGAAGAAAAATTAATGGAAAAATAAGTAAAAAACTTCAAGAAATAATGTAATTTCTTGAAATTAAATAACAAGTATGATATAGTTTTACAAGAAATGGGAGTGGCAATCAATGGAAACAATGTTGTTAATAGTATCAATATTATTAATTGCTATAGTCTTATTACAAAGTAATAAAGCAAGTGATGCAGGTCAAATAATTTCAGGTGGTAATGAAGCATTATTTACTCATCAAAAAGAAAGAGGCCTAGAATTACTAATTAGCCGTTTAACTTTAATATTAGGAGTTCTTTTCTTCGTAATAGCATTGATCATATTTTTACAAAAATAAAAAGTCTTACATTTAAAAGACTTTTTTTTAAACTAATAATGTTTTATAATGTTTGTAGAGGTAAGTATGAATAATAAAAAGGGCTTTACTTTAATCGAACTTATTGCAACTATAGTTTTAATTACGTTATCATCAACTATAATTGTTATCAACTTACAAGGCAGTAGCAGTAAAGAAGATAAAAGTTTGTCAGAAAAGAACGACCAGAAAATAGTCGATGCTGCTTGTAATGCAATAGATAGTTTAAATGCTAAAAGTATCGTTGGTAAAACTAGAGAAGATTGCAAAAAAGCTACAAACGGATGCAATATAACATTAGACACACTTATAAAAAGTGGTTTGATAGATGCTTATACTTCTTATGATGAAACAGGAAAAAAAATAGATAGTTTAAATAAAACTTCAACTTATGTTAATATTAAATGGGTAAAAGAAGGAGAATATTATAAAAAAACTTGTACTTTATCCAAACCATAAAAGATAAAATATAGTAATTATTATATAAGGAAGATATAAAAAGTAAAATTAATGCTTAATAGATAAGGAAAAAATATGGAAGAAAAATTATTAAAATTATTAAACAATATACATGAAGCTAAAACATTGATTGAGATAAATGACTTAATGGGACTTAAAACGCCTGAAGAATTGCGAGAACTACAAGATACTTTAAAAAAATTAATAGATGAATATAAAGTATTCTATACTAAAAAAGAAAAATATATTCTTTTGAAAAATTGTCCTTCTTTAAAAATAGGACCTTTATCAGTTAATAAAAAAGGCTTTGGCTTTGTTATTTTGCCAGAAGAAGATGACATATACATTGATAAAACTAACTTAAAAGACGCTATCGATGAAGATATAGTTCTTTGTGAAGTAACTAGCAGAACCGGACGCAAAGAAGGAAAAATTATCAAAGTCATCAAAAGAGATTTAAAAAATGTTGTTGGTGAAATTATTATTCATCACAATAAAATGTGTCTAAAATTAGACGATGATAAAAAAGATATAACTGTAATTCTAAATCCTGATACTACTCATAATTGTGTTGAAGGACATAAAGTATTAGTTGAAATAACTGAACGTCTTAAAAATCATGTTTACTCTGGTGATGTCTTAAAAATTATTGGGCATAAAAATGACCCACAAGTTGACATTCTAAGTATCGCTTATAAATATGGCATTTATGAAGACTTTAGCCCTCGTGTTTTAGAAGAATTAGAGCATATTCCTGATGTAGTTGACACATCTGAATTAAAAAATCGTCGTGATTTAACTGAAAAAATGATTTTTACAATCGACGGTGATGACACTAAAGACATCGATGATGCTATTAGTTTAGAAAAAGAAGGCGAAAACTATATCCTAGGAGTCCACATTGCCGATGTTTCAAATTATGTTAAAGAAAATACTGCCTTAGGGGATACTGCCTATGAACGAGGAACTTCATCTTACTTAGCTGATACAGTAATTCCGATGATACCTCATAAACTATCTAATGGAATCTGCTCTTTAAATGAAGGCGTTATTCGTCTTAGTATGTCCTGTGTTATGAAATATAGTCCTGAAGGGAAATTACTGGACTATGATATTTTCCAAAGTTACATTAAGAGTAGTAAAAAAATGACCTATAAAAATGTTAATAAAATTATCATGGAAAATGTTGTACCTACTGGTTATGAACCATTTGCAGAAACCTTAAAAGGAATGCACAAACTTGCTAAAATTCTACGTAAGATGAAAGAAAAACGTGGCTATATCGATTTTGATTTAGATGAAGTAAAAATCATTCAAGATGAACAAGGTCATGCCATAGATGTTCAAAAACGTGTTCGTGGTGAAGGTGAAAAATTAATCGAAGACTTCATGATAGCTGCTAATGAATGCGTTGCCGGTCATATATATAATATGGGTTTACCATTTATCTATCGTGTCCATGAAACACCTAAACCCGAAAAAATCGAAGACTTTATGAATATGATTAATATTTTAGGGTATCGCCTACATACAAAAATAAAAGATGTAACGCCATATACAATGCAAAAGATTTTAGAAGAACTAAAAGATAAAAAAGAATTTGAAATATTATCAGAAATGTTATTAAGAAGCATGCGAAAAGCTGAATATCGTAGTGAAAATTTGGGACACTTTGGTATAGCATCCCGTGCTTATACTCATTTTACTTCACCAATTAGACGTTATCCTGATTTAGTGGTTCATCGTTTATTAAAAAAATATCTAGTAGAAGATGACTATTCAAAATCAACTATTGAAATGTTAAATACTTCATTATCTCAAATAGCAGCACATAGTAGCGAACGTGAAGTAGCAGCCACTAACGCTGAACGAGATGTTGATGATATGAAAATGGCTGAATATATGGAAAATCATATTGGCGAAGAATATATTGGTAAAATTAACACAATTACTAATTTTGGGTTCTTTGTTGAATTAGATAATCTAGTTGAAGGCCTTGTTCATATTAGTAGTTTAAAAAAGGACTACTTTAATTACATTCCAGAACTTTTAAGCTTAGTAGGAAAAAGTACTAAAAAAACATACAGATTAGGAGATAAAGTAAAAGTTAAATGCGTAGCCGCTAGTAAAGAAACAGCTATGATAGACTTTGAAATTGTAGAAGAAAAAAATGGAAATACAAAACAGAAAAGCAAAATTTGAGTACTTTATTGAAGAAACTATCGAAGCTGGTATTGCTTTAAAAGGAACAGAAATAAAATCATTACGTAAATCATCATGCGACTTAAGTGATTCCTTTGCCATTATAAAAAAAGGTGAAGTATATCTTCTTAATACTTTCATTGCCAAGTATGATGAAGGTAATATTTTCAATCATGATACCAGAAGAACACGTAAACTCTTACTTCATAAAAGTGAAATAACAAAATTATTTAATAAAGTTAGTCGCAGTGGTTACTCTCTTATTCCATTAGATATCCATTTTAAGAATGGTAAAGCTAAAGTAACAATCGGCTTATGTCGAGGCAAAAAGTTATATGATAAAAGAGAAACTATTAAAGAAAGAGATTTAAAAAGAGAAAATGCTCGTTTAAATAGTTATCGTTAGTAATATTAAAAACTTAAATAAAGTATGCAGTTATCTAAAAAAATTTAAATAAAAGTAGTAGTAGTTATTTATACACTACTATATTAGACGAGGTATAAAATGAAAAAATTAACTAAAAAAGCAAAGATAATATTTAGTGTGGTTGCTATAGCCATAATTCTTCTTGTAATTATAATTTTATTGAATGTTTTTTCTAAGAAGAATAATAGTGATATTGATAATAATGAACCAAATAATAATGTTCAAGAAGAAACACCAACGAAGAAATTACAAATATTAGATTTAAATTCTAATTCACGTAGCTATGCTGTAATGATAAATAATCACTCACAAGCTCGTGCACATCATGCTGGTTTACAAGATGCTTACTTGATTTATGAAATAATTGTTGAAGGTGGATTGACAAGATACATGGCTGTCTTTAAAGACCAAGATACAGCTAAAATAGGTAGCGTTCGTTCTAGTCGTCATTACTTTTTAGATTATGCTTTAGAAAATGATGCCATCTACACTCACTGGGGCTGGTCGCCACAAGCTCAATCTGATATTTCTAAATATAATATCAATAATATTAATGGTCTAACTTGGGAAGGCACATATTTCTATCGTGATAAATCATTAAATGTTTCCTCAGAACATACTGGCTTTACAACTATGGAAATGTTAAAAAATGCTGCCAAACGTTTAAACTATCGTACCACTAGTACCGAAAAACCACTTCTAAATTACGAAGTAGATGAAATAGATACAACTAATATGGAAACCATTCCTGCTAATACTGTAACTATTAAATACTCATCAAGTATTACTGACAAATATGTGTATGATGAAGAAAATAAAGTTTATAAACGCTATGTTAATAATAAAGAACACGTTGATGATGTAACTAAAAAACAATACACATTTAAAAATATTATAACTTATCAAGTAGCCAATTCTACAATAAAAGGCGATGATAAGGGCCGTCAAGAAATAGCAAACATTGGTAAAGGTACTGGTTATTATATTTCTAATGGAGTAGCTGTAAAAATAAATTGGGAAAAGACATCACGAGATAGTAAAACTATTTATACTTATGAAGATGGCACTCCTCTAAAAGTAAATGACGGTAATACCTTCATTCAAATTCAACCTAAAAATCAAACTCTAAAGATTGAAGGCTAGAATAATTAAAAGAATAAAAAGAAAGGATTTTATAAATACCTAAAGCCGTATTTATATTTGTGAAATTACATGGAAGAAATTTTAAAAACATTAGCTAATTATTATATTATCTTTATTATTTTAGCACTGATAGGTATCTTTGCCATAATTGGTTATTTTGTAGAAAAGAAACATCCTAGAGAAGCTTATAAAGAACCAGAACTAGATATGGAAGCAGTAGCTAAAAAAGGTGGTCAAGGCTTAGGAGCTACTCTAGGTCAAAATCCAAGTTCTAATGATGAAGAAGTTGAACAACTTGATATGAATATGGGGCCAACCACTTTTGTAAATAATAGTAATACTAATGCTAATCATAACATGATGAGTAACGTTAATCCAACCGATAATACTAATATTAATGGGACTTCTAATAGTCAAGAAATTAGTCCTGTTAATCCCGCTATTAATAACAATATAAATATCAATAATAATCAAAATACTAATTCCAGTACAACTGAAGCATTAACAGCAGGTGATAATACTCCAACTAATCCAGGTTTTAAAAGTCCATTTTAGGACTTTTTTTTAAAATTTAAAGAGTTGTGTATTTTTTAAAATTATACTTTTAGTCTATTTAATACTAAAAACCTAACCTATTTTTAGCAAAATTGCATCGTTATATAAGTACTAGAAAAGTAAATAATAATTTGCTATAATAAACTAGAATAAGAAAGAGAGATGTAGATATGACACTACAAACAATTTGGAGTACATTTACAAAAATAATTGATATCTCTTTAGTATGGTTAATGTTCTATTACATATTAAAAAATATCAAAAATAATGTAAAAATGGTACTTATTGTTAAAGGAATTTTCCTAATTATTGTAATCAAAGTAATAAGTAATATCTTAAATTTATATACAATCGGTCTTTTACTAGAATATATTCTAGAATGGGGACCACTAGCTATCATTGTAATATTCCAACCAGAAATTAGAAATGTTTTGGAATCTATTGGTCGAACTCAGCTTCTTGGTCGTCATAAGATTTTAACAGTTGATGAACGTGAAAAAGTTGTTTATGAAATAATGGATGCTGTTGAATACCTAAAGAAAAACCGAATCGGAGCCTTAATTGTTATCGAACGTGATATGTCCCTACAAGAATATATTACTCCAGCAACTAAAGTGTATGCTGATTTAACAAGTCCTTTATTAGGAACTATTTTCTTTCCTAATAGCCCTTTACATGACGGTGGCGTTATCATTCAAGGAGATAGAATTACCTGTGCAGGTGCTGTTTTCAAAACTAGTATGAATCCAGCTATTTCTAAACGTTTAGGTACTAGACACCGTGCTGCCTTAGGTATTGCCGAAGAAACCGATGCAATCGCCTTAGTAGTATCAGAAGAAACTGGTAAAATTTCTATAGCTGTTGATGGTGAGTTAAAATACAACTTATCATTAGATGAATTTAGAATGACCCTAGTTGAAGAACTTCGTCCTAAAACAGAAATATTCTATGATGCCGATAGTACCGATGATAAAGACACAGAAAGTGGTGATTTAAATGAGTAAACTATTTAAATTAATCGCAGCATTCTTTAAATTTCTTTATAGCTTATTAGATAAATATATCATAACCCCAATTAGTAAAGTTATTTATACTATAGATAAAAAAATAAATAAAAATAATTTTAAAATAGAAAAACTACTTAATAGACCAAACATGCTTCTTTATATTTCTTTAGGACTTGCTATAATTGTCTTTGTTCTAATTGATAGTAAAGTAATAAACTTAGTAGAAACTGAGGCCGAAATCATTACTAATCAACCTATTAAAGTTGAATATAATACTGAAGCTTATGTTATTGAAGACTTACCAGAAACTGCCGATATAACATTAATTGGGCGTAAAAGCGACCTTTATTTAGCTAAACAATTAGGTCAAAATGAAGTAGTATTAGACCTTACTGATTATACCCCAAGAGATGAACCTTATCGTGTTAGACTAACTTATAATCAAACAATTAATACCTTGAATTATAAATTAGACCCTAACTATATCTATGTAACTATTAAGAAGAAAGTTTCAAGCTTAAAAAGTATAACTTATGATGTAATTAATCAAGATAAATTAAATGAAACTTACCCAGAATTAAGTGTATCTAACATTGAATTAAATAAGAGTGAAGTAGTAGTAAAAGGTAGTCAAGATACCTTAGATAAAATTGCTACTGTTAAAGCTTTAATTGATTTAAATAATAAAGAATTTACTGCAAAAGGTACTTATACTTTAGAAAATGTTCCTATCGTTGCTTATGATGAAACTGGTAATATTCTTAAAAATGTGGAAATTGTCCCTTCATCAATCAGTGCTACTATAACATTTACATCTTATAGTAAGAGCGTACCTATTCAATTATTAACAACAGGTGATTTAGTTGCAGGTAAAGCTATAAGTTCAATTACTATTAATGGTAAGAGTGATTATAACATTACTATTTATGGTGAACAATCAGCTTTAGAATCAATCGATTGTGTTCCCGTAACTATTGATTTAACTGACCAAGGCAATAATGCTTCTAAGACTTATAATGTTACTATTTCTAAGCCAACGGGAGTTCGTTACATGCCAACTACTAGTGCTAGTATCGTTGTAAACTTTGGCGAAGCTAAACAAAAGACCTTAGAAAATGTTCAAATCAGTGTTCGTAATACTCCAAGCGGTTTAGTTGCCAACGCTATCGGTAATGCTTCTATTAATGTTCAAGTTATCGGTGTTGAAAATATTATTAATTCGATTGATAACTCTAGCATCTCAGCTTATATTGATTTAACCGGTTATGCCGCTGGTAATTATAAAGTTCCTGTTTATATCACTGGAAATACTTCCAATGCGTCTATGGTTAAATTTATAGTTGAAAGTGAAATCGAAGTATCACTTACTAACGAAAATAAAAAGAGTAACTAATTAAGCTTATATTAATAATTATTGCACTTAAGAAATTATAGATAGTAATAAGTATAATTTTAAAAGATTAGTTATAAAAAATATTTATCCAAAATAAAAATCCTTTTTCTAAAGAATATTCTCTAGAACGAGGATTTTTTTAATTTTAATAACAGCACTTGAAACTTTAATTTAATCTTTTCTTTCACCGATATAATCAATATCAGCAAATAAAATACCAATATTTATTAAACCACAGACTCCAACAATTACATAAATAATATTTTGGAGAGCAGTGCTACCTTTAAATAAAGTAGATACTAAATTAAAATCAAATAAGCCAATTAAACCCCAGTTAACTGCCCCAATTATTGTAAAAACTAGGCATATCTTTTGAATTGTTTTCATTACTTATTCCTTTCTTTTTGTAGTATGTCTAAAATTTTTCATATTATTCATAAATACTAATATAATTTATTAGAAAAGGAGTTATAAATTATATGAAGAAAATAATTGCCCTTTTAATGTGTTTGTTCCTCTTTGCGGGCTGTAGTACTAATATGGAGAAGAAAGTTATTAAAGAATTTAAAGATAATGTTAATAGTAGTAAATCTTATAGTATGGCTGGTACTTTAGAGATAATTAATGCCGATGACAAATTTGATTATGATATTGCAGTATCCTATAAAAAAGGAGATTATTATAAAGTAGTATTAACTAATCAAACGAGTGGACATGAACAAATAATCTTAAAAAATAAAGACGGAGTTTACGTAGTAACCCCAAGCCTAAATAAAAGTTTTAAATTCCAAAGTAGTTGGCCAGATAACAGTAGTCAAACCTACATTTTATCATCAGTCTTAAATGATTTAGTAGGAACAGAAGATAAAAAATATACTGAAGAAAATGATTATTATGTTTTTACTAGCAATGTTAACTATCCTAATAACAATAAATTAAGTTACCAAAAACTTTACTTTGATAAAGAGATGAATTTAAAAAAGATTGAGGTTTATGATACTAGTGATACTAAATGTATAATATTTAATATCAATTCTATTGATTATAAAGCTGCCTTAGATGATGATTATTTTGATTTATCTAAAGTAGTCGACGGTAATACTGCAGCTGAATCAAGTGAAACTTCAAGCTTTAATGACATCTTGTATCCTCTTTATATTCCTAAAGATACTTATTTGACTGCTAAAGAAACTATAAATACTGATAATGGTAACCGTGCTATATTAACATTTGGTGGCGCTAAAGACTTCGTTTTAGTTGAAGAAGCTAGTAATATGAGAAATGAATTAGAAGTAATACCTATTTATGGTGAACCTCTAATGATGAATGGAACTATCGGCGCTTTAAGTGGTAATGCCATTTATTGGACAAGTAACAACGTAGACTATTATTTAGCCGGAGCTAGCCTTACTAGTGAAGAATTATTAAGTGTTGCTAATTCCATTTCTAATACAATCGTTACTGGTAAATAATTAGAAATTAAAAATGTATAATTAAAATCTTATCTCTATTATATATAGGTCATAATAGGTGGTAGGATTTTTTTTATTAAATAATTAAGTATAAATAGTCATAATTAACAAGATAAATGACTAGATATCGATTAGCTTTTAAATAAAATAAAGGGATACAAAAACAAAATAAAATAAAGGATACTAAGATAAAATAAAAAGATACAAAAACAATGTTTTTCTTCTAATATAGCCGTAAAAACCAAAAAATAAATAAAAAATCACATTATTTTCACCATTTTGACCTATAAATAAGGTAAATAAGTATTGAAATCACCTAATTTTCGTTTATAATGATATTAGGTGTAAATAGAAAGGAATTAATCAGTATAGGAAGTATTCCTGCTTTAAATGTAGTATAAACAATAATATGGCCACATATAAGGAATATAACTATAACACAAAGAATATTATCTCTTTGTTTTGACAAGTATATGATATTCTTAAGATTAATTAAGCGTGATAAAAATGAATTTAGATAATACAGAAACTAAGACAGTTAAACAATTTATAATAATTTTACTTATAGTTGTTGTAATAGCTGGAGCAATATATTTATTTACAACTAAAGTAGTTAATAAGGATGAAAGTAGCTCTGATAACAGTAGTACGAGTGATAATACAACTTATATAGACCCAACTAAGGCTATTGTTGGTACTATGTTAAATAAGAGTACTGATGAATACTATGTTCTAATCTACGATAGTACTAGTGAAGATGCTAGTAGTTATGCTAGACTTTTAACTACTTATAGTAGTGGTAAAAATGTTAAAGCTACATATACAGTTGATTTAAATAATCCATTAAATAGTAAATATGTAGCAACAGATGATAAAACTAATCCTACCGCTAGTAATTTAAGCAACCTTCGTTTTGGTAAGATTACTCTTATAAAGGTAAAAAATAACAAAATTACTAATGCTTATGAATCTGTTGAAGCTATTAAAAAAGAACTAAAGATTACTGATTAATGTTCAGTATCTTTTTTGTTTTGAAAAACTTTTTTATAGAGTGAAGATGTTTTGAAGATAATTAGTATAGTTTAAAGACAATTATTAAAATATTTTAAAATATAAAAAATTAGTAGTTAATAAAAAAATATTTATTATAAAATTAGATTTTCTGTTAAAAAAATTCTTTTGATTTATCTTTTCTAAAAAATAAAATTATGCTAAGATGTAGTAGTGATAATATATGGATAGAATAAGTGAAAATAATATGAACGAAAATGATAATAGTATTGAGACTATAGATAAAACTAATGTAGATACAAATAAACAAAGTGAAATTAATATGGATAGTAATGACGAAATTAAAGCTGATAAACCCGGTGAATTTAATGAAAATGCCAGAAAGGACATAAATTTAGAAGATTTTTCTTTAAATCAAGAACATGATAATATAAGTAATGATGTTGATAATCGTATTGATAATAAGAAAGACGAGTTAAAAAGTTCTGATAACGATAAAGATACAAGTGATTTAACTAGCTCTAAACATATCGATGTCAACTTGAAAGATAAAATATCTGCTACTAATACTTTGAATTTAGGAATTGATGCCGATAGTACTTCTTCTAACGAGAAAAAGGCCTCAAATGCCAATAAAAAAGATGACAATGTCTTATATAAAGAAAGACCAACCTTTAGCTTACAAGAAACACTTATAATGGTTTTATTAACAGGAATCATTTGTACTATCGCTAGTGGAACTATTGTAAATCATAAATATAGTACTAAAAATGGAACTTCTTATAATACTTTATTAAAAGATGAAAATATTCAAGAATTTTTAGATGTCTATGCTACATTAAATGATAGTTATTATCAGTCAGTTGATAAAAAAGCCGCTATCGAAGGCGCAATCTCTGGTCTTATGAGTAGTGCTGGTGATAATTATACATCATACTTGGATAAAGACGATGCTG
The DNA here is from genome assembly GCA_934102255.1 of uncultured Bacilli bacterium. Classification (GTDB taxonomy): domain Bacteria; phylum Bacillota_I; class Bacilli_A; order RF39; family UBA660; genus CAG-605. The sequence goes on along the minus strand of CAKOSN010000028.1, from coordinate 2,592 downwards.
AAAATCTAAATGAATCTTTAAATGGAAAATATGAAGGTATTGGTATTGGAATTAGTCGTACTGAAACTGGTCTTATAGAAAAAGTTTATCCTAATACTCCAGCCGCTGAAGCTGGCTTACAAAAAGGTGATAAAATAACTAATATTAATGGTCAAGATATTAGTGAGATGACTAGTGATAATATTGCTAAATTAATCAAAGAAAGTGCTAATCAAAAAGCAAATTTAACAGTTTTAAGAGGAGAAGATACTTTAGAAGTTGAAGTAGAAATAAAATCACTAGCAACTCCCGTTGTCGATTATAAAGTTTTAGAAGGCAATGATAAAAAAGTCGGCTATCTTTTGATTTCGTCCTTTAGTGATACCTTAGCTTCCCAAGTAGAAAGTGCTCTTAATGACTTAGAAAGTTCTGGAATTGAATCATTAATCATAGACTTACGAAATAACGGTGGCGGTCTTTTAACAGCAGCCAAAGACACTGCTAGTCTTTTCTTAGAAAAAGGCAAAGCTATTTACGGCTTAGAAGGTAATGGTAAAACAAGTAAAACTAAATTCTATTATGATGAAACCCAGACTCATAGAAGTTACCCTATAGTAGTCCTAGTAAATGGCGGAACAGCCTCAGCCAGTGAAATTCTTGCCTCAGCTTTAAAAGACTCATATGGCGCTACTACAGTAGGAACTACTACTTATGGTAAAGGCAAAGTTCAACAAACTAAAAAATTAAGTGATGGTTCTCTAGTAAAATATACAACATCAAGATGGCTAACTCCTAATAATGAATGTATTGATGAATACGGAATAAGTCCTGATTACGGCGTTGAAATTGAATATCAATACGATGACGAGGAAAATATTATTGGTTATACCGATACGCAGCTTGCTAAAGCAAGAAGTCTTTTAGGACTTCCAGAATATGATGAAACTAATAGTAATGCTGATAATGGAGAAATAGAAAATAATAATCAAAATGGCGAAACTGCTAACTAGTGATATTGTAAAGTATTAACGACTTAGTTTTAAAGCAATAAAAAAACAATAATAACATTCGATAAAACAATCAATGAAACATTTAATAAAGAAAAAGTAATTGGTAGACAAAGAACAACATATACAACCAATAAATAATTAAATAATAAGATAAGTGTAGACATAAAAGAGTGCCTACATTTTTTAGTAAAGTGATTTTAAATTAAAATAATCCATAACCGTAATTTACGTTAACAATTATTAATAGTTAAAAATTTGTTTGGCAAAATAGTGTAAACCATGAAATAAAATGATGTTTTACTTAAAAATAATTTATTATTGCGCTATAATAAATATGAAAGAGAAAATTTTATGAATAAAAGTGAATTGAAGGTAGGCGAAAGATTAACTATCCATTGTTATAAACATGATGGAACATTACACCGTACTTGGGATGAAGCGACTGTTCTTTTTGAAGATGATGAAAAACTGGTTTGCGGTAATAATTGCACTGTTGTTACAGAAAATGATGGACATAGTCATCGAACTAATGAGCCAGCAATTTTATTTTTCTATAAAAAACGCTGGTTTAATGTTATTGGTCAGCTTAAGCCTTATGGATTATTTTATTATTGCAATATTGCTAGTCCTTATTTAATTGATAACAAAATTATAAAGTATATTGATTATGATTTAGATTTACGCGTATTTCCTGACGGTGGATACCGTATTTTGGATTGTAATGAATATAATTATCATAAAAAAATAATGAATTATAGTAATGAAATTGATGACATTTTAAAAAAGGAGTTACATTATTTAATATTTTTAAAAAAACAAAATCGTGGTCCTTTTGCGCCAAATGTTATAAATGAATTTTATAATAAATATGCTAAGATATTAAATGACCAAAAAATGGCTAAAAAAGAAAATTAATTTTACCTTAATAGAGTAGAAGTGAAATTTGTAGTTAATGCTTCTGCTCTTTTATTTATTTTACATATAAATTATACAGAGATAATTAAATACATATTAGTGATTAATAAAAAAATATTCTATCAGCTAATGGACATATCTTTGATTTGAAAGAATAATTGTTAAAAGTTCCAAAATATAAAATGAGCAGTGATTTTGAAAACATGATAGGTTGCTAAAATTATTTAACTCTATAATAAAATTAAGATATTCATGAACAAAAAATATCAAAGCTTAAGAAAAATTAAATTTTTTGATAAGAGTAATGATTCTTTTTATTTTGATATAAAGTTTAAAAAGGATTCATTAAGTGGTAAAAATAGCCTAATTACCATAGAAAAAGCTGATAAATTGCCTGAAAATCCTGACAATTTCAAAAATTTTCAAAAAAGTTTAATTTTTACTTGCTTTTTATTTGGCATTGGTATATACTGAAAAAGAACTGCGAAAGAAAACAACTTGAACAGTTAAAAGTATTAAAGATTATTTAAAAAAATGTGAAAAAAAGATTGCATTTTCCTAAAAATCTGTTATACTATTAGTACATGAGCCAAAAAAGCGAATGTAAAATTAAAAGTTAAATGATCTTTGAAAACTAAGTAAAAAAGTCAATTTGAGTAGCTTAGGACAAACTTAATTTTATATGAGA
>CAKOSN010000027.1 GCA_934102255.1 uncultured Bacilli bacterium | reverse complement strand
GTGGACGCTATAGGACTCGAACCTATGACCCCCTGCTTGTAAGGCAGGTGCTCTAACCAACTGAGCTAAGCGTCCGTACATACATTTCAAAATATACCATTTTATTGCTTAATTGTCAATAAAAATAATATTATTTTTTCTTGAAAGTTGTTTTCTTCTTTCAAGGCATTTATAATTTATCAAATTTTTAAGCATAAGTCAATTACTTGTGGTTAATTTGTGAAAAAAATATGGCATAAAATGAACGCAGCGGTAATTCCACAGACATCAGCAAACAATCCAACCTTTAAGGCATACTTACTTTTAGTAATTTTAACACTGCCAAAATACAAAGCTAAAACATAAACTGTCGTATCAGTACAACCTTGTAAGACACTAGCAACAAAGCCAAAAAAGGAATCAACACCATACTTAGTAAAAATATTATTCATAATAGCTAAAGAGGCATTGCCAGAGATGGGACGTAAGAGAGCCATAGTAGCAACTTCATTAGGAATATTAATCTTAGCAAACAAACTACTAAACGGACTCAAGAAAAAATTGATTACCCCACTTTTCACAAATAAATTAATAGCAAAAACCATGCCGACTACAGCTGGGACTATATCAAAAACAGTTTTAATACCTTCTTTAGCACCTTCTAAAAATTTATCATAAATATCTATTTTCTTAAAATAACTATAAATAATAATAATTAATACTAAAACAGGAATACAATAGTTCATAAGACTCCTTTCTTTATTCTTTTCTTTACTCTTTATTTTTCTTTCTAATAATGTAATCTAGAGTTAAGCCACATACTGAAGATATTGTTGTTGCAATAATACTAGGTAAAATTATACAAGTAGGATTTAAGCTACCATGGGACATTCTAAGAGCAATAGTAGTTGTAGGTATTAAAGTAACACCAGCGGTATTTAAAACTAAAAAAGTTATCATCGCTGTAGAGGCTGTATCTTTATTTTTATTTTCTTCTTGCATACTAGCCATGGCTTTAAGACCGAAAGGAGTTGCAGCTGAACCCATGCCTAACATATTACATGCTATATTAGAGGCTATATAATCTAATGACTTACTATTTTTATCTAAAGAAGGAAATAATTTACAAAGAAAAGGTCTTATTAATTTACCAAACTTTTCTAAAAGACCACTCGAGCTAGCAAGACTCATTATCCCCATCCATAAAATAATAATCGGTGCCATATCTAAGCATAAACTTAGACCACTATGAACAGCATTTAGTATTTCTTTATTAATAAATTCAACATTACCAGTTAAAAGGCTATATATAATAGCACTCCCACATAAAAAGACCCATATTAAATTAATCATAGACTTCCCTTCTTAATTTTTATTTTTTATCTTTTTTATCATCAATTAATAAATTAACATCACATTTTATAATTTGATATTACTTTTCCCAAAACTTAAAGAAATTAAGTATCTTCTTTAAGAAACTTTCTTTATTATTAGAATCAGTATTATTTTTGTCTTCGTTTTTAGACACATAAATAGGTACTTTACTAATTATTTTATTATCTAACTTTATCAGGCACTCTCCTACTATTTCATTATCTTCATACTTTGATTTCTTTTCTAATTCGTAGTTAATAGTAATTTTCTTTTCTTCGGTAGGTGTTAAAAGAACACTGATATCTTTAGCAATATATAAGTTATCATAAAAGACATTATTAGGAATAGTTATTTTACCTTTCTTTAAGATAGTAACTTTATTATATTTATCAAAATTCTTTTCATATAAGTATTTATGAGTATCAAAGTCATCAGGGTCATTTAGAGTAACTATTACTAATCTTTTATTATCTTTTAGAGCTGCTGTTACCAAGGTTCTTCTAGCTAATTTAGTAAATCCCGTTTTACCAGCAATCGTATATTTATAATTAGTTAATAATTTATTTTTATTATACCAGTCATAAGTTTTATAGTTAGTGGTTGCAATATGTCTTTTAGTACCACTAATTTCAACAAATGTTTTATTGTCTATAGCGTAACTCATAAGTAAGGCCATATCATAAGCAGTAGAAGTATTACCTAGCTTTTGTTCATTTTCCAAACCACTAGAGTTTATAAAGGTAGTATTAGTCATGCCAAGATTCTTAGCCTTATCATTCATCATTTTGACAAATTCATCCATATTACCAGCAATACAGTTAGCTATTTCGATAGCGGCATCATTACCACTTCTTAAAAGAAGACCATATAATAAATCTCTTAAAGTTATTTCTTCATCTATTTCAATATAAATATTAGAGCCATAAGCTTTTAAAACGTCTTTATCAATTTTATATTTTTCATCTAAATTACCGTTTTCAATAGCAATAATTGCCGTCATTATTTTAGTTGTACTAGCTATAAGCTTTTTTTCTAAAGTATTAGAGCCTTCTATTACTCTTTTACTATCAGCATCAATTACTATGTAACTAGAAGTACCATAAACTTTAAAAGGAATTAAAAAAAGAATAAGTAACCATAAATATTTCTTCATTAGTTATCACCTAAATAACTATATGAAGAAAGTATCTTTAGTAGACTTATTCTGATATGTAAATTAATTATTTAAAATATTACTTCCTTGATTGAGATTTTCTCTTTTTAGCCTTATCATACACTGCTAGTGTTTGTTCAAATGTTAATATATCCGCTTTCGTACTGTTGTCAAATAAACCAGAATGGTTCATAACAAGCATAGCTTCTCCTAAACATTTAGCAAATTCATCTTCACTCATAGTGTTTCTAGCCAAATTTAGTTGTTTTTCTTCTGTTGAAGTTAAAATTCCTTTAGCTTCTCTCTCAAGTAAAAATGGCAATAGTACATTCTCTTTTGAAGTATTGCCTAATTTCAAAAAAACAGTACATATTTTTTCTGCCATTTTGTCATCAGGTTGTGAAATATTAAACCCTAAAGAAGCTAAAGTTAAATAATTATTAATAATTTTATATTTTTGTCCAACAAAACTTTCATCAAATTTTTTTCAGCCATTCCTGTCATAATTTTTTTAGCTTGTTCTGCCACTACATCATCTGAATATTTAGTAGTTGATGAATTGTATCCTGCACTAATATGACTAATTATCTCCTGTTCTGTTTTACGCAACTCGTCCATTTGTTTTTGGGCTTCGTCATTTTTTTCTTTAAAAATAGCGTTTATCTCACTTTGTAAATCAGCTGGTGCTGGTTGCCCTTGCAGATTATTATTTTCTCTTTTTTCTTCTTTGTTTTTCTTTTTAAATCTATCAAAAAATCCCATAATTTTCTCCCATTACCACTATTATAACACATTCATCTTAGTAATTGAAAAATCATTGAGGTTGGACACTTTTTCAGCGAAAAATTAGTCTAGAGCACAAATCTTATTATAATATTTTTCGGTTGAAATGTAATAATCTTCTATATAATCATCACTAATCAGATGACACCTAAAAAGATAAATATCATACTTTAACCAGACAATATACTCCTAAAAGAAATAAAATAAACCAAATATTAAAGATAATATATTGTAAATAATCTAAAAAAGTATAACCTATTACTAACATATTAAGGTTTAAAAAAGCAAAAACTATATAATTACTTATAAAAAGTGTACAAATTAACTTAATAAATATCATATCCATAGTAAAATATATTTCTATTTTGAAAAATTTATTATATAATTAACTAGGTGATTTTGATGGACATAATTAAGTATGTGATATTAGGTATTATCCAAGGTTTAACAGAACCCCTTCCTATTTCTAGTAGTGGTCATTTGTTAATATTTAGAGAATTATTTAATACTAATATGTTTAATGATTTAAACTTCGAAGTTATGGTTAATTTTGGTTCTTTTATTGCTATTTTAATCATTTTCTGGAAAGATATTGTTAGACTAGTAACTAACTTCTTTAAGTATTTATTTGCTGATAAAAAGGATAAGAAAAAATACTATGAAGACTTTAAGTATTGTATGCTAATTGTTGTAGGTTCAATTCCTGTTGGTATTGTTGGTTTACTATTTAAAGACCAAATCGAAACATTTGCCAGCGTTAAAGAAGTTGGTTTTGCTCTTCTAATTACGGCTTTAGCATTATTCTTAGTTAGAAGTAGTAAGGGTAAGAAAAAAGATAATGAAATAACTTATAAAGACGCTATCATCATTGGTTTATTTCAAATGTGTGCCCTACTTCCGGGATTGTCTCGTAGTGGTATGGTGCTTGTTGGTTGCTTACTTTGCGGTTTAAATAGAGAATCTTCTCTAAAATATACATTTATGTTATATTTTCCAGTTTCCGTTGCATCCTTTGGTTTAAGTAGTATTGATGTCATTCAAAGTGGTATCGCTAGTAATTTATTATTAGGTTATTTCTTAGGTATGGTTGCTGCTGGTATTGTAACTTACTTTACTTATCAATGGTTATCAAAGATTGTACAAAATGGAAAGTTATGGAAATTTTCTATTTACTGTGTAGTTGTAGCATTATTTATCTTTATTTACTTTAGATAGTATCTAAAATCACTAAAAGACTTATCGACTTGATAAGTTTTTTTATTTCTATAAATAATTTAGTGTTTTTTAAAAGACTGCTTAAAAACCTTAAGTAATCTTACTCTATTTTGCCATTTTTAATATTTACTACTTCATCACATAAACTTGAGACATCGTCTTTTAGATGCGTAGCAATAATAATTATTTTATCTTTTTTTATACTTTTTAAATATTCTCTGATTTTTAAAACAGTTTCATCCTCAACGCCATTGAAAGGTTCATCTAAAATCATAATTTTAGGATTTTCCATTAATACTTGGGCAATACCTAATTTTTGTTTCATACCTAAAGAGTATTTTTTAAATTGTTTATTATCATTAGCTAAATTAACTAACTTTAAAGTATCTTCAATTTCTTTTTTACCAATTACATTTTTTATAGAGGCAATCATCATTAAGTTATCATAGGCATTTAAATCTGGTATGTAGTTTGGTCTTTCTATCAAGGCAGCAATACTTTCTGGAAAAACTGGTTCCTTAACTAAATCATTATCATCTACTAAGACACTTCCTTCGGTTGGTTTTAAAAAACCACAGATAACTTTTAGTAAAACACTCTTACCGGAGCCATTGCGCCCCACTAAACCATATATTTTTCCTTCTTCTAAATTTAAATTAATATTATCTAAAATAACATTATTGTCCATTACTTTTGTTACATTTTTTAAAGCAATCATACTATCCCTACTTTCTAAATCCTATGTTTATATTACAATTTTTAACTATTTTCAAACTAATTAAAACTAATAAACTAATTATTATGAAATGATATATTCCACACATTAATAATTCTAAATATATATTGTTACAGAAGCCAAGTGAAAAAGCATAAAAACTAGGATTAATAAATCTTAATACGCTTTCATAATTATAAAAATCAAGACTGCTAACTATTAGTATTTCTAAAATCAAACTTGCTATTACTGAAACTTTTTGATTATTAAATTTAGCAGATAAACTAAATTCAACTAAATTAAATTCCAATAATGTAAAAAAGGTTTTTAATATAATTAACAATATTGGCAAAAAACTATTAGTGTAGTTAGCATACAATGCAAAATTATAATCTGATGTTCCTTTTAAATTAATCACTATTCCAATTAATAATAGTAAAATTATCATATAGTAAGCTATAACTATTAAACTATTTTTTAAATAATACTTAAAATATTCCGTCCTGCTTTTTAATCTTAAAATGATATCATCTCTACTATCGACTAGTTGATAAAAATTTATAAATATTAAAATAAATGTCGGATATAAAAAAGCTAAGCAAAATTTATAACTTGACATAATAAATAATAAAATTGACCAAAAGCTTTTCTCACCACACTCGGCAGTAACAAAAAATATTCCTAGGAAAAAGTATCCTATTATAACCCAATTTATTTTTCGAGTAAGAAAAAATTTCAATAAATTGTTATCCTTCAAAATTAATCACTACCTTTTCTTTATCCTTATAAACTATTTTAACTATTATAAATGTAATTGCTAGAAAACTTATTATAATAAATAAACAAGATAAAATGTTATCTGTTGGATTTATACCATATATAAGGTCATAAATAAAACGCATATGACCGTTATCAAACATTATGGATATTAAGGCACTTATGGCTTGTAGTATAAAATCTAAAACGATAAATGATATATAACTAGCTAGTAATGCTACATAATATTTTTTTATGATATAGAAAAATAAATACACTATATTTAAGTAGATGAGTGTAAATAAATACCAAAGTATATATGTTAGTATAACATATATAAAAGGATTAGTTATTGTTCCACTTATACTAAGACAAGTTATCATACCATTACATGTTGCCAATACTACTCCGTATTTAATTATGCCAAAAATTAAAATTATTGTTGAAACAAGATACAATGGTATTACTGCTTTAAATGCTGTTAAAAAGATACTTTTTCTTAAATATTTATGATAATCTTCTCTTAATATAATATCCTTCAAGGCACTACCAGAAAGTTCATAAAAAAATTTTTTAGTTGAACAAAACGCAAATAGCATTGGTAGAATTACTACGAGATAATCGTTAAAGTTTCCAAAAAGACTGCTTTTCCAAAAAGCAAAGGCATCTTTATATTCAGGTAATACAAAGCCAAGTTGTTCCGGATATTTGATGTTTGTAAAAACCATAAAAGCAATTATTAATAATGTTATAATAAATTCTTTTGATAATATATAATTTTTTATTTTTCCCATAAAAAAACTCCTCTATAGTAAGTCTTAAAATTCAATTTTTTTAACTTACAGGAGGATTATACTAAGAACACTAATAATTAGTAAAGCAACAATTAGTTGCGAAACTGTTGCGGAATGTGTCCAAACTTATTTTTGATATTCTAATACTTTAGTTAAAAGGTTTATAAACTCAGCATAATCTTTAAAATCAGTACATTTTTCTATACTACAATCCTTAGTATCATCATACTTAATTAGTTTCATATTATTACTTGTATCTTTCTTAATTAGATTATAATAGTAAAAACCATAATCATTAGTAGGTATTAAAAAATATTGTTCCTTATCACCATTAGAAACAGCTTCAAATTCAGTACCGTCATAGTAAATATTAATATTACTATCAATATAAACATAGTTATTATTGTCTTTTTCAAAACCATACTTTAACAAAATTTCATCATCCTCTTTTTCATTTAATTTACACTTATTTTTTTCTCTTAACTCATTAGAATCTTGTTGATTTAATAAAAAGGCAATATTATCAAGTTTACCATTGTCATAAAAGACTGTTCCAAAAAGGCCACATTTTTTTATTAACTTTAAATTATATTCATTTGTATTTTTAAATATTTTTTCTTGCATTACATTATCAATATTTGAAGAACTTAGAATATCTTTACGACCATTTTCATCATAAGTATAAAGAATTATTTTACTAAAATTTTCTAATGGTTCTTTACTATGAATTTCTAGATACCTATCTTGAAAATTATTTAAAAACACGCCAGTAAAGGCATCAGCATTTATCACATAAGTATTAGCCTTAAATATACACACAATTGTGCCAGTCAATATAATAATTAGTATTATGAGTGCAATTATAATATTTTTAGAAATCTTATTCTTCAGTTTACAATCTTTTCTATCAGCATTTTCTTCTATATTATTATCATGTATAACTAAATAATCTTCTGGTAAAAGTTCTTCTAATGGAATGGATAATAAATTACTTAATTTCTTTAATGTTTTAACATCTCTGGGAAAGCTAATGTTGTTTTCCCACTTAGAAATGTATTGTCTTGTATAATTAATATCGTTAGCTAATTGTTCTTGAGTTAAGCCTTTTTTTATTCTAGCTTCTTTTAATATTGTGCCTTTATCTTTTTCTAAATTTTCTTGCATATTTTTATCCTTCTTAATTAATTTTATCTTATTTTATCATACTATGGGTATTAATTATTACACATTTACATAATAATTTTTAAATTGATTATAATTATAATATGGTGGTTTGTATATTCATTTTTATATTTAACTTTTCTTTATTATAAAAATGACTGCTTGTAGTTGCAAAAAGTAAAAAATATGCTATACTACTTAGTGAAAGAACTTGAGTGTTCTTAAATAAAAAAGAGATACATTTGACTTCGTACGTTAGATGTTTCTCAGTCCAAATAAAATATTTTTTCTTTGAAACATCTATTCACAAAAGATTGGGTAGATGTTTTTCATTACCTTTAAAAGATAATAAGTTATTTTCTTCTTATAGAATTTATAACTTCGTCTAGTATGACTAAGATAAGAGCGAATATCACCAAATATTCCACTTTCTTTCTCCATTCTAGGACCACCTCTCTTCCAATTTTAATATTAAAATGTGGACTGGAGTAAAAACACCTAACAATCAAATGTATCTATCAAATACGGTATCACAATAACCGGTATAAATCTACTAAAAAAAGTAATTTTGTTAAGTCATAAATTAATAGCCTTTAACAAAATCACTTTTATTTTTTTAATATATTCTTTATTTTAGATTTAATACTTTCTTTATCATAACCTAATTTTTGCATGCTTTCATTTGCTGTACCACTTGGCATAACTTCATCAATACCAATAATATTATCGTATGAAGTATAACGACACCAAATGTCTTTACCAGTAGATTCAATAACAATAATTTTACCAGTTAAAAGGCTATTTTTATCAGTATCACTCATCTTATCAAAAAGTTCTTTGCAAGGAACAGATACAACTCTTAAATCAATCCCATTTGTTGCCAGTTCCTCAGCTATTACTAAAGATAAAGTAACATCGAAGCCACTACTTATAATAGTTCCAATTGGATTTTTGCCTTCACGAATAATATAAGCTCCCTTATTAACTCCTGATGCTCTACTTCCTTTTAAAATATGTGTTATCTCATTACTCAATACTAGACAAGTAGTCTTTTTAGCTCTTAAAATAGTACCCCAAGAACCAATTATTTCATTAATATCACTAGGTCTAAAGACTAAAACATTAGGTATATTTCTTAAGATATTTAAAATCTCGAAACTTGATTCAACAGCACCTTTTTTAGAATTACTGAATCCGTCATGAGTAAAAATATAACAAACTGGTAAATCCATTAATGAGTTCATTTTAATATCTTCTAACATCTGGTATGCATATCTTAGATGGGTTGCTCCAAAGGTCTGAAATCCATATGAAGAAATGCCACTTAAAATACTACCCATGGCAGATTCACGAACTCCAAAAGTTATATTACGGCCTAGATAATTTCTTGAGGTAAAATAAGCCTCTTTGCTTAAATTAACACGACAACTAGAAGCCATATCACTAGAGCCACCTAAGATAAATGGGATTTTATCAGCTAAGATATTTAATATCTTATTATTAGACTCAGTCATTTCTTCTTGGTAAGTATTTTGAATCTTAAAACTATTCATGTCTAAATTAAAACCAATGTCTTTATTATCAGCAAAATTTACTAACATTTTTATTTCATTAGAAGGATACTTAGCCATAGCATCATGGTATTCTTGCCATAATTTGTATTTCTTACCTACTCTATTTTGAATATATTTGCGGTAATTATCTAACAATTTATCATCAACTTGAAACTTTTCTGTACTAAAACCATATTTTCTTTTTAAATTTTCTAAGTCATCTTTAGTCAAAGGGTGGTCATGAACGATATTTGTATTTTGGTTGAAAGAATCTTTACCAATGACAGTTTTAATTTCAATTAGACTAGGTTTATTAGTAACTCTTTTGGCTCTTTTAATAGCCTTATCTACTTTATTAACAGAATCACCTTCAGCAACATAGTCAGTTTGCCAACCCATGCTAGAAAATTTCTTTAAAATATCATCAATACTTGATTTTTCTAAATTATTATCCATGGTCATATTATTAGAGTCATATAAAACAATTAAATTACCAAGGTTATAAAGGCCCGCTAAAGAAGCAGCTTCCATGAATGTCCCTGATTCAATATCACCGTCGCTTACTAAACAATAGATATAATGATTAATAAGTTTTTGACCTTTTATATATTTACTTAATAAACTTTGATAGTATTTTTCGCCCATTGCCATACCGATAGCGGCACTAAAACCATAACCAGCAGGTCCGGTCGTTATATTAATACCTGGAGTTTTTAACATATCGTTTAAGATTGGAGTCTTACTGTTAGGCTTACCAAAGTTTTTTAAATCTTCTAAAGTAATATCAAAACCAGCCATATACATATTAGCATATAAAAGACCACTAGCATGAGCTGCTGATAAAACAAGACGGTCTCGATTTAACCAATCTGGAACATTTGGCATAATATTTAAATGCTCAGTAAAAAGAGTATAAATAATACTACTTGCTCCTAGGGAAATACCTGGATATCCGGCTTTAGCAGCATCAATCATATCAACGCTAAGTACTTTTAAAAGGTTCAAATATTTTTTCGTATCTTCTTTCATAATTCCCACTTTTTCCTTCTTTTTAATTTTTCATTTGTACTTTACTTTAACTATTTTAGTTATTTTAATCGTTTTAATTATTTTAGTTATTTTAATTTTTAAACTTAATCGCTATTTTTTTAATCTTTATCGTTCTTTAATTTTTCTTGTTTTTTAACTTTTTAGCTATTTTCTTAATCACTTTAAATACAGCATACTAAAATTTACATAATTATTCTTTCTTTAAAAGGTCATCACATAAGACATATAACTTACTCATAGCATCTCTATTATCATTTTTAGCCATATTATCTTGCATATTTTTTAAAATTTTAGGATTATTTACTAGATTTTTCACTTCATTTGTTAAGCCAAAAGACGTACGAAATCGTTTGCCATAACCATTTTTAGTAAAAAATTTATAATTAGCTATTTCTTGACCACCACTGGCATTTATCATTAAAATCGGTTTATGAAAATATAAACATTCGGTTGACTGAGCACCACCTGGTTTTGAAATAACAAAATCACTTACCTGTAAAATCTCTGGAACATTGGTTACAAATCCTAAAGTATGAACATTAATAATGTTATTATTCTTTATATAATTATCGACTATATCTTTACTTTTCTTATTATTACCGGCAATATAAATAATATCTAAGTTCAAATTATTCTTCATTAATCTTTTAATAAATGGTATCGATGTTGTTGAACCGTTACCACCACCACCAAAGAAAGTACATACTAAGCGGTCGCCTTTAATACCCAATTTCTTAAGTAAGTTTTCTTTTTTAAATGATGTGTTAGTAATTGGGGCAATGGGAATACCTAGAGGTTTTATTTTCTTTTTATCAATACCTCTTTTAACTAAGAATGGTACTTCGCTTTTATCACCGACAATTAAATAGTCATCACATTTATAATCATTTAGCCATAGTTCACAAGACTCATAATCAGTAACTACGGTAACTAGTTTCGAATTAATTAAGCCCTTCTTATTATAATGACTTATCAAACTACTACCGAAAAAATGAGTAGCTATGGTTAAATCAGGATTAAAATCGACTAAAACTTTACGCATTTTTTTATTTTTAAATAACACTGTTGAAATATGGTCGACAACGTAGCCACCAACAACAGTATTACTGCCCTTATAAAACATATCATGGATAATTGGAGTTTTTAACATAAAAAAGGAATTAACTTTCTGACTTATTTTACCAATTAAAGGCATCGCATAATCCATTAAATCAACGCATTTTATCTCCAAAGAAGGATTTTGTTCTAAAAAATACCTTTCAATATATTTTCCTATAGCTTTATGACCATTACCATAAGATGCATAAATTATTAATATTTTCTTTTTCATATTATATCCTCTAGGACAATTATACTAAAAGTTTAAAAAAAAGTATAGAACTAACTCTATATTCACGTAGTTCTACACTCTTATTAGATAAGTTTAAAATTACAACTTTAATCATCTAATTCATTAAGTTATTTAATATTTCAAATATTTAGTTTTACTCTTCTTGGAGACCATTAAATAGTTCAATAAAGTTTTTAATAAAATCTGACTTAAATAATTCTTCTACAGCGTCAGTAATTTTAGCAATTTCATTATCAGTTGGGTCAGACAACTTAACTGCGTTAGCATAATCAGTCATTTCGATATCGTTTTCTTTAGTTTTAGAGTAAGCTATATTAACATTAGTTTTACTATTACTAATAGTTAAGACTCCTGATTCTTTAGAGTCATCATTGAATTTATTAGTAATCTTTCCACTAATTTTATCATCATTTACATACATACTATAACTAATATTGAGATTATCTTGGTTTTCGATTAAAAATTCACTAACTTTATTTTGATTCTTAGTTAAAGTAACTGCTAATTCTTTATTTTCAAAGTTATAGTTAAAAGTAAATATATTATGATTTTTTTCACTTTTTATAGTCATTTTGGCATAATCATCAGTAGTATAATACTCTATTTCAACCGTATTTAATAGATAAATGCTTACTTTTTTAATTTTGCCATTTTTAACATAAATGTTAAATGTACCGTCGATAGCTATTTCTTCTAGTACTTTTTCTAAATCATCATAAGTTATATCTTTATACTTTGAATTTTGTCTTAAGGCTGATAAAGCAACATTTTGTAAATCTTCATCTTTAGAAATAGTTTTAATTAGTTTACTTAAAGAATCTTTATTTAAGTTATATGAGTATTTAGTAACCTTCTCTTGATTTTCGCCAATTAAAGTTTTAGTTTTCTTTTTAGAAATGTATTTTTTATTTAGGGATTCTCTTAAAGCATTTTTAAGTTTTCTTAATATATTATTTATATTATCAGTTATATCAGAATTATTAGAAAATGATATTATTTGGTTATACGGTTCATTTTCATCTAGTTCATAAGTATTATCTAGTAATGAATTTGAAGTTAAGTAATATTTACCATTCTGGCCTATATAATTTAAGTCATAATTTTTATAACTTAGACTAAGACCGAATATTGTTTTTTGAACATAATTTTTTAATTGTAATTTAATTGGGTCGTCATTATTTTCACCAGTTAAGGAAATATTTAAAGTAGAATTATTTTCTAAGTATCTACTTAAATCAAAGTTAGAAACAAATTCTTTACTAGCGATGTAACTACTGTTAAATACTTTATTAAAATATTTTGTTTTGTCAGTAATTTTTATCCAGGCAAATATTCCTAGTATAATTACTATAACGTCTATTATAGCGATATATAAAGTAATATTATTTTTAGTGTTTTTAGTATCTTTTTTCATTGATTTGCTCCTATTACTGCACCAACAACTCCACCAACTACTGCTCCAGCAACAGCTCCTGCTACACCACCGGCTGAACCTACTGTGGCCCCAGCAACCGCACCTGCAATTCCACATTCTAATGCGCCATGACATCCGCCCCCAGAGCCACCGCTGCCGCCACCACCAGAAATTGAACTTGAGGAAGAATTAGAAGATGAACTAGAATCATCATCGTCATCGTCGTCATCATCATCGTCATAAGTTGGATAACGTCTTTCTATCTTATCAATATTAGTTGTAATAGTTTGAGATTTATGACTTGCATTGCCAATATTATCATATATAGTAAACTCTAAAGTAACCGATTTGAGTTGAGTATTACTTGGGGTTGTTACAGTATAAGAAACTTCAGTTTCAGCAACAGTTTTATCTTTAACAATATATGAATTTGTCGAATCATTTTTGATGCTATAAGTTATTCTTTTAGCACAACCAGTTCTGGTATCAGATGAACAACCGAACTTAAAAGTAAAATCATCTTTGGACCATGAATCTCTTGAGGTTGGCGTAACAAAACTTTTAGGGGCATCTTTATCGATTGTATCAATATTTACACTTTCAATATCAGAAATATTACCAGCTTTATCAACTACTGCATAATAATAAGTTCCATTGCTATTTATATAAGCAAAGTTGAAGGTGTTAAATTCTTCGGCGGTTGGATTAGAACTAGTTCCAAAATAATAACCAGCTATTCCTGAACCAGCACCGTCATTGCCTTCTATAGTAAGTTGAACATTATTTTTGGTTATTTCTTTACTATATTGAATGGTTGCTTTGGGTTTATCTTTATCAATACGGACACGGACTTTTTTAGAAATCTTGCCATATTTAGTATTAACGGTTGCCGTTACATAATTATCAAAAATAAAGGGATTTTCTACTTTGAAAACATTAGCGCAGCCGGTTTCTGCTACTTTGTCGCAGATTTTACCACTTTGATTAGTCCTAGTACTGCCAATATCATAGGTTACTTCGCCGTTTTTTAGTGAGTAACTAGAACTATTAAATTCAAAGAAGACATAAACATCAGATTTAGACCAAGGGTATGTTATGTAGTTATTTTTAGTAGTCTCGGCATTTACAACTGGTATAAAGATATGAAAGAAATTACTCCAGTTCCATTTTTTAGAAATTTTTTTCCACCAGTTACTTACAGAACCCACTGCACTGCCAACAGCACCACTAACAGTATTATTTTTCTTACTTGAACCACAGCCACTGCTACTACCAGATGAGGAAACATTGCCAATAGCTCCGGCAATAGCGCCAGCCACTACCCCGCTTACTGTATCACTAACATTAGTACCTGAATTATCTTCACTAGAAAAATCTCCTAAATTATCTGATACTTCAAAATTAGTTAAATCGGTAAATTTACCGTCAATATAAATGTAGGCTTTAGCATTTACATCAGCCTGTTGATGTTCAGTTTCTGCTAAGTTACAATCATCTTCGCCAGTATCCACTATATCATAATCATCTAAGTTTTTAGAAATACTAAAAATACGACAATCTAAATATTCACCAGTTACTGGATTATCAATTCTTTCATTACGAATAGCCTCTGGATGTTCAAGGTCAATATATCCTAACTCGGCTAGATAACCGATTGTAACAGTATCATTTTCAATTTCCGCATCACTTGCATATTCATAAGCTGCCTCTTTATAATACTCTAGCTTATTTTCTAAAGTTTTTTGTTTCATAGATTTACTTAATCCATTGTAAGAACTGATAGCGATTGTTGATAAAATGCCCAAAATAACAATAACCGCCAATAATTCTGGTATTGTAAACCCTTTTTTTCGTCTCATATAAACCACCTTTATTCTAACTACATTTTAACATTTAAAATCTAATATTACAAATAATTTTATTACGATAAATTTTCAATATGTTTAACTTATGATAAATTTTCATATCAAAAAAACAAGATATTTCTACCTTGCTTAATTTTTTTATAATATACTTATAGTTTATTTAATTGTTCTACTTCTCTTATAAACATCAGCTAAGTAGTCATAACCACCAGCTTCAATATGGTTTAATTTTGGTTCATTTTCTAAATATTTGATACCTAGTCTAGCTAATTCTTTTGGCTCATAAACCACAACGCCGTCTGATTCTAATCCTGTTGTTTTTAAAATTAAATCGTGATATTTTACAGCTAAAGCTAATTTATCTTTCTTAGCATCTAGTTTTGATGATAATACTATTAGTTTATCTAAGTCAACTTTATCTATCATAACGCCATTTAAGTTATCTTTTTCAAAGCCATAATTTCTATTAACAATAATTTTTAACATAGCCATTAGGACTTTTTCTTCGAGTGTAAAATCAAGACTACCATTTTCTAAAACTCTAGCATCAGCAAGAGGAGTTCCTAAGATAGGAGGATGAATGGCGATAACTTTTTGTATACGTGGAGATTTGCTAGCGTAAGCCCCAACTAAACCACCGGCACTTTCTGTTATTAAAGTAACATTTTCTAACTTAGCTTCATCTAAACATTCAGTTAAATTTCTGGCAAAGTTTCTAGTATTATATTCACCCTTATTGTCATATAGTGGATAATCATAAAACCAAGAACCGTCAAACATATTATGACCAACATCACCAGTAAAACCTGTTTGCTCTAAAATATGAAAACGATGTTCCATTTGACCACCAATATATATGGTTGGATTTTCTTTATCACAGCCTTCTTTTACATAAAGGCTTCCTAAATTATTTGGTTTAAATCTTTCTTTTCCTTTTCTATAATTACTCATAAATTAACACCTTTCTTTAATGTTCTATTAAACATTTCTACTGTATTTAAACCGTTAGCATTTGGAATTTCTTGAGTTTTCAAAGCTGTTGGTAAAGCTAGGTTCAAATAAAAGAATGAATCGAATGGAAAGCCTACAAATCTTTTTTGCAAGTATTTATTTTGGCGCCAATTAGGAAATCTCGAACTTAAATAATTAAGTAAAACGCCAATTAACCTGCTTTTTACTTCTTGTGATTCTTGTGATTCTTGAGATTGTTTAATATTTACTACTCTTTCCATAATATTTTTGGTGAAGACAGCTTCTAATTCAGAATTATATTTTTCTAATAAACCATTTTCTTTAAATAAACTATATTCAAGCTCTAATGGTCTTATCGTATTATCCATGTGGTCTAAATTTCCGTAAATGAAATCACGAGCTAAACTATTAGGAGCAAATCTTTGAGTATAAACTGATTTATTACTACAAGCTATTTGGTCTTTTTTAGCTAAATAATTATAAACATAAGCTAAGTCTTCATTGGCTACTAAGTTGTAATCAGGAATATAAATCTCACCTTTTTTAAACATTTTACAATTAACTCCGACCCAGATAGTTGGTAAATAATCTGGAGTTTCAGAAATTCTAAAATTAGTTGGATATTTACGATATCTTAATGTAATAAAATCATTTAACATTTGAAATCTTCTTGCTAGTATTACGGGAGCATTGTTTGTTTTCTGAGCTTTTAACAATTCTTCAATATAAATATTATTAATGATATCATCACTATCTAGAAAAGCAATAAAATCACCAGTGGCATTTTGAAGACCGGTTTGTCTAGCTACAGCAACTCCTTGGTTTTCCTGATTAATAATTTTTATATTATTGCCATTTCTTCTAAAACTTCTAAAGTATTATCGGTAGAGCCATCATTTACAACTACTATTTCAATATTTTTATAAGTTTGATTTAAAGCTGCATTTATAGCATCTTTTACCAGTTCAGCACGATTATAAACTGGTATTATTATACTTACTTTATCTATATTTCCCCCTTAGAAATAAATTTGAACATATCCTAGCACATGACTTTTAAAAATGCAAGATTTTTTTGTTTGCAGATATTAAACGCTATAATCAAATATTTGGATAAATTTTTAGTTTAGAAACTTTCTTATTATTAGATAATGTTAGATATTATTTATTTAGA
Source organism: uncultured Bacilli bacterium (assembly GCA_934102255.1). Classification (GTDB taxonomy): domain Bacteria; phylum Bacillota_I; class Bacilli_A; order RF39; family UBA660; genus CAG-605. The sequence goes on along the minus strand of CAKOSN010000027.1, from coordinate 10,259 downwards.
TTATAGTAAGGAATATTTTGAGTTTTTATCTTTTTTAAATATTTTAACCAAGAAAAAAAGTACCAACATGTAGTACTTTTATAACCAGACATTATAAGTAATCATTAACATGGCAAGGATTAAACCAATTATCCAGAACATCTTAACAATATCATTTTCTTCCCAACCTAGTTTTTCAAAATGATGATGTAAAGGAGCCATTTTAAATATCTTTTTATGAAATTTTCTAATAGCAATAATTTGAATTAAACTTGATAAGGTTTCAATTACAAATACACCACCAACAACGGCAAGTGATAACTCATGGCGAGTTAAAATAGCAATAGCAGCTAGAGAACCACCTAATGCAAGAGAACCAGTGTCGCCCATAAATACTTTAGCAGGATGAGTATTAAATACTAAGAAACCAAGAAGGGAACCAACTAAAACAAAACAGAAGATAGCAATTTCTTGATAACCAGCAAGCCAAGTAGTATTCCAAGCAATAAGACCATAAGCTAGAAAGGCAATGGCGGATAAACCACCTGCTAAACCGTCTAAGCCGTCTGTAATATTAACAGCATTGGATGAACCGACAAGTAAAAATAAAATAAACAAACCATAAGTCCAGCCCATATAAATATATAGGTTAATGGCAGAAATCCTAATTTCGGGAACGCCACCATTACGAATAAAGATATAGAAGAATACTAAAGCAATAACAGTTTGCATTAAAAGTTTAAACATGATACTTAAACCTTTATTATTCTTAAATACTATTTTAAGTAAGTCATCAGCAAGTCCTAAAAGAGCATAGCTTATAAAAACGAATAAGACTATCATTAAGTTAGAAGTCATTTCGATACTACCACGGAACCATAAAAGTAACAAACTAATAATGGTTGGAATAATAAAGATTAAACCACCGATAGTTGGAGTACCATTTTTCTTTAAATGTCTTTCTCCTAAGGTCAAACTAACGCTTTGACCAAAATGTAATTTTCTTAAAAGAGGTATTAAAATAACCCCAGTTATTATCGATAAAACAAAGCCTAGCATTAATGCCATTGCAGCTTTTGCTAATATTAACATAAATTTTCACGTCCTTAAAACTATTATACTATAAATTCTTGCAAACACAGTTTATAATTATAAATTATTTACACTTTACTTGTCAATCGCCTAACATTAATTTGACAGTAGAACCATCGCTTACATAGTATTCTGGTTCGGGAGATTGATAGATTACCTTATTTCCTTCGCCGGAATATTCGATTTTATAATCTTTTAATATAGTATTTGCTTCTTTTATAGTTTTACCAATTACATTTGGTAATATACTGTACTTAATATCCAACCAGTTATAGGTTTTAGGAATGGTATCTTTACTTTTAGGAACATTGTTTAGCTCAATATAGGATGAAAAAATAGCTTTAGCAATCGGAGCAGCAACAACGCCACCGTATTGAGTTACACCTTTTGGATTATCTATTGCAACATATAAGACAATTTCTGGGTCATCTGCTGGTAAGAAACCAATAAAAGATAAAATATAATTGCCAACCATATAACGACCATTGTTTACTTTTTGAGCTGTTCCGGTTTTGCCACCGATACGGTAGTTTTCGATATAAGCATTACGTCCGGAACCATGAGCAACAACATTTTCAAGAGCAAAACGCACTAATTTAGATGATTCTTCGGTAATAACTTGTCTAATAGCTGTTGGATTTACTTCGCTGATTGTTTCCTTGGTAGTAGCATTTTCAACTTTTTTAACAATATAAGGTTGATATAAAGTCCCACCGTTTATAGCTGCTGATACACTTCTTACTTGTTGAATTGGCGTTACAGAAACACCTTGTCCGAAAGCAGTTGTTGCTAGTTCAACGTTACCTACTTTATCTAAATCGAATAGGATTCCTTTGGCTTCCCCTGTTAAATCAATGCCAGTTTTTTCACCAAATCCAAAGTCTTTAATGTATTTAAATAGTTTTTCTTTTCCTAAACGGAAGCCTAAGTTAACAAACCCAGGGTTGCTTTGGGTTAATACACGAACATTTTTAAGTCTTTTTGATTTTTTTAGTTAAATTCTAGTTAAATTTAGAATATTAAGAACTTTTAAACAGCTTTTTTACGCATGTCTAATTCTAAGTCTACTTTAGGGGTATTAAAGTTAAAATAAATTGTTAATTTAATATATTTGCGGTCATTGTTTACTTTTTCTACTATGACTTTATCAATTAGAAGATTTACCAAGTATGGCAAATTTTTTTTAATATCTAATTTAGTACTTAGACAAGCTTCGATAGTATTTAGTTGCTGGTGAAATTTTTCTTTTTTTAAGTTAGTACTTTTTAAATTTTGAAGCTGTATATTATAATTTTGTATTTCAATGTTAAGTTTATCATTACGTTTTTTAAACTCAAAATCATCTATCATGCCTTTTAAACTAAGGTCTAATAATTTATCTTTTTGCTTAGTTATTTGGGTGATTTTCTGACTTGTTTCTGCTACATCTACTTTATTACTATTATTTTTGATAATATTTTTGTATTCTGCTAAGACTTGATTTAAATAATCTTTTTTATGTTTGATAAAGTCCGTAAAAAGGTCGGTAAATATTTTATCTAGATAACTTTCTTTAATAATTGGAGACTGGCACTTAGAAATACCTTCAGTTCTGTAGGTTTTACACGACCAAGTGGGATTTGCCCTTCGGTTAGACCCGCCATTACGAATAAAGATACTGTTACAATCTTTGCAATATAGTTTGGCTGAATATTTATAATTTTTAATATGAGCCTCAGAATTTAAAATGTGTCTGGAAGGTAGTTGTTTTCTTCTTTCATGTAGTGCGTTAGCTTTATTCCATAATTCTTCGGGAACAATGACTGGTATTCGTTCATCTTTTTCAATTATTTGCTCTTCTTTTGGAATTTTTTTCTTTTTATGCGTTTTATAGTCTTCGACTTCCGTAAGTTTTGCGGTGTAAAAGCCTTTATATCTAGGATTAGTAAGTAATTTAGCTAAAGTTGTTTGCGAGTATGGCTTTCCTTTAGAATTGAAATATCCCATTTTCGCTAGTTCTTCCCCTATCTTTTTAAGACCAAGGCTACCGCTAGCATAAGTGGTAAACAAATATTTGATAATGGGCGCTTCATTTGGATTTATTTCATATCGGCCATTCTTTTTATAATACCCAGTTAAGTTACCGCCGATTAGTTTTCTATCTTTTATCATTCGGTTAATACCAAATTTAACTCTTTCGGATAGTTTTCTAATCTCATCTTGAGCCATACTGGACATAATAGTAAGTCTAAACTCAGCGTCTTCTTGAATAGTATTAAGATTATCTGATAAAAAATAGACAATTACGCCTTGTTTTAAAAGGTATTCGGTATATTTAATGCTATCGACGGTATTTCTAGAAAATCTAGATATTTCTTTGGTCAAGATTAAGTCAATTTTACCAAGAGAGGCGTCCTCAATCATCTTCAAAAAAGACTGGCGATTTTTAACAGCTGTACCGCTGATGCCTTCATCAATATAACCACGAGTAAATAGCCAATTAGAATTTTCTTTAATCATATCTTCAAAATAGTGCTGTTGATTTTCTAGGGAGTTTAATTGGTCATCTTTATCAGTTGAAACACGTCCATAGTAAGCCACTTTCAAATGCATATCATAAATGGTTTTTCCTTTTCTTAATTCTTCTCTTGCTTTTTTTATTTCCATAAAATACCCGTCCTTTCTTGTAAGTCTCGCAAACCCAAGATACGTAGATGTTTGCACGGTAACTCAGGTAAACTCCAAAGTCAAAACAATATTTATCTAAGTAATTTTAGTATTCATAAACCCTACCTAATCATATTAACTTTTAAAAAATAATATGAAAAAAGCAAGATTAAATTAATTTCTAATCTTGCTCAAATAACTTTAATTAAATCAATATTTATAAAAATAACTTAGGGCTTTTAGGACCTTGTTAATAACCATTCTAGAATTATTCCATTCTATTATATAATTTGTAAATCACTTCATTCCGAACTTTTTCGGAATGAGCACTAATCAAAATCCATGCTATTTACAAATTTACTATACCGCATTGTTTTAAATTAATGTGTTAATTATATTTAAAAAACACTATGTAATCTTTACTTAATCTATTTCTTTTAATAAATATTCATTTCTTATTTTAGTTAACCTGCCTATTAAAGAATTTTCCATTTCATTAAAAGTTTTAAAATCAATGGCTTTTTCATCATATAATTCTTTATTAATAATCAGTCTATATTCTAATAATTTATATTCAAATGGTAATTTTTTGGTATCAAATCTAACTTCAATATCTTTATCTAACATTTAGACTTCCTCCAATTAAAACTATGTTAATGTTTTTAAGACTATTCATCGCAAATACAAATTTAATCTTTTCTTTAGTTTCCCTCCTTAAATAATAAAAAGACCAACCAAGAGGATGATCTTAAATAATTCTGTATGCATATATTTTTTTATAGAACTACTACTATGCATATTCATATTTCTTTTTATTTTTGATAAAACATACTACACTAACAATAATAGCCAGAATCTCAGCAAAGACTACTGATAACCAAATACCATTTATACCTAAAATAGAAGGCATGATTAAAATCATAATTACTTGGAAAACAAGTGTTCTTAAAAAAGAGATAAGAGCTGATACAAAACCGTCATTAAGAGCAGTAAAGAAGAATATAATAAAAATATGAAATATGAAGATTTAAAAAGATTAAAAGATAAAAAATTCAAGAAGCTTGTTGGCATTCCTAGAGATTTATTTGATTTATTAATAACAACATTACAACCTCATTTTGAAAGTAAAGAAAGCAAAGGTGGTCCAAAGCCAAAACTTTGCATAGAAGACATATTGCTAATGACGCTTTACTTTTACAGAAATTATGTTACATTTTTTAATCTTGGAATTATATATAAATTAATGAATCAAATGCATATAGGTGGGTAAGATGGACTGAGGATGTTTTATTAATGGAATTCGAATGGGCAATCGACATTACATTTTTAGATGAAGATAGTGACCAGCTAATTGATGTAACTGAATGCTCTATACAAAGACCTAAAGATAGTCAAATGCAGGAAGAATTTTATTCTGGAAAAAAGAAAAAAAACACACAATCAAAGTTCAGATTATCATGAACGAGAGTGATAGAAAAATACTATCTGGATTTGAGACTGCTGAATTAACATGTTAATTTAAAAAGTAGAGAAGTTATCATAGCACCAATCAGTTCATTTTGATAAATGAAGTGTTCATGACTTTAAACTGTTAAAGAAAACTGAGGCTGAGTTACCTAAAACATTAAAATTGTTGGCGGATAGTGGGTATCAAGGAATCAAGGGATTATTTGAAAAAAGTTTGACGCAAAAAAAGAAATCAAAAAATAACCAACTTTCCACCACAGATAAGGAATTAAATAAATTGATTTCTAGTATTAGAATATCAATAGAACATCTAAATTGGCAACTGAAAATTTTTAAGAATTATTGGCAAAAAATATAGAAGTAGAACAAATACCTTTTACAATAGATTTTTGCTGATATGTTGTTTCCATAACTCTTGCCTATAAACAGTTACGCAAGAAGTCTAATCAATTAACTATTTAATATTTGTTCCTCTAATTTTTTTAAATCAGCCGCATCCGGATGGGATAAAGCCCTATCGAAATTAGCGATTAAAGCATCTATTTTTAAAGAGGAATTATTTTGTTCTTGCATTTTTTTATATCTTTCTTTAACGCTTAAAGGCATTTTACCTTGGCACATAAAGGTTCCAATTAAAGTGTTGCTACTATCAATATTTTTCTTAACATTATTAATAATTCCTTCGAAATAATTTTGACTTCCGCCGTATCCAGCTGTGCCAAATAAAAATATTTTTTTATTCTTTAATTGTTTTAGAAATTCTATTGTTTGGGTATCTGCGGTTCCTTTATCTGTCCAAAAACCAATATAAAGAAGATTACTTAAATCTTTAGGAGCCTTCTCTACGGGACAATAATACTGACAATTATCTTTAGGTAAAATATTTTGAAGGGTCTCGGCTAATTTTTTGGTGTTTCCTGTTTTACTACTATAAATTATTGAATATTTTTCATCTATCATAAATTAATTTCTCCTTACCTTTTATTTAATAATTTTAGAAATGAATTAACACTTAAGATACTATTAGATATAAATTGACCTTTATAAAAATTGGCCCAATTATTAAAGACACATGGTACTTTTTTGGCTTTTTCTAAAGTATCGATTTTAATAAAATTAATTTTAATATTATTATCTTTGGCATACTTAGATAATTCTTGGACTTCGTATGCAACATAGGGGCAAGAATTACTATAATAAATAGTAAAATCTTTATCATCTATTGCCATTTTTCTAGCATTGACTCTAAATTTAGGGAGATTTTCATTAGCAAATGACAAGGCTAATAATTCATAATCGCCAATATTGTCTACTACGGTAAAGCCATAGTGTTCAAAAAATTTCTTTTCCCCTAGAAATGGTTTCTTTTTTTTAGAAACTAGAGTACAAACGCCACTTTTACCTTTTTCTCGGGAATCTCTTAAACAATATTCCAGTAGTTCTTGACCAATTTTCTTTCCTTTAAGACTTCCGGCTACCCAAAGACAATAAATATAAGTGTAATTATTACCATCTATAGGCGTCCAGGCAGTTTCAATGGGTTCATATTCGATGAAGGCCTTCCCCCTAGCCTTTAGTTTTCTAAAGACATGACCATCTTTAAACTTGAGTTTAAGCCACACTTTTTTGCTATTAACGCCAATTTGATGTTTAGGGTCGCTAAGAGCACAACAAATATGTTCGTTAGCAATATTATCTTTTGTTAAATTAAGATATTCATTCATCTTTATCACCTTAGAAATAATTATAGCACAAAAATTTTTTCATTTTTTAATTATTTTACGAAATAAATTACGGATTATTATTTTTTTCAGATTAGAAAAAGAACAGTGTTATCTGCTCTTTAAGATTATTTATCAGTAGTTGCTAAAGTCTTACATAATTTAGAATTTTCATCTTTACACATAAGAATGTAATCCTCTAAAGAATGACATTCCTTAATAGTTTCGACAATTTCAGTAACCAATTTTTCTTTGTACTCTTTAACCTCTTCAGTCACTTGAATTTTACCCATGGCAATTTCTCTTGTGGCTTTTAACATATTGGTTTCTGATATACAATAATTATTATTTTTTAAGTAAACATAAGCTTTATCAATTGTATCATCATCAACTTTATAATAGATACCATTAACCGTAAACTCCATATATAAAGTTCTTCGAACATAACATTTGGTGTTTAAAGTAATAAACTTTAGGGCATCATGATACAAGGCATAATATTTTTTATCTTTTGGTAAAATTAAATTGCTTTTAAAGTATTCTTTAAATACTTCATCTGGTTTAAGAGATTTATAGTTTAAGAATTCCATAACTGAATATGGTAAATAAGAATTTTTCTTTTCAACAACATATTCAAGAAATTTAAGGGTAAAAGTATTTTTTTCTTTCTTTGTTCTTAAATTGTTAATAATTGAAAAGACTTTTTGATTCTTAAATTTATAAGGATTACTAGTAAAATATTCATCCATACTAATTTCACCATTAATAACTTTTCTGGCGGTATCCATCATTCCATAATAAAATTTGGTGGCGGCGGTTGCCTTAACGCTGTTAATTTCTTTTAATTCGCTAGCGTCTATCTTACTTAATATTTTCAAAAATTCGGCAAAGCCACTAGCCGGACTTATAAAATAAGTAATACAAAATGCTTTTATACTTAGTTTAGATTTCTTATATAAATCACATAATTTAAAATAATCAGCGTAACCATTTAATTCGTAACCGTTCAATTTAAATAACTTATTTTCTGGTAATTCATAAAAATCACTAAGGGTTTTATCCCCTTTAATTAAAGTAATAACTTCTGGGGTTTTTACCGTATCAGAATTTAAGATGTATTTTAATAAGATTTCACGGTGGAATGGGGCTCTATGGGCTATGTTTTCTAAAGGAAATTTAGCAATTCCTTTTAAAGCATTGAAATCAGGAAAATAATTTTCATACCATAAATCAACCACATAATTCAAGAAATTCTTTTCGCGGTCCCAAGAAAAATTAACTAGATTAATATAAGCAAAAATTTTAGTAATTGAATATTGTTGATAGTGCAAAACAACATAATCACGAATTTTCATAATTTTCTTAGTATTTAAAGGCATTAAACAAACATAAGAATAATTTTCTTCTATATGAGCATCGACTATTTCTAAAGCGAGATCTTCGGGCAAATCATTTAACATATCAATTGGTATTTCCTTAACTAATTCAATATTTTTCATTAAATCAGCGGCTATTTTTTTCGTGATAACATTAATAGATTTAGTATCAATTTTATCGTTTTTAGCAAGGGTATAGGCGCCATAATAATCGTTTTTTTCTATAAGAGTCATAACGACTTTAATAGTATCAGTCTTAGAATAGCATTTTCTGATTTTTTTCCAGATTTTAGGATACACCTCTATAGGCATAAATAAATCTTGCAAACAAGTAGCAATAGTCATAATTTGCGCATTGTTAAATAATATATCAGCATCTTCATAACAAAAGAAAGAAATATCGCCAGTGGCTAAAGTAGTCTTAATCAAAGTCATTAAAATATCAGGAATTATCTTTTTTACTAATTTAATATCCGTATTTTTTACAAAATCTAGAAAATCACCATTAGTAATTGCGAAAACGGCTTCTTTTTCTAAATCTTCCTTTAATAAAGTAAATAAAGTGGATGCTTGACTAGAATTTAAAAGTCTTGAATAGTCATGCTTTTTTAATTCATCAAACCCTACTTGGGCTTTTAAACTTCCGAAAATTTTCTTAATATCATCATCGCTTAAAAAGGGAGCAAAATAAATTTCTTGATGTGACAATTTAATATTATTACTTAAATAGTTAACTATATCATCATGTAAATAATTAAAAATAAATCTATTAGTTTTTTCACCAAAATATTTACGAACATCAAGACTAATAAGTAAGTCTAATTGGTTACTTTCCTTAGCCTTATCGCAAATATTAATGATATCAGTAGTGCTAAATTCATTAGTAACATTTTCTAAGAGTTTATATAATCCCGGAATATAAGATTTTATTTTGTTTAACTGAGAAATTATTTCTAGATAGTTAGCGCTTAAAGACTTGGTAAAATCTTTACTTAAATTATCTTGAAAGTTAACTAAAAGGCGAACGGTATCATAATCTGCTGGGTTGTTTAAGAATTTGGCTTCTAACTTTTTAACATCTTCAATACTTCTTGGAACTCTTAAGATGTCTTTAACTAAAATGTTATAAGAATCGGCATAACTTGTATATTTTTGGGCCAAAGAATAAAATTCACTCTTAACTTGTAAAGATGTGCCATAAGGACTTCTTAAACAATCTTCTAAGAAAGTTTTTACAACTCCGCTGCTAATTTCTTCTTCATCATGAATAGTTTCTAAGTCATTTTGCATGGCAATACTAATTTTTAGTAAATCATCTAGATTAAAAATACTCTTTAAGGTATCGTTAAAATCAACCCACATATCAGGTCTAATTAATACTTCATTTAATAAATCAAGAACTTCATCGCGAATAAAATAATCAATTATCTCTTGACGAGTTTTTTCATCTATTTTATCGGTACGCAAATAATAAATTAAACTATCGGGATTATTTTCAACATCTCGAACTATAGATTCCAAAAGGTTTTCTTTAAGCGTTGTTATTAATTCTGCTATTTTGGTACTTTCGACAAGTAATCTTTTTCCTTTTAAAATATTTTCAACATAATCTTTAAAAACTTTTTTGACATTATCTATCATTTAAAATTCCCCCGTTTCAACTATATACAGTAAATTCTCTAGTTTCTTTTTTTCTATTGTTTTAATAATTTCTAAATATTCTATTGGCAGTTTTCGCAACTTATCTTTAAATGCTTCTTCGGTTTGACATTTTTCACGCAGTTGCAAAATGTATTCTTCTAATTTCTGCAAATCCTGACTTTCCAAATGAAGTCCCCCCCTTTTTGTGATGTTTACTTTAACACAAGGTTCAAAGTTTGTCAATTGAAAACTTTTTTATAATAGTGTTTCCAAAGTGTGGAGATTTCAAAGACAAATGCTTATAAATAAATAAAAAGAGCAAAAACCTTAAATTTGC
>CAKOSN010000026.1 GCA_934102255.1 uncultured Bacilli bacterium | reverse complement strand
TTATGATTACCATTACTAATTTGAGCCTCAATATCTCTAAAATCACTAGAAATACCACTGATACCTAACATACCACTCTTTTTATTTAAAATCTTATCAACTTCATCTAAAGACATTCCTGTTTCTTTCATAATATAAGGAATAATTGAGTAGTCGATATCACCACAACGAGACCCCATTACAATACCAGCATTTGGTGTAAATCCCATTGTTGTATCAATACATTTACCATCACGAACAGCTGAAATTGAACCACCTGAGCCAATATGACAAACAATTACATTACAATACTTACGATCAAGTATTTCCGATGCTCTTTCAGATATATATTTATGACTTAAACCATGGAAACCATATTTTCTAATCCCATACTTCTCATACCATTCATAAGGAACAGGATAAATATATTGATCTTCATCCATTGTTTGATGAAAGGCTGTATCAAAGCATCCTACTTGCAAAGCATTAGGAATAGCCTTTTGGAAAGCCTCAACTCCCATAATATTAGCAGGATTATGTAAAGGTGCAAGCGGAATAAGTTTTCTTAATTGTTCCATAACATCTTCATCAATAATTACAGACTTATTATACTTATCTCCCCCATGTACTAGGCGATGTCCTACTCCTTTAATCTCATCTAAATCTTTAATAACTCCCTTTTCTAAAAGAGTCTTAAGTAAAATATCTACAGCTACACTATGGTCTTTTAACTCAGCTTGATATTCTTCCTTTTTACCATTTTGTTTAATTGTATAAATACCATCATTAATTCCAATTCTTTCAAATATTCCTGAAATTAAAACTTTAGCCTCAGGCATTTCATATAATTGAAATTTTAAAGAACTACTACCGGCATTTACTGATAATATTTTCATTTTTTCCACCTCTAGTCCATTATACTAAAGTTTAGAAATAATATCTATCTTTTAATAGTAAAAAAATCTTTATTTACAATATTTTTCGGCCTATAAGCCTGCATTTCTAGTGCTTCTTCATCTATATGGGCATTATCAAAATTATATCCATACTCATTTATAGTATCACTATATCTTTTTTTTAAATCATCTAAATAAATAAACTCTCTTGTTTTATTTTTACTATATTTTATTTGCATATTATCACCACTATTAGTATGTTTATAAAATATCTTTTTATACAAAAAAAAGCAGGAATTTATCCCACTTAAATTAATTATTTTGTTAAATTATATGTTACTTTATCATAACCCATAAAAGCATTCTCTGTTTCATAGAAAACATAAAGTGATTGATTATTATTAGTTGGATAGATATTATCTATTTTTTGTAAATCAGTCCCCTTTGTTTCACTAGCAACAAATTTTAAAACATTCTTTTCATCAACACCTAATTTAGTTAAGGTTTCTTTATAAGTTAATTCTTTATCAGCATTAATATCATAATAATAAACATTTATATAAGAAGCCCCACTCCCACGATATAAATTATACTCTGTTACAACTGAAATAAAAATTATATTATTTAATACTGTATATGTATAATTAGTATTTAAACTAGCCGGAGTCTCATTATCTTTATTATCTTGTTTTACCATATTTATATAGTTTTCGTTATCATCTAAAATTTTCTTATTTAATTTTTCTGTAGCATCGGTTGCAATATTAATCTTAGGTAAATTTACTAATCTAACTAGTTTTTTAGGTTCTCCTTCTTCATATCCAACAGAGGCAGTTGGCCAATCAAATTCCTTAAAAGCAGTATAGGCTAAACCTACATAGTTTAAACCATTAAATTCTTTGGCTGATTCATTATTTTTATCGGCATTAGTATTATTTGCTTTTTCTTCTTGTTTATTATTTGTATCGCAATTACTCTTATTATTTACTTTATCATAAATAAGATATCCTCCTAATGCTATAATAATTATAACTAATAAAGCAATTACTATATTCTTTTTGTCTTTCATATAAACAATACTTCCTTTCCAATAATTATGCTAGCACACTAATTTTAAAATGTAAATTGTCAATTCTAAGCCAATATGTCAAGTTTACAATTATTTAAGGATGATAATATTCTCAATTAAAGCCATCTATTAAAGACATAATTTTTTCTAAATTAATTAAGCCTAGTATTATTTAAAAACACTATTTTTATTAAATAATTTAATCATATTATTCATATCATCACATTTTTCCATATGTTTTAGATGCCAATTATCACATTTTTCCATATGTTTTAGATGTCAATTATCACATTTTCCCAGTTTTATAAAAGAAAAAACACCAGTAAAGGTGCTTAAATACTATAAAACATCAGCAAAGTCTGGGTTTTCTTCTTCTGGTTTTACCGTAATAACTTCCCTGTTTTTAATGCAAGTATGAATCATATCTTTATAATTAATTAACTCTTCATACTCATAACATTTACTCAAAACAGGATTAATTACCGGATGTTTAGGCACAAAAATCGTACAACAATCTTCAAATGGTAAAATAGAAGTTTCATAAGTACCAATCTTTTTGGCTAACTCAATTATCTCTAATTTATCAAAACAAGCCACTGGTCTTATTACTGGCATTTTAACAACTTCATTAATACAACTCATACTATTTAAAGTTTGACTAGCCACTTGACCAATACTTTCCCCATTTACTAAAATCTTACAATTACTTCTGCTAGCAATAATGGCACTTATTCGATACATCATTCTTCGCATAATAGTAATTAAATAGTCATTAGGAATATTTTTATAAATAGATTCTTCTATCTCTGTAAAGTTAATAATATGTACTTTAACATAAGAATCATTATATACAGATAACTTTCTAGCTAGTTCTAAAACCTTATTACGAGCCTCTTTAGAAGTATGAGGAGGTGCCTCAAAATAAATACATTCTATCTTTACTCCTCTTTTAATTGCCATATAGCCACTAACAGGAGAATCTATACCCCCACTTAACATAAGTAAACCTTTACCAGCAACTCCTACAGGATAACCACCAATACCTAAAATATCTTCAAAATAAATATAACTAAAGTCTTTTCTAATCTCGACATTAACTTCTAAATCCGGATTATGAACATCTACTTTCTTATCTTGAATATTCTTTAAAATATGCCCACCTAAAGTAGCGGCTATTTCCATACTACTACCCGGATATTTCTTATAAGATCTTTTAACTACTACTTTAAAAGTTTTAAATTCTTTATCCTCTAAAAGACTAATTAATCCTTCTTTAATAGCATTCATTTCATTACTAAGTTCATAAGCAATAGTCATCTTATGAATCCCAAAAACACATTTTAATTTTTCAATAGTCTTATCAAAATCATTAGTCTTTATAAACATTCTAGAAGCATCATAACTAGTAGTATGTTTAATATTACTTAATGCATCTTCAACATTCTTTTTTAAAGCCTTTAAAAAGAAATTAATATTATCTTTTTTAGTTGTTAATTCTCCATATTTAATAATTATAAGTTTTTGCATAATTTCCCACCTCACTTAGTTTAGCAAAAGTAACACTAAATAACAAGAAAAAAATAAGCCCTATATTTAAACTTATTTCTTTTCTTTAATGTATCTAATTTTATATTTATTTAAAAGTCTAATAGATATATGACCTTTATTTAAGGCTTGCTTCACATTTTCCGAAGTACCATCATCGTAATAAACAATAATATGACCACTCATTATACAATGGAATGAATAAATATATTTATCATCTTCATAAAACGTTTCTATAGCATCCGCACAAGTAGCATCTTCACTAGAAGTATCTTTTATATTAGCAACAACTTTCCCAGACATCTTTATATCTTTATTATAATTAACTTTCACTATTACAACTGTTAAAAGAACTACAATAGCAATAATAATTATCATAATAACTAACAATTTTTTATCTCTTTTTTTCATATTTAATGACCACCTACCAAACATAAAACCCACTTTTTTAATTCAAAGCCTTATTAACTAAATACTAAAATATTACTTTTCTTCTTTTAAATACCTTATTTCATATTTATCTAAATCACTAATCTCTATATCTTTTTTATTTAGAGCATCTCTTACATATTCTTGCGTTCCATCATTAAAATAAACAATAATTTTACTACTCATCATACAAGGAAATGAGTATTTATATTTATCATCTTGATAAAATTCTTCTAAGGCATCAGCGCATACCTCATCACTATTAGAAGTATTTTTTATATCCATTACTTTCCTATCATATGTAGTTACATCCGTTTTAGTATTTTTATTACTTTTATCATAAAAGAAACCAAACATAATAAAGAAAATAATAACTACTACTGCCACTACTGCAAACTTATAACTCTTTTTCATCACCATATCTCCTATACTACTTAAAGCGTAATATATTTGCGGTAAGAAGTCAATAACTATTTATTTTTTTAATTGTCTAATTAACTGTCGTTCAAAATCTTGACCAGCTAAATTTTTTTCAAAGTATTCTTTAACATTAACACAAGATAAATCAGCTTTAGTAAAATATTCAATTAAGGCTGTAATATATTGCTGTAATTCTTCTTGATTTTTTAATAATTTAAATTCTTCTTTACCATTAAGCTTAAAGAAAGTTTGACTTTCTAAATTATCTATATAATATCCATCACCATACTCAGTTACTACTAAGACATCAGTAACGGCAACTGTATATATAATTGGATAACTATCTTGATATTTATTAAGACGATGTCTAGCTGTAATAGTTATTAAATAAGACTTTTGAAGCATTTTATAGTCTAGTTTTGTCTTTCCTGTCAAAGGTATATAATTTAAAAAATTAAATTTCTTATCATAGAAAGTAATAAAATATACACTATTTCGTTTTTCTTTTTCTCTTTCTTCATATCTTTCCTTAGTTGTATAATATCTAGAGTTTACACTTTCTAAAATGGTATTTCCCTCATCATCTGCTATAGTCATATAATAGGCATCATATTTTTCATTATAGTAAATATCAGTTACTTTGCCACCTATTCCTAGTACAAAAGTACCATTCATCATGGAATTTGCTTCATCACCTACTCCTAGTCTTAAAAATTCACTTATCATAGGAATTACTTCATCGCCTACTTTTAATATTTCGCCATAGAAATCTATGCATTGTTTTTCTTCATTCATTAAAAACCCGTCCTTTTCATTTCATTTTACATCTAACAGGTTAATAAATAAAATATATATTTCTTATATCTATGATAAGTTGTACTTATAGTTATTCATTAAATAATAGAATAACATCTTTTTTATCTAAAGCACCAAACGTAAAAAGAAAAAATGTTGTTAATTTTTTAAAATCATCTCTCATTGCAACTGCCAATTTAATCCCTTATCTTTGCTTATAAAAATAAGCTCTTTATCTTCATAACCACTACTATCGTTTTTTTCTACGTAAACAGAACATCTAATTTTTAATGTATCTTCTTCATAATAAGGTAAATCTTCAATCGTAATAAATTCAACATCGGTATTCTTATAAATAAAATTAGCATTATAAAAAGTTTTACCACCATCACTTGTAACTTTTAAACCACCAACTCGTCCATCAAAATAGATTTTATCATAAGAAGCAAATCCTAAATCTCTAGTTAAAAATTCATATCTTGCATCACTTTGTACTTGAATACTACCATCAGTTATATAATAAAAGTTTTTACCACCGTCCATACTTTTTACAACTTTTACCAGTAATTTTTGTCCTAAAGCATTATCAAATTTAACAAATCTTAAAACCGTTTTATCAAATTTCTTCTCATATAATACCTCTGCCTCTTCAGGTAATAAATAGTAATCACTTTCATTATATGAATTATCAAAGTTAGAAATATCTGTTCTATCAGTACTAATTAACTTTCCTTTTTTATCCTTCTTTAAGACATCTCTAGCTCTTGCTACAACTATCCCGCTATCATCATAATAAGTATAATAAACTTCTAAAGAATCTTCATTACTAAGATATGGATCACTAGTAATTTTTCCAAAATTTCCATATATTTTAACTTTAGTTCCCATTAAGAAAGGACCATAATAATTATAATAATTAACATCAACATATTTAATAAAAGTATTGATAACAGCTACATATTTTTTATTATCTACAGTAACAATATGCTCCGTAGGAATCTTAGAAAGAGCAATAATACTTATAAATGGCATAAATACAACTAACAAAACTATAAACAGAAAAAAACACAATAAGCAACATATAATATTAATTCTTTCCCACCAAGTTTTATTACGAATATTTTTTATAATGCCAATACTTATACCAATTAAAGATAAAAGCATAATAACATTAATTACCCACATCTGAAAACGGATATTAAATAAATAAAGAATAAAACTTAAAATAATATTAAAAATTATAAATAGACCTGTTGTTAGAAAAATATTTTGTTTTAATTTAAGAATTAACTTACTCATGACTAGCCTCTTTAAGAACTATACTTTGTTCATAATCACTTAAATAATTATCTTTTAAAATCAACTTTTTATTTTTGATAACAAAATTAGAAACATTAGGTATTTTAATATCCTTACTCTCCTCATTAATCTTAGTACGATAATAAATTAGTTCTTCATTTTGAATTTCAAACTTTCCGCTAGAATCTTCTAAAGTTATATATTTATGTTTAATTTTATCAATTTCATAATATACTTTTAAACTAGCCGTCCATTCATTTTTAGTTTTACCTTTTTTAACATCCGGTAAAAAGTATACTTCTAAATCACTATCTAGAGCATCTAAGACTTTAAAAGTAAAAACATTTCCAATCTTATCAGTATACTCTTCTATTTCTTTAGCATTACAATAATTACCATCATAAACAGTATAAGAAATAGTATTATAAATAAATTTTTTCCTTACACTATAATCAATTATGGTAATATCCGCATCAGTATCATAATAATAATTGGTATTATTGCACGTTAAAGTACTTAAAGTATTCAAAAAGTTTTTCTGTTCATTAATTAAAACATTTCTTCCTCTTAAATTTTTTAAAGAATAGTTAGTATCATTATTTTTTATTAGAAAGGAAAATTTAGGTACCCCTAATCTTATTAATTTATCTTCAAAGTGATTATATCTTAAAGGAACAACATCATAACCAAAAGGAATTAATTTAAAAAGAGTTATGATTAAAATAATAACTATAGGAACTGAACTTAAAAGTAATTTTTTTATAACTTGTTTTTTAATTTTATTTTTTTCTTGTTTTAATATTTCTTCAACATTAATATTATTTTCCTTCTTTATTTGTAAGATACTATAAATATCTGTATCTAAGGCTTTCGCTAATTTTTCTAAGATTGTTATATCT
This sequence comes from uncultured Bacilli bacterium, assembly GCA_934102255.1. Lineage (GTDB taxonomy): Bacteria > Bacillota_I > Bacilli_A > RF39 > UBA660 > CAG-605. The sequence goes on along the minus strand of CAKOSN010000026.1, from coordinate 20,775 downwards.
GGAAGACTCAAGCCTCGCTCCCACTTACTAACCGCCTTATCTGTTACATATAATATTTTTCCTAGTTGTTGTTGGGTTAGATTTTTTCCTTTTCTTTTTTCAGCAATAAATTTGCCTATTAAATTATTATCCATAACTCGCACTCCTAGAAACATTATACTATAAAATAATATTTTTAAACTCTACTGTTAGTTTAGTTTGCTTTTTTAACATAAAAAAAGTCACTTAATTAAAAACTAATTAAATGACATCTTCTAATTTATAAGTTGCATAACCTTCATAAGCATAACTGACATCTATGCCTTTCATATAGACATTTCTATCATTAATTTTATCTGTTAAAGCATTTTTTAATAAATAATTAATTTCTGTATCTTTAATCGGACTTCTTTCCATAGCCAATAAATAATCTTGTTTTTCTACTTTACTCCAATCTACAACCAATCCTAAATTTTTCTTCAAAATTAAATCTAACCAAATACGGGTGCTGCGACCGTTGCCTTCGCGAAAAGGGTGTGCAACATTCATCTCCACATATTTTTTAATAATATTATCATAGTTATCTTCAGGCATTTCATCTATTGTCTTCAAAATATCTTTTAAATATAAAACAGAAGCAAAGCGAAAATTGCCTTTAGCTATATTTACAGTTCTTATTTTTCCAGCAAAATCATAAATATCATCAAACAAGTACTTATGTATCTCGGCTAAACCTTTAAAAGTACCAACTTCAATGTTATTAATTTTACCACTATCATAAAGGTCTAAAGCTTTTAATTTTGTAATCTTTTCTTCTGTTTTTGAAAGCTCAATTTCATCTGTTATATTTAATTTGTTTTTTAGCATACTTTTTACCTCTCGCAATAATATTATATCATAATATGGTATATTTTTAGTAAGATTCAGGGTAATTTTAGAAATAATATTTATTTACTTCTTTATATTGATTGGCACTTCTATTTCAAAATTATCAGCCACATTCCAATAATAAAACTCAACATTTCCTCCTAAAGTATCAATTTCTTCAATAAATTCTTTAGGCAGTTTATCAATATTTTTACGATAATTATAATTTTTATCACAAGGAGTTTCTTCTAAACAACTAGTAAGCCACCTCTTTTTACTATTGGTAATAACCGTACATTTTCTATTTTCTAAAATACCTTTAATATCATCAAATAAGTAATTAAGACTATCGGCAAAATTACCATAATGACGATGCCACTTATAATAAGATAAAATATATTCTTCTTCTTCGTTATATAAATCAAGATACATTTTTTCATCGCTTTTATAAGGATTTTCTATTGTAATACAAAATGAGTTATCATCTAAATAATCATATTCTTTCGTATCACCTTTTCTATAAATATGATATTTTACTCCTAAAGTATCAATATACTTTATTATATTTTCTGGAGTTTTATCAAAATCTATTCTTCCTTTAAACATAGTTACACGACTCCTAACAAAATAATTATATCATTCATCTATCGTACTAACAAATTCTACTTTAGAAATCTTATCATAAAACATTTGATGATTTTTTAAAAGTCTTACTAAATTACTAATATATACTTTTAACATAATTATAATAATTACAAAAGCAATAATAAATTTATACAAAATATCTATATGAAAATAACTTAATATCTTAAAAAGACCATAAAGTATACCACTTGGTAAATAAAAATAATATCCAAATTCACATATAGATTTAACTATTAATCTTAGTAATTTCTTATTTTGAAAAGCAAATCGTACATTAACAAAACCACTCCCCAAAGTCTTACCATTTCTAAAATATGGTATTAATGAATAATAAAGAAAGAAAATAACTACTGCACCAACACTCTCAAACATTTTATCTAGTTTCATTTTAAAACAAATAATATAAAATATCCCTAGTAAAATTAAATAAATAACTAAATCTATACAAAATAAAGTAATTCTTCTTAAGCCAGACACTACCCTAGCAGCTTTTCTAGTCTTTCTATCTATATCAGTTCTAGTCGGTAAAAACTTAATTTTACTCATTATAAAACAACCAATTACGCCTCCTAGAGTATTCATCATTAAATCATCAACATCAAATAAACGATAAGGTCTAGAATAAATAAAGTAAAGTCCTGTAGCTTGCGTTAGTTCAAAGAACAGTGATAAAAGGAAACTATATTTTAAAGTCTTTTTATAATCACATTCAAAATAATAACGCAAATACATTCCGAAAGGTATAGTCATAAAAATATTAAAAATAACTGTATAAAAGCTTGCGTCTTTCAAAGCCAAAAGATAAGTTGACGGCTCGTTCCAAACAAGCGGAGTTTCTTTAATAAAATCATATGCAAACTTAAAAGGAATTAACTGATACTTAGGAGTAGTTAGACTAGCTACATATTCATTACTAGGAAGTGGTAGTATTACTAAAAAATAAATCGTCATTAAATAAAGAATAAACGAATAAATAATTAGAACCCTTAGTTTATTTATTGAGCCATACTTATGATACTCTATAAGCATAAAAGGAATTGTAATTAAAAATGCTACTATTGGAAATAACAAAAATGCCGTTTTAAAAGTTGTTAAATATATCATATAAAATTTAAGAACTACCTTAACTAGTAGTTCTTATCCTTTCTTTATTTTTTATTGTCATGACTATCATAAATACTTTTCATAAGTCTTCGCGTCCTTTGCTTAGAAGTATCAAGATTTCTAGGTGGCAATGGACGGCGTTCTGTATTTTGAACATTGGAAGCACTATTTCTTGGTGGTAGTGGCCTACGAGTTTCTTGTAATCCGCTATTGTTTCTAGGTGGTAATGGTCTACGAGAAACTTCACCATTAGTCACATTCTTTTGTCTTTTTGGTAACGGTCTAGAAATGTGCAACTGTCTTTGACATTTTCTAGAATACAAACCAATTTCTTTTTCGCAGGAAATATCTAAATCAGATTTTACATCATCAACAGTATGACCACTAGGCACTTGATATAATCTTCTTACTCCAAAATTTATATCGTAATAAAAATGTTCTTTATCAGATATCCAGACTTCATTCCATTCATGGCCCATGTTACAAGCCCTACCATCTATTGTATAGCAAGGTACTTGCATATAATAGTTATTAAGCAATAGCTTAATTAATCTTGAACGACCGGTACAAACTCCAACTCCACTTTCAAACGTCGAAATTGGATCAGCATAGCATGGATTACCCCAATCATCAGGAGCAAATTCTGTTTTTTTCTTACCCAATCAAATACTTTTTCACATTTTTCATAGGGATTCAATTCGGTTACTCCCGGATTTTCTTTTAAAAAAGTTGCTATTATTTTTCTATATTTCAAGGCTCTTCTTTGTTCTTCTGGAGTTAAAAAAGGATAGATTTTCATAAAATCTTCTTTAGATTTATTAACAAGCCAACTATCAAAATGAGAATAATCAGTATAAGGAATTAAATTCGAACTAGTATCAATTTTAACATTACTAGCAAAGAACTTAAATCAATTTTAGAATATTGAGAAAAAGAATAACCACCTAAATTGATAATAAAGTTTACATTAGATTTATTAGAACTTAAAGCATCAATGATATTTTGAATATTTATTTTGTCATTTTGTACCCATAAAACAATTTTAACGTTACTAGGTAATTTACTTAAACATTCCCAAAAACTAGGATTTTGAAAAACAACTACATCATTTACTGCATACATAGTTATTACAAAAGTACCATTTACGCATCCAATCTTGTCCTTGTTTTGATAAATGTCCAAAAAGTAACTACCAGTATTACATCTTAATGGATGCTTCGATTTTGCTGTTTTTACCGGACCTTTATAAATTATTCTATCAAAGCATTTTCTTATTTCTTCTATCATCATAAACACCTCTTTTGAAAAGGTATTGTACATTCTTTTTACAAAAAGTCAAATTTTCAAATAAGTCATAAAATTCATAAATTTCTATCTATTATCTTTAATAATATTCTTACTACATATATAAGTCATTAAGAAGTAACCACCATAAATAATTATTATAAAGATAGCAACACTACTTATCGAAGATAACAAAGTTTCCCCACCAAAGGCACTTAATATAAAGCTACAAAACTTAATACCAAAGATAGAATGGATAATAGCAATTACTAAAGGAAACATAAAGAAAATACCGATTTGCTTAAACAAAGCTTTATTTATTTCCTTTTCATCAACACCAATTTTTCTTAGCATTTGAAATTTTTTAACATTATCACTAGACTCTGATAATTCTTTCAAAGCCAAAATAGCAGCACAACTTATTAAAAAGATTAAACCTAAATATAAGCCAATAAAAGTTACCATGGCTCCTAAATTAATACTATTTTCATGGATTGTCATTTTAGAATCAAAGTCAATCACAGTAGTAGCCTCATTTTCTTTACAAAGTTTTCTTAACTCTTCCTCCTTCTTTATCTTTTCATCTTTGCTTTCTGTATTATAGTTAGCCGTCAAATAAGCATACTCTTTTTGCGACTCTAAAAGAGCATCATCAGGTACAACTATAAAGCCCATATTTGAATAAGTAGCATTCATCGCAATAAAACCTTCAATATAATTATCATACTTGGGATAATAACTCTTACCATTTATATTTAAAACAGTATTAGCCTTTAAACCAGCACTTCTAAATACCTTATATTCAGCATAGTTAATAACAACTAAGTACTCATCATTATCTAGAGTTTGCTCTGCAAAATTAAATAGTTTAGCTATTTTATTATAATCACTTATTTTAACTAGTTTCTCTAATCTTTCATACATCATTAAAGGATATTTATCTTTTGCTATATCATAAAAACTACCTATTGTATCTTTTAAAGTAACAGAGTCCGTCCTGTAAATGCCAACTTCGACAACATCTTTTAGATTACTATTAATATCATAACCTAAATTTTCTAAAGTAGATGCAATCGAAATCCCTGAATCTTTAACTTGTTCTTCATTATAATATTCATCATCTACATTAATAAATTTACCTATCTGAATATCAGCAGGCGCTAACTTTTTTAGATTATTACTCATTGCTATCTTCATAGATAAACTACTCGATAAAACACAGATTGTTATAAATAACATTAAACATATAATAGTCATCGAAAAAACATTAGTATTTATTTTGCTGGAAAACTGTCTTAAAGTAAAACTATTTAATCCCTTATAGTAAACACCTTTCATACTCATAAATATTTTTAAAAGTAAACCGGATAATGACCAAAAAATGAAAAATGTAGAAACACAACCTAGACCTATCGGTAGAAATATCTTATCGACATTACTCATCTGGCTTACCCCACCCGTAACTAGATAATAGGCATATCCTAAAGCTATACAAGAAATTATAAACACGATTGTACATACATAAGGATTTTTTAATTTAACTTGTTCAGATGTTTTTGAAGAGTTTATTAGATCAATTAATTTACATTTACTAACACTTATGGTATTAAATATCATCACTAGAAAATACATAATACTAAAGTAAATCAAAGTCTTTATACAAGCACTTTTAGAAAAAACAAAGCGAAATTTTGTCAAATTAGCATCGAAGCTGTTAGCAACCACAATACTCATTAACTGTGATAAAAGAAATCCTAAGCCCAGACCTACTCCTAAAGATAAAATGCCTATACTTAAAGTTTCTAAAAATAAGACTAAAGATATTTTTCTTTTACTCATTCCTAAAGTAAGATAAATTCCAAACTCCTTATTTCTTCTTTTAATTAAAAAGCGACTAGCATAAATAATTAAAAAAGCTAAAATAAAGGAAACAAAAACACTAACTCCCGATAAAATATTCGTCATTAACTTAATTACTTCGGAAGTAGATGTTGATAAATTCATCATAACAGTTTGGTCATCAATAGCATTAAAAACATAAAAGATAGCAACTCCTAGAACAATCGTAAAAAAATAAATTGCATAGTCTTTAATACTTTTGCTTATATTTTTAAGCGACAATTTACAAAGCATCGGATAAGTCGCCTCCTAAAACAGTAACCACATCAATAATCTTATCAAAAAACTCTTTTCTACTATTATCTCCTTTATAAATTTCATTAAATATTTTACCGTCTTTGATAAATATTACCCGACTAGCAAAACTGGCCGTAAAAGCATCATGGGTAACCATTAAAATTGTAGCTTTTATCTCTTCGTTTAAAGTAGCAAACTGACTTAATAACATTTTTGAAGACTTCGAATCTAAGGCTCCCGTGGGCTCATCAGCTAAGATTAACTTCGGACTTGTTATAATAGCGCGTAAACTAGCTACTCTCTGTTTTTGACCACCACTTAATTGATAAGGATACTTATCTAAAATCTCTCTAATTCCTAACTTACTAGCAAGACTCTTAATTTTTTTATCCATTTCTTTATAAGAAACATTTTGAATTGATAAAGCTAAAGCTACATTTTCATAGGCCGTTAGGGTATCTAAAAGATTAAAGTCTTGAAAAATAAAACCAAGTTCTTCTCTTCTAAACTTATTTAGAGCATTACCTTTTAGCTTTGTAATATCTGTAGTGCCAACATAAATATGACCGGAAGTTACTTTATCAATCGTTGAAATGCAATTTAAAAGTGTTGTCTTTCCTGAACCAGAGGCTCCCATGATAGCAACAAATTCACCTTTTTCTACTTCAAAAGAAATATTATCAATAGCTTTAGTCAAGCTACCATTCTTACCATAGTATTTCTGTATCGTGTCAATTTTTAAAATTTTTTCCATATTTTATATTTTTCTCCTTTCTTTTCCATTGTAGATTAAATTCTAAAATAAGTCGCTATTCTAATATTACTAAACATTACAATTTTGTAAGCTTATCTGGTTAATTGTATCTAAATTAATAATCATTATCTTAATTTTCCATTTTATAAAAATCATTTTTAAAGAAAGTAATAGTAAGACAAGTATACTCACCCCTAACCGAAGCAATTTCTAGAGTATGCCCGAGTTTGTTACATAAACTTTTAGCAATATATAAACCCATTCCGGTTGATTTAGAAACCTTACGTCCATTTGTCCCCGTAAAAGCTTTTTCAAAAACTCTTGGCAAGTCTTCTTTAGCAATCCCAATTCCATTATCATATATCTTTAAAACAACTTTTTCTTTATCTTCTAAAGCCTTTATTTTAATATAACTTTCTTCATTTTCTTTTAAATCTTCTTTACTCTTTTTATACTTTATAGCATTATTTATAATTTGATTTAAAACAAATTCTAACCATTTACTATCAGTCAAAACTTTCTCATCATGAACATCAACTCTAAAAGATACATTATTAAAAAGTAAATCATCTTTATTTTTTAAAGCCGCTAATTTTACTATATCTTTTAAAAATTTTTCCTTAATTATATAATCATTTTCTAAATTATTACTGCGTACATAATAAAGAATCTGATCAATATAATTATCTAATTTTCTAATCTGGATTCCATACTTACTAGCAATTTCTCCTTGATGATTATGATTTAATAAAACTAAACTTGCTATTGGTATTTTGGCCTCATGTATCCACATTTCTACATAATCTTTAAAATCATTAGTACTTAAGTTATACTTTTTTATCTCTTCTAAATAATCTTTATTTATTTCATAAAGAGCTTGATAAAAGATTTTTCCTTCTAAAAAGTTAGGTTCATTTATCATTTCGGTAACTAAATATTTCTTATCTAACCCTTCTATCGTTTTTACTAAAGTATTATAAAACCAATACTTTCTTAAAAAATCATAACTAAAACAAATAATAACTACACTAAAATAAATAATTACTAAAGCTACTTTTAAAGAATTATCTACTTTAAAAGCATTAAGTAACAATATTGATATAACAAAACCAATCAAAATAATAAAAATACTCCCCAATTTATCTTGCAAATAATCTTTTAAACGCATACCTTATCACTCAATTTCTTTTTTATTTTAATCTATAACCTTGATTTTTTCTCGTTTCAATACAATCTTCTAAGTTAAAGAAAGCAAGCTTACTTCTTAATCTACTAATATTAACCGTAAGAGCATTATCATTTATAAATTCATTATTATTCCATAAGTCTGTCATTAGTTCATCTCTACTTACTATTTTATCTTTATTTTCTAAAAGATAGGTAAATATTATCATTTCATTTTTAGTAAGTTCTAAAGTACTACCTTGATATTCTAAGATACCTTTCTTAGGATTAACCATTATATCGTTATAAAACAAAGTATTACTGCTACTTGCCATTCTCTTAAAAATATTTTGAATTCTTAAAAGTAAAATAGTAGGATTATAGGGTTTAGTTATATAATCATCTGCTCCATATGACATAGACAAAACTTCATCAACTTCTGTAACTCTACTAGTAAGCATGATTACTGGTACATTAGTATCTTTTCTTAAAGTTTTTAAAAGACTCTGTCCATTACAACCAGGTAAGTTTATATCCATTAAAATTAGGTCCGGCTTAATTAATTTTATTTTCTCTAACGGATTAGTAAAGTCTTCTAATACTGCTGCTAAAAAGCCATTAGTTTCTAGTAAAGTCTTTAATTCATTTCTAATAAGTTCTTCATCTTCAATTATTAATATTTTTTTCATAATTTATTTCTTTTTCAATAACTAATATAAGTTGTCCTTTCTCTTTGATTATAACACTTAAAATTAGATTTCTACCTTACAATCTTGTAAGATATGCTTTTAATCACTTACTCAAAAAAAGAGCTAAGCTTTTAGTAATTATCTCTTCCTCTTATTTTACATAATATATATAATTTTCTTTACGTGGTTTAGCTGTTAATTTTTCACCTTCTTGATATCCTAAAGCACAAAAACCAATACCTTCGTAATCACCCCTAATACCTAGATTGCTTAAAATTTCTTTACCAACTGGACCTTCAAATACTTCCTTCGCACGATGTATCCAAATGCTTGCAACTCCTAAAGACTCTGCGGCATTTAACATATTACCCATAACTAAGCTACCGTCATAAAGATAAGTTGGAATTTTTTTATCGGCAAGAACTGCCACTACTACGGGTGCCCCATAAAAGGGATTAAAGTCTTCCTGCCAACCAGCTATCTTACTATTTTCACGAGCTAACTTGCCTATTATATCTTTATTTGTAATAGCAATTATAATCGAAGCCTGACTATTATGTCCCGAAGGAGCAAAAGTACCAGCTCTTAAGATAGACTCCAATTCTTCCTTAGTTATCATATCATTTTTAAACTTACGACAACTTCTTCTATTTTCTAACACTTTTAAAGTTTCATTCATTTTTATTCTCCTTTTATGTTATCATTTTACAATTATTTTAAGCCTTTTTTCAATAAGTCATGTATTTTTTTCATTAATTACTATAAATCAATATATAATTTACTCTTTTTATCAGTTATATAATGAATATACTTTATTAAAATTTTCCACATATAAATACCAGCTATAATCATAATCAAGCCAATAATTATACTTAAGAAAAAGCCCAAAATAGGATTAAGAGTAAAATTGCCTAAACTAAACATTATAAAAGATATGTCTTTGCCAAAAATATATGCTACTAATTTAACCAGTCCTAAAACAGGTACAATAATACCACTTAAAATAAAAGTAGGAGCCGTTATTCCAAGAACTGGTAAAACGATAATACCCGTAAAACTCGCAAAAAGATAAAAAAGTATAATTTGCAAAACTTTATTACTTTTCTTCACTTTCTTACCGTTATAAAATTCATTAATAGAGATTTTAAATAGTTTACATATTTCTACTATTAAAGCATGGTCCGGTAAATTTTTACCAGTTTCCCACCTACTAATACTTTTTATATTAACGCCTAATTTCTCAGCCAATTCTTCTTGTGTCCAATTATTATCTTTTCTTAAATTTTGGATAAACATTCCAATTTTTTCTTGATTCATTTTATATTTTCCCTTCTTGTTAAAAATTATATCTTTATTTTCTATAATTAACAGGACATAAAGTGAAAATATAAAAAAGCACTTAATTTTAAAGTTTTTATTAAAAAAGTAACCATTACTTATAAGATTTAAGAAAACTTTCTAGATTTTTTTCATCAGTAAATATATTTTCAAAAATATTATACAAAGTATCAGTAGCTTCATACTCACCGATTGCATAACACTTTTTTCCTAAACCATAGGCTATTCCTGCCTCAATATGTGCAGCTTTACCAGCAGGCAAAACTAAAAGTAAGTTAGAAGAATTTTTTTCGCCTTCTAAATCCATATTAAATAAATTTAATACAACATCACTTTTTAAACCAAGAGACTCAAATTCTTTTTGATTTTCTTCTGGTGTTTGATTGGGATTACCATATCCCCAATTAGCCTCATTTTTTAAAAAGCAATAATAAGAAATACCATATTTATCAAATAAATCACATATTTTCAAAATATTTTCCTTGTTTCTAGCTCTTCCGGCTATAAAAAATTCATACTTTTTATTCATTTCTATCTTCTCCTCAAATTTTATAAATTAAAATTATTTTTTATTGTTCCTAAGCTTTTGCAATAATTTTACTATTTTTTATAAAAATGAAAATCACAGCAATCATCACCATAACCTAAAGTCTTAGTTCTTTTAAAGCCTAACTTTTTTAGATTAGCATAAGTACAATTATCAACATCACAGAAAAGGCGGCATAAATCGGCACAATCATTTTCTACGCATGCATCATGCCATAAACACTTTTTCATTGTTACCTTAAAATAATCTTTTCCTTTTTCTTGGGTACTTTTCCAAAGGTCGGTTTTTCTAACAACTGAAAGAAAAATATTACTATAAAGAAAATAGAAACATGGTACTTTTTCCATTTTTTTCATTGAATCATTTTTTTCTTTACCAACAATATCCATCATGTATTTCTGCACAATTTTATAGGATTCTTCTTTGGATATTCCCTCTTCTAATAAAGCTTTAAAAAGTGCTATACGTGGAAGAATTGTTTGAACAAGCGTTTTCATTTGATTTTCAGATTTATTTTTAGTATTTTTAATTATTTTATCTAAAATGTCTTTTTGTTTTTCAAGAACACTACTCTCTTTTTCCTCTCCTAACTATTTTATTAAAAACTTTTCAATTAATGTTTCTTGTTTTATTTTCATTGCTTTCTAACTTCCAATCTATAATTACTATTCAATTTAAATTAAAGTATTATACTACCTTTTTAAACTAGTAATTCTAATTAATATAATTAATTTGTTCTTTATCAATCAATGAATATCTTATTAATTTTTCACTATCTAAGTTCTCTTTATGCATATCAATAGCGTTTATCATATGATTATTATAAGTTGTATAATAATAAATTCCACGAGTAGCATTACAACAACTACTATAAATAGTTATTTCAAAAGTATTTTCTTTTAACTTACAACATCCTCTTACTTGTTCAACTGAGTTTAAAATATGAAAGAATTGATTAACACTAGAGACCTCATCATCACTACTTACCGAGTTCATCTTGACAAAAGATGCTCTAACAAATCTTGACATACTAGAAACATCACCTGGAAGACCAAGACCACCTAAACCACGACTATAACTTTCTAATTTTAAGTTATCACTAAAAGTACTAGGTAATTCTGCATTAGATAAATGACGATAATTATTTAAATTAAATAACTGTTTATCAAATGGTGGATTATTAGTCATAACACCAACAGGATTTTCATAAATTTTTAAACCTTCCTTAACAGCTTCTACAACAATACATTCTTTACTATCAGCAATTAGCCAATGTAAAGGTGAAACTGAATATTTGTCATTAAAAGGTTCATTAGTTATATTAATATTTTCTAATAAATATCTAGCTTCATCAACACTTGCACACTTTCCAAGAAGCCAAGGAATAAGTTCAAACTGAGCTACATTATCTTTATCATTCCTTTTTTCATTATATACTGCATTGCCAGGAAAATTAAGACCAGCCATACCAAGTCCACACTCGTTTACTGCCTCATAATACAAAGGATAATCGTCTGCCACATGTGCCATTCCTATAAGTGCGTAATGTACAATTAAAAAATTACCGTTTCTAAATTTAAAGTGATAATTTTTAGGCGTTATTGTTACTTCCTCACCATAAGAAAATTCATAATCTAAAGTTCTTCCAAAATAAAAATCTTTTGTTTTATAAGTTACTGCTGTACACATTTCAATTCCTACTTTCTTTTTTATTATATTTTTTCTTTATTTAAGTCAAGATAATTTTAATATTCCGTTTCTACCCAGTACCAATTATCTTTTAATTTTTCCACATATGTAATTTTATGTCCAGTTTCATTTTTATATATTAAAGCCTCATCACTACTAGAATACATTAATTGAACTGACCCCGACAAAACACCACGCATAACCCAGAAGCAAATTAATACTCCTTCATCATCATTTTCGTAAACTGTTACTTCACCACTAGTAGATACTTTTTTTAAATTTTTAGGTAACTCGATATTACCATTTTCATCGGCTACATAATCTTTATTTTTAACATTAATTATTATATCTTCTCTCTCTTTTTTATAAAGCCACATTTCTAAATTAACTCTACATTCTCTAAAAGGAAAGAAAATACAAAATATAGGAATAATTATATAAATAATTAAAGCAATAATACTACTTTTCCTTTTTGTTTTGACTAAATTTATTATAGTTAAAATTAAAAATATATTATAAATCAGAAAAATAATTATTATAGGAACAATTATTAAAGAAAATAAAGATTGTAAAATAATATCCGAATACCAATTATTTAAAAAGCAAAGAATAAATACAAGAATAGCAATTATTAAATATTTATTTTCTTTTCCAAGCTTTCTAATTTTAATTAAAAGTGCTTTCATATTTTGCATCCTTCTAAATAACCATTATCTTCTAACAGTTGAATTATCAAATTCTGTATTTTTAAAAGCAACATTTAAAATATCATGACCATAAACATTTTGAAAAAAAACATTATCCGTAAAAATAGGTCCATCGATAATATTATAAAATTCATCAGGCGATGTTAAATCAGCTTTTTTCACCTCTAAACCACTGGTATTAAAATCACCATTTGGATATTCACAATAAAATATATTTTGACAAGTTTTAAGAGAAGGAACTCTTCTGCATCTTACTAACGGTGCAATCAGCTTTTCACCACGATATTTTTGCATAATAGAAAGAAGTTTTAAAGTAATCAACCTATTATTACCGCCACCAGCTCTACCAGAAATATAAAAATTACCGTCTTTTTCAACTAAACCCATATCAACTTTTTTAGTATCACTATTTTCATAATAATTAGGATTATTCAAATATAATTCAGCTATTTCATCACCACGCGATAATAAGCAAAAAGCTTCTATCCAACTTTTATTAATATACTTATCATGGTCTGTTCCAACCAATCTTTCCATATCTAATTTTGCATAATAACAATAAACTTTATTATAATCACTAACACAAAATTGTTCTTCTCTTGTTAAATCAGTATTTAAAGATTTTATTTTTTCAAAAAATTCAGTTGGCATATCTTTATCACTATTTATACCTAGACTTTGTAAAAATTGTTTTTGATAATTATTTAATTTTTCAAAATACATGTTTAAATCTCCTTAAATATTTTATTAATTAATTGCTTTTCCAATCTTATAAGCTTTTTCATAAGCTTTATTTTTTTCTATTTCTAATTCAGCAGTATTATCACCAATAATTATATCTTTTTCTACTGCCTCTGGTAAACATTTAACAAATCCCCTTAAAGAATTAATTGCTATATCTAAGTCATTCTTATAAGGTTCTTCATAGGGAGCCGCACAACTTAAAATAAAGTAAAATTCTTTATTATTTAACGAACTAAACTTAGAATATGTTCTATCTATTAAAGTCTTAAGTTGACCAGTAATTGAATAGAAATATACTGGTGTTGCAAGTACTATAACATCAGAGTCTAACATTTTATCTAAAATTTCTGGAACATCATCTTTATATACGCAAGTTCCACCATTTCTTTGACAAGTATTACATCCTAAACAAAAATTAATTTTTCTATGTCTAAGTTCAACTAATTCTACTTCGTTTTTATTCTCTTCTGCTCCTTTTTTAAATTGCTCACATAGCTTTTTGGTATTATTTGACCAACTAAATGATGATGATATAATTAAAACTTTCTTACTCATAAATTTTCCTCTTTCTATTTTATTAATCTAATTTAAAATTAAATATTTTTTCAAACTTTTCTTTATTTATTCCGTCTGATACATGCCACCTGTTAATTGGATAACTAAAATCATTTTTATATTCCAGCGGGTCTCGATTACATTCATTTACAAACTCATCTTCATAACAAGGATTATCATTCGATGCCAAAACACCGCATATTCCAAGTAAATCTAAAATATTGCTAACTTCATTTTTATTAGTTTTAAATATTTTTTCTCTTAAAATTGTATCTCTAAATTTACCAGCTTTATCACTAGGTTGCATTTTTTCTATTACTTTTAAAATTTTTTTTAATATTATTTTATCTTCTTCTGTTGGCACTACTTTTGGTAATTTTAAAAATTGTTCTATATCAAAAATTGCATAATCTAGTTTAGTGTGTCTTACTCCACCAAATTTATATCTTTCAAAGTTAAATACATTAAGCCCCTCACGCCTATCATAATCATTTGGTTCTTTACTCCACTTACGCCACCCACAAACATAACAATTACGTGGATTATCTTCTTTATCGGGTAAAATTTCATGTTTTTTTATCGCTTTGGCATAATAATAACTTCCTAATATAGAACGATATTCTAACCTTCTTGTCGATAAACTATATAAAAAGGCATTGCTAACATCATTTTTATCAACCTTCTTAACTAAATCTATTAGTTTTTTCACAGCTTCATCATGACTTATATATTTTGGATAATCAAACATATAGCCTTCTTTTTTAGCTCTTAAAAAATCATCAACAGATACGCTCCCATTTTTCCAGCCTTCACTAGACCAATAGGCTTTTAATAATATTTTTAAACCATTATCCACACAAATTCTCCATATTAATCATTATTTCCAGTCTTTTAAGATTGAATATTATCATTAATAGTAGATTTATTATTACAATAATCAGTTACTTCTTGATTAAAATCGTTAATATTCATTTTCCAAGAACCAAACTTAACTTCTTTATAACCACATTCTGTATTAAATACAATAACTTTATAGCCTAATCCCATATAATCTTTAGAACCACCGTCTTTATATATAGCTGTTCTAATAGCAAATATTGGTCTTTTATTTTCTTCTGCTCTTTTTTTATCAATACTTCTAAAAATAAAGCTACAACCTATAATAATAACAAGTACACTAATTCCGATTTTCAAACCTTTTTTCATAACCATTCCTCACTTTTAAAAGATAAATTATAACTTATTAAAAAGTAAGTCAATCTAATATCTCTTTCACCTTCAAGATAACATAATAAGGCCTAAATAACAAGAAAAAATAGTGATTTTTATATTTAACTTAATAAATATATTATCACTATCTTTTTGAACGTCCCATTTTCTCATCTAAATAGTCAAGTTCTATAAATGATGAAATAAAAAGTTTAGCTTTTTCTTGATCTTCATTAGTTTCAAAAGGCCCTAAAACACCACCGTATAATATTAATCCAACCGCATCTTTTAAACAATCAGATAATTCCTCATCAGACAATTTACTTACAATCGAATCTAATTCTCTTTTTTCAGTTGAATCCAAAAGATTCTTCGCCCTCTTTTCAATAAGAAAAGGTAATAATAAGCAATCCAAACTATAACCACGTTCTTCCATTACTCGAGCAACATTTCTGATTTCTTGATTAAAATTTGAACCAGGTTGAAGTCCTAATTTCTTTAAATTAACATAGTGTCTAATAGTTGCATATTTTTGACCTAATAGCGATTCTTCAAATTCTTTTTGGCGCATTTCTTCTTGTATTTTTCTAGCTTGTGCGGCTGCTAGTTCATTAGCTCTCCTAGCTCCAGGTGAATTATTTAAATTTTTTATACCGCTAGAAATCTTGGCATCAACTTCACGCCATTGTTTGTCTAATTCAGCTTCTTCTTCATCAATACTTCTCATAGCTTCATTATATTTTCTAAGTAACTCATCTTCATTATCTAAACCCGAACTATTATTTACGTTGGTCGCTGCTTTTTTCTCTTCTTTTTTCTTTTTAAATCTATCAAAAAATCCCATAACATTCTCCTTCTATTCTTAGAATATCACATATATTAACATTTTCAACTATTTTCGTTTTTTAATAATGTATACTCCAAAACTTAATATTAATAAAGTTACCTCAAATAAAACTTCTAAATACTTTGATAAATGCACAACTTTTTTATTGCTATTATCATCTTTTTCTATCTTCTCATTTTCACTATCTTCCGGCAAATTATCATCATTAACAATTTCTTTTCTTAAAGCATTAATGGTATATTCTTTAATCTTGCCGTTTTCAGCGGTTACATCTAGCTGTATTAAATTATTGCCAACTTCTATTTTGTACACACCAGTACCTTTTATAGTAGCTTTACTATCTTCTGTCTTAGCATTTATTTCTAACTCATCAACTTCATTTTCAAGAGTAACATTATAATCAAGTACATCTTTATTAAAATCAAGACTACCATTACTTAAAATAATTTCTTGTAAATAATTATTATCTGATTTAATGGCTTCTTGTTCTTCCTCTTTTGATTCATTATTTTTATTATTTTCAGAATTTTGATTAGTCTGTTTATCCCCATTATTGTTATCTTGTTTGCTACTACTATCATTTTGATTGGCATTACTGGGTACTTCATCTAAATATATAAAACCAATAGTCTTATATACCGTAGTATAAATACTGGTTTCTAATTTACAAGCTGCTCTTTTAGCATTTTTCCTGCAAGCTGCCTCGCTGGCCTCATCATAAGAATTGCTATCACACTCTATAAACTCCGGGTCATCTTCATCAATACAATACTTATCAGAATCCCATATATACATATAGTCGCCACTTACTTTCTCCACATAAGCAACATGACCATACTCAGTAATGTCCCAGACAATAATCGAATTATTCCTAGGTTCACTTCCTACTTCAAAACAAGCATTTTTAGCTGAGTTATACCAAGTCTTTGCATTACCCCAAGCTGGTAAAGAAACACCTCGCATATTTTTTACTTTATCCCAAGTATACCAAGTACAATTAACCCCATAAGGTCCAGCACTTTTATAAGGATTGCCGGCGGCACTTACCCTTATAAACACTCCAAAGTTTAAAATACATAATAAAGTAAATATATAAATTCTAGATTTTTTCATAAGTTTTACCAACGATTACAAACTAAATCTAACTTTGTACAAATTTCTTCTGTTAATTCACTGCCATCGCTACCAGCTCGTCTATCTAAATAATATTTAGTACTATTCATTGTAACCGTATACATTTCTCGATACTTAGATACTGTTTGGTAATTAGATAACTTAAATTTTGGATCATAATAATCATAACAATTATTATCAAAACAGATTAAATACTCTTTATTGCCTACTACAATACTCTGATAATATTTATTATCACCAAGAGTATCATCACACTCTTGATAATTTTGTCCTTTAGCTTCTTCTTCTAAACAAAATATTCCAGTTCTTAACCCATAAGTTGATTTATCATTCAAATTATAATCACTAATTCCTACTTTAACTTGCTCATTTACAGGTTCACTAATTACTGTTTCTGAAACTTTTTCTCTTTTTATTTCTTTATTATTTTTATCATAGGTTACATTATAAGTAATCTTTTTCTTACCCATAACCCCTTTTACAACCGTCTCTTTTTTACCCTTTAACATATTAGTTTCTTTAATTTCTTCTGTTGTATATTTAATATCTTCTTCTACTTCTAATTTTTTAGTAGTTGTTTTATTTTCCAAATCACTTGTATTATTAGATTTATCTTCATTACTTGCATTGTTTTTATTTTCATTATCATTTTCTTTTTTATCAGTATTATTTGTTTTAGAATCAGTATCATCATTAGTGGTGTTTTTCTCATCATCAACATCAACCATTTGACTACGTGGAAGTAAATTACCACCATTTAATCTAATATTAAAATATCCTATTACTTTATCATCTTGTAAAATTAAAATTTTATGGTCGCCATTAGTAATATATTTCGTTTTTAAAACATCTTCTATTCCTTCTAAATAACACTTATCATCTACATTTACTAAATTAAATTCTCCTAAATAGACAGGACTTGAAAATGCCCATACTTTAATACTTTTATCTTTATCAATATCAGCATTACTTAAATTTATTTTTTTATCCCCAGTAATTACCACCTCTAGTGCGCTAGCGCTTGCTAACTTTTCAGAAATATTTACTGTATTTTCCGGTGTTTTCTCTTCATTTTTATTTAACCCTAAAACAAGAATAATACCAGTAGCTACGACCAATAAACCAATAACTGCCCCAATAATTATTTTATTTTTTGTACTTAAATTTTTCATTTTAAACACAACTCCACATCTAAAAAAACTATTTATATTAATTTTTAATAATAGTACTTTTCGCCTTCCATATTGCCAAAATAAACACCATAATACTTATTGCCACACTCATCAACTATTTCTTCACAACCATATGTATAAGCAGAAATTCCATTAGCTTTAAAATATTCCCAAGCATCCATTTGGTCACCATTTTTTACACAAGTTTCTTTATCTTCAAAAACATAAGTATACTTATTTTTAAATTTCTTTGGTGTACATTTAACCTCTTCTTGTTTTGGCTCTTCAACTTGTTCTTCTTTTTTTACAGTTGTACTAGTATCTTCTTTTTTTGAAGTACTACTATTATTCTTATTAGTATTATTTGTATTACTATTTTGCTTGTCATTTGTTGCATTATTTTTACTATCACTACTATTATTTTCTTTATCAGTCAACGCCTCATCACTACCAGTTTCTTCAAAAGTTGCCTTATCATCAGATTCAGTCTCATTATTACTACCTAAATCATCTAAAGTAGTTTCTAAAATACTATTAATATCTACTTTAATATCAACATAACCTAAAGCCTCTTTATTCTTTAAAATAAGTAACTTATGATTACCAGCTTCAATGTTTTTATCTTTTAAGACACTACTAATATCATCTAATTCATAATACCCATTTTCACTTTTAATTAAATTAAATTCTCCTAAGTAAACAGGATTTGAAAATAGCCATACATCAACCTTTATAACAGATTCCATATTTTCATTATTTAACTTAATTTCTACCCTTTTATCTTTAGAAACGCCACCTTCTATAACACTCGATTTTTCTAATAAATTATTTACCCTAGTTACTTCGTCGTTACTATTTCTTTTATTTGTTAAACACAGGAAAATAACAATTCCCAAAGCAACTACCAATAAACACCCTATGATAATAAATATCTGTTTTTTCTTCATAAATACACAACCATTCTTAACAACATTTTAGCTAAAATTACACATTTATAACCAACTAAAATTAAACAATATTCTACCCACCTTTAAGGTATCATAGCCAGTTCTAAAAAGCAAGAAAAAAATAGTTATAAAGCAAGCATTGTTAATTTTTAAATTAATATCATTTTTTTCTAAATTAACTAACTTCATAACTATTTTTATCATAAATCTCTAAAACACTATATCCTTTAATCCTTTATATTAGTTATTTTCCACTACTCATTAGCTTTCAAGCTACTAACCATATCAATAGTATCAACTTTTTTACCTAAAACCTTAGATACGACTATAGATACTAAATAAGTACCAATCGCCGCAATAACATAAGTTAAAATCTCAATATGTACTCCAAAATCATAATTAGCATCTAAACATACTTTAAATAAATAACTAGTTAAATAATAACCTAAAGGTAAACCAAAAATAATGGAAATAACACAAATTATACTATTTTGTAGGCTAAATATCTTTTTAATCTTCTTATCATTAAAGCCTAACACTTTTAAAGTTGCAAATTGATATTCTTTTTCTGTAAATGATAAGATACTCATATTATAAATAATAACTACTCCTAAAATTACGGCAAATAAAATTATTATAATAATCATTTCTCTCATCATACTAAGCATACTGTTAATGGCATTCTTTAACTCATTTTTATCTTGAATAATATCAACACCTTTTAAAGTTTTAATATTACTTAAATCTTCATTAGTATACATCGCATCTGGACTATATTCTAAGTCTAAAGACTCTAAATATTCTTTTGTACAAGTTAAACCCTGTACTTGAGGATCACGATAAAACCCAACTACTTTAGAAGTATAATAATCTTTCTTACCATAAATATGCCATTTAATAGTATCACCTATCTTAATATTATTAGTATCTGCATATTTATAAGTTACATAAACACCATTACTATTATCTAAGTTAATATAATTATACTTATCATCTGTAAATCTTATATAATTATTACTATTATCAACAAATAACGTATTAGTTTCTCTATTATCATCACTATCTTTAATTTCAATCGTTAAAGTACTACTTGAATTATCTCCATAAGTATTTTTTAAATCAGTTAAAGCATCACTAGTAATATCACTTTTTAAAGTTAATTTATATTTAAAGTTATCTAAAACATCAAATTGACTATCTAAGTTTTGTCAATACTAAATTTATAAAAATATTATACCACGACTAAAATCACGAAAATAGGCAT
>CAKOSN010000025.1 GCA_934102255.1 uncultured Bacilli bacterium | reverse complement strand
AGCGTGATTAAAATGAAAACAGAACCTGTTAAAGTATTATACTTTGTTGATAGAATGCTTAGAGGTGGAATTCAAAGCCTCGTGATTGATTGGGTTTCTAGATTTGATAAAAATAAAATTCATGTTGACTTTTTATTGTTAGATGATGGTAAAGAATATGAATTAGAACAAACATTAAAAGAATTAGGATGTACTGTTTATAAATTAAAAGGAATATGGGTTAAAACGCCAATTGATTTTATTAAATATAGGTATGCAGTAAAGAATTTTTTTAAAGAACATCATGATTACAAAGTAGTTCATATGCATTCATCTAGCAAAAATTATGTGGTTTTAAAATATGCCAAAAAATATGGTATTCCAATGAGAATAGCACATAGCCATAATATAGATTTTCAAACTAAAAATCCTTTAAAAAAATTAATTGGCAACCTATTTAAAAAGCCTCTAATAAAGTATGCAACAGACTATTTTGCATGTTCAAAGATTGCTGGTGAATGGTTATTTGGTAAAGATATAGTAGAATCTGGTAAATTTAGAGTTATACATAATGCGATTGATTATGATAAATTTAAATATAATGATGATATTCGTAATGAAATAAGAAGAAAATTAGGGTTTAATGATTCGGATATTGTAGTTGGACATGTTGGAAGATTTGTTACTCAAAAAAACCACAGTTTTTTGATTGATGTGTTTTATAAATGTTATAAGCAGAATAATAATTATAAACTTTTATTGGTAGGAACTGGTGAGCTAGAAGAATTTATAAAAGAAAAAGTGAGAAGCCTTGGCATAGAAAATAGTGTGATATTTGCTGGTTTTCAATCAAATGCTAATGAGTATATGCAAGCAATGGATTTGTTTGTTTTTCCAAGTTTATTTGAAGGTTTAGGATTGGTTCTTATAGAGGCTCAAGCATGTGGTCTTCCTTGTTTTTGCACAGCAAATACAATACCAAAAGATGTTAAAATTTTGAATAATTTAAAATTTATTTCTTTGAATGATAGTGCTTTAGAATGGTCTAAAAAAATAATTTCTTCTAAATCAAGAATTAATGATACTAATGCATATAAAGAATTCAAAAAAAAGAATTATTTAATTTCGGATATCGTAATTGAATTGGAAGATAAATATATGTCAATATAGGTGGTGAGAATTTGAAAAAGTTAAAAATATCTGTTGTAGTCCCAGTTTTTAATTCTGAAAAATATTTAGAAAAATGCATTGATTCAATAATTAATCAAACATATAAAAATATAGAAATTATCTTGATAAATGATGGGTCTAGTGATAAAAGTGAAGAAATATGTAAAAGCTATTTAAAAACATATAAGAATATAAAATTAATAAATCAATCTAACAGTGGAGTGAGTGTTGCTAGAAATAATGGATTAAAATCTTCAACTGGTGATTATGTACTATTTGTCGATTCCGACGATTGGTTAGAAAAAGATATGTTAGAAACAATGGTTAAAGAGATAGATAATTTTGATATAGATATAGTTAGATGTGAATACTTTGTTGAAAACAATCCTGTTTTGGAAGATAAATATTTTAAAAAAATATATTTTAAAAATGTAGAGATAAAAAATAATAATTATTTGATCGAAAATATAACAAATTATAATATTAATCCTGCTGTGTGGATGATGCTCATAAAAAGAGAATTAGCTGTTAAGCATAAGTTTACTTCAAACATAGGCTATGGTGAGGATTTAATATACTCACTTGATTTATTATTGGATTCTAAAAAAATAAAAATAATTCCCTATGCATTTTATCACTACAGATTAAGTGATAATAGTGCAAGTCGCAATCCTGCAAAATATACTAGAAACATTGAAAATTTAATAAAGTTGCACTCATACATAAAGGAAATTTTAACAAAAAATGGTATAAATAATAATCGGATTGACAAAAATTCAATAAAATCATATTATTATCTTATAATTTGGTATGAATATTTAAAGTTTAATGCTTCCGCTTTAGATGAAAATAGTTTTATTGAAGAATTAAAAAAAATAAGAAATTCTAATGAGTATGTTGTCTGCTTGAAAAAATATGGTAAGAATTGTAATTTAAAATTAAATAGAAAATTGATTATTTGGTTTTTTGATAATGAATTTTATTTTATGATATTGTTTACTTTAAAATTAAAGAAATATCTTAAAGGTGGTGGAAGACATTGAAAAATATAATACTATCAATTATAATTCCAGCATACAATAGTGAAAATAGTATTCAAAAATGCTTAAAAAGTATTATTCCACAACTAAATAAAAGCTGTGAATTAATAGTCATAAATGATGGTTCCAAGGACGAAATAGAAAATATAGTAAAAGGAATATTTCAACAGTATGAATCATTAACTAATTTAATTTACATTTATCAAGAAAATAGCGGTGTAAGTAAAACAAGAAATAAGGGAATTGATATTTCTAGTGGAAAATATTTGTGGTTTATTGATAGTGATGATTTTGTTGAAAGCATATATGTAAATGATGTATATAAATATTTAAATGAACAATTTGATATTATGTTGTTTGATTATACTGTTGTCGGAAGTACAAAAAATATTAATGAACCTAAGCTTGAAGATATTGAAATGAACAAAAACGGCTTTTTAAAATTTGTTTCGTCAAATTTTTTTACGACTTTTATTTCCGTTCCATGGAATAAAATTTATTTGAGAAGTATTATTGTTGAAAATAAAATATATTTTAATTGTGATTTGTTTTCAAACGAGGATTACTTATTTAACTTACATTATTATAATTATGTTAATTCAGCAGTAATTAATTCTAAAAAAATATATAATTATGTGGTAGAACAAAAAGAATCTTTATCTAAGCGTCAGAGAACACTCGAATATTCTTGGAATGTGACTAAAAAATTATATTTAAGTTTGATGAAACTATATGGTGAAAATAATAAACTGGTGTATGATTTTTTTATGGAAAGAATATATAATGATTTATCTATTTCAAAATATTCTATTAGTAATTTGTATAACATTTATAATGATGATATTTTCAAAAATATTGACAATTTTGAGCTATCTAATGGTGCATCTAAAAAAGCAAGATTTATTTATAAAAATTTGAAGTCACACAATATTTTAATCATTTACACATATTTTTTTGTTAAAAAGAAGTGGAGAAAATTATATGAAAAAAAGAGAAATTAATATTAAAAATATTTTGGTGAATTTGATAATATTGCTTCTGATTTTAATATTATTTTCTGGTTCAAATATTTTTAGTAATTATCAAAAATACTATTTTATATTGTTACTTGCAATACTTTTTGTATTAAGATTAAAAAATAAATTGTATATTAATAGATTGTCATTTATATTACTTTTCCAACTTATATTGTTGTTATTGACAATAACTTATAGCATAAATCCTTCAGAATCTCTGAATTTTGTATTTATTTTTGGGATATGTGTTTTCTTTGCAATTATAGGTTTTAAAAAAGTAGATGCTTTCAAAATACTTGATTGTATAGAAAATTATGCTTTCTTTTTTTCAATAATTATAATTATTTCTTTATTAAAACATGATTTAATAGTAACAAATTTATCGTTTCTGTTTCCGAATAATAATGCAATGTTAGTTACGCTTAATGAAATAAATTATAATATATTTTCTGGCTTAGCATTGGAGAGAGCTTATTCAGCATTTTGTATCAATATTGGAATTATATCCGTTTTGTCAAGATTGAATAAAAAACACAGTGTAACTAAATTTGATATTTTAAAATTAATAATATTTGTTATTGCTTTATTTAGCTGTGGAAAAAGAACATTGCTTGTTATTCCATTACTTGTTTTTATTTTCTTGCTTTTCGTTAATGATTATAAAAAATTTGCATTAAATATATTGAAGTATACTGTTTTAGCATTATGTCTTGTTATTGTTTTGAAAACTTTTATTCCGACTGTTGATACATTATTGCAACGCTTTTCTTATAATGTTGGTGATAAGAGTTATAATGGAAGGACGGAGTATTGGAAATATTGCAAAGAAATGTTCAATAATAGTCCATTATTTGGTAATGGAATAAATACATATAAGTCATATTTAAAGAGTAATAGTGAGCTTAAAGTTTATCATGCTCATAATATATATTTCCAGTTATTAGGAGAATTGGGTATAATAGGTTTCTTATTAACTATATTCTTCTTTACTTCGTGTTTATTTAGTATAATTTTATTCTATAAAAAAAACAAAAAAGAATTATCTTCAAAAGAAATATATGCTTTAAATTTTAGTATGGGAATACAATTACTTTTCTTATTATATGGTATGACTGGAAATACATTTTATTATTATGAACAATTGTTAACTTATTTTTTTAGTATTGCAATTTTTAATAGTATAGAATATGAGGTGAAGTATGAAAAAAATAGCAATAATTACATTTCATAGGGCAATTAATTACGGTGCTGTATTACAAGCTTATGCACTACAGAATTGCTTAAAAGGATTAGGATATGAAGCGTTTGAAATTGATTATGTTCCAAGTCAAGAAATTCAAAAGTATAGACTTATTTCCTTGAAAAGAATTAAAAATCCAAAAAGATTTTTGATGGACATAATTAGTTTTCCAGAAAATTTAAAAAAACATAATAAATTTAATACTTTTTTAAATTCAAATATTTCTTTAACTTCCAGCAGATATGATTTGTCAGATTTAAAGAATAATCCTCCTCTAGCAGACGTTTTCATTACGGGCAGCGATCAGGTTTGGAATTATGAATTACTAAATGGAATTGATGATGCTTTCTTTTTGAATTTTGAAAGTGAAAAATTTTCTAAAAAAATTTCTTATGCAGCAAGCATTGGAAAGGAATTTTTCTTAGAAAGCGATTATGGTATTTTAAAAAAATATTTGCTTGATTTTTATGGTATATCAGTTAGAGAAAAAACGGCTATCAAGGCATTAAAAAAATTGGGTATAGATAATGCTGTAACCGTATGCGATCCTGTATTTTTAATCGAAAAATATTCTTGGAATAAGTTGTGTAAAAAACAATACAATAAACAAAAATATATTCTTTCATATATGCTTTCTAAGAGCGATGAGTATTGTAAAATGGTGTCGTTATTGGCAAAAGAAACTAATTTAAAAGTAGTATGCTTTGAAAAAAAGCCTCATTATGATTGCAAATTTGAAAAAAAATCATCTGCAGGACCAGATGAATTTGTAAATTTAATAAGGGATGCGGAATATGTCATCACAACATCATTTCACGCTACTGCTTTTTCAATAATATTTGAAAAAAAATTCTTTGTTTATCCATATAGTAAAACATCATCACGAGTTACTGATTTATTAGAAAAATTAGGCATTTCTAATAGAGCCGTAAATTCACTAGAAGAGTTTGAAAAACTTGATTTTGATGAGGACATAAATTATGAAAATGTTAATAAAATTTTAGAAAAAGAAAGAGAAAAGTCTATTAATTGGCTAATTGATGCTATAGAAAAGTAAGGAATGTGATTTGATGTGAGTAGAGAAAAAAATTTAGCAAAAAACACAATTATAATAACAATAGGTAAAATTTGTACTCAATTAATTACCTTTTTTCTTTTGCCATTATATACCGGAATATTATCTACTGAAGAATATGGTACGGTTGATTTATTAAATACACTAGTTTCTCTTTTATTACCAATAGTTACATTTCAAGTTGAACAAGCCGTATTTAGAGAATTAATTGAAGTAAGAGGAAAAAAAGATAAAGAATCACGAATAATTTCTAGTGCAGTTATTACGGTAATATTTCAATGTATAGTATATTTAATAATATTTGCATTGATATCACCGTTTATAAATAATCACTATAAATTTTTCCTAGCAACCAATGTTGTAGCAAACATATTCTTATCTTTGCTTTTGCAAATTGCCAGAGGTTTCGGTGATAATAAAAAGTATGCTTTTGCAAGTTTTATAAGTGCTTTATCAACGATTATTTTTAATGTTTTATTCTTGGTGGTTATAAAGTTAGGTGCTAACGGTATGCTACTTGGAACGATGCTTGGACAAATTGTGGCGACAATATATTTATTCATATCGTTGAAACTATATAAATATTTAAAAGTTAAAGATTATAAAAAAGAAGTAATAAAAAGTTTATGGAAGTATTCATTGCCATTAATACCCAATGCTATATCTTGGTGGGTTTTTAATGCTTCAGATCGTGTTATAGCAAGTGCCTTTTTAGGTGTTGATCAAAATGGAATTTTGGCTGCTTCTTTAAAATTTTCAGCGGTTTTTATAACTTTTTATAATATTTTTAATATGAGCTGGACAGAATCAATTTCGATAGCAATAAAAGATGCTGATGTCAGTGATTACTTTAATAGAATGTTTAATATTGTATTAAGATTATTTACAGCTATGGGTATTGGTATGATTGCGTGTATGCCATTTGTTTTTCCTATTATGATTAATGAAAAGTTTAGTGCTGGTTATGGATTAGTACCAATTTCAATCATTGGCTCATTATTTAATGTCGTTGTAGGTTTAATAAGTGTAATATATGTGGCTGAAAAAAATACAAAAGCTATTGCAAGCACTTCAATAGTATCCGCTGTAATTAATATTATAGTTCATTTAGTATTAATAAAGTTTATGGGCTTATATGCTGCTGTTATTTCTACTTTTGTAGCATTCTTTGTAATGAGTATTTATAGACTTATGGATGCAAGTAAACGATACTTTAAAATAAAAATAGATATGAAATTTATTATTCAATCTCTTATTGCTTTGATTTTTGTGTTTGTTAGTTACTACATAAATAATATATATTTAAATGTATTTGTTGTATTATTTGCGGTACTATTTGCTATTTACATAAATAAAGACTCATTTGATATAATATTTAAATTATTTACTAAAAAATTGAAAAGGAGTTAATAGTATGGATAATAATTATTTTAATTCAAATAACAAAAAAGATTGTAATGGTTGTGGTGTCTGTGCGTTGAAATGTCCTAAAAAGGCTATTACAATTGAAAAAGACCAAGAAGGCTTTTTATACCCCAAAATAGACAAAAGTAAGTGCGTAAATTGTGGGTTATGTAAAAAAATATGTCCAAATGTTTACTATGAAAATAAAAATAATTTATCAAAAGCATACATTTCTTATAATAAAAATTTAGATGATAAAAAAAGAAGTGCTTCTGGTGGAATGTTTTATGTGATAGCAAAACAAATTATTTCAATGAAAGGCGTTGTGTTTGGGGTTACTTTTGATGAAAATCTAGTGGCAAAACATGATTATGCCCAAACACTAGAAGATGCAAAAAAATTTCAAGATTCCAAGTATGTTAGAAGTGATTTAAATGATTCTTATCTTAAAGTGGAAGAATTTTTAAAAAATGATAGATATGTTTTATTTAGCGGAACTCCTTGCCAATGCCAAGGATTAAGAACTTTTCTAAAAAAGGATTATGCAAAGTTGTATACTTGTGAAATAATATGCCATGCTAATCCATCTCCATTGGTTCTTGATTTATATTTGAAAAATTTAGAATCAAAGTATGGTAAAAAAATAAAAAATATTTCATTTAGATCAAAGGATAATGGATGGCATAACCAGACACCAATTATTGAATTTGACGATGGTAAAAAAATACAAGAAAATTCATATTTTAAGGCTTTTGTTAGCGAAATGATAAATAGACCTTCATGTTATGATTGCCGTTTTTGTACAACTAATAGACATTCAGATTTTACCATTGGAGATATATGGGGAATCGATAAAATTGATTTATCAATAAAAGATGATGATACAGGATTATCATTATTTGCTGTTAATACAGAAAAAGGTGATGAATTTCTGAATAAAATAAAAGAAGAATTATTTTTGAAGGAAACAGACTTAAAAACGGCTTTTAGTTATAATCATCACTGTAATGTTAACCAACATAAAAAAAGAGATGTATTCTTTAAGAAAATTGCTACTAAACAAATTAATGAAGATAATATTATTAAGTACATGAATAAATATACAAACAGGCCTTTATATAAGAGAATACTTGGGAAAGTTAAGAAAATTGTTAAGAAGATTATTAAGTGACTGTATACAAATGGTCACTTTTTTCATATTTTCGTGAATATTCGTCACACTTAGCGAAAATATATTTAAAATTAGCAAGTTTATGGTATGATGTAGCTGTTAGTTTAAGAACTGATATGTTTTTTTCTAGTATTCAAAGAAGGAGTGATATAAAAATGAAGAAAAAAGAAAATAAAGAATTTTCAATTATTTGCAAAGAGGCTAATTTATTTAAGCAAAGTGAAATTAGCGAAGATTATAAAAATATTGTTTCTGCTATGTCATATCATAATGGTTTACCAAAAATGACTAATAAAGATTTCAAAAAACTGCCATCACATATTCAAAGCTATTTAATAAGTGAGTGGAATAAAATATTTAATATCGCTCAATCTGAGTGGATTGCTACACAATATGAAGCAAAGAGCGATGGAAAAACGATAGATTGTGAATTATGTGGACATAAAAATATAGGTTCACTTTTTAAAATAAAAAACATAAAAAATCAAAAAGAATTAATTGTTGGAAGTGAGTGTATTAAATTTTTTGATGGAATCATAAATAATTCCAAGGAAGATCGTAAAATTTACATGAAACAGCAAAGAGAAAAAAGAAAAGAACAAGTAAATATTGAATACGCAGAAAGCATATCAATTGGTATCAGTAGTAAGGTAAAAAATTTTAAAAGAATCATTGATGATCATTCATTTATTATGTCTGTTAAGCTAAAAAATGAATATGAGAGAATTTCTAAGTTGATTAGGGAAGATTATGAGCAGGAGCTACGAAGATCACAGTCAAAAATTGATAAAAGAAAAATTATTGGTACTAATTCTCAGATAACGGCATTTGAAAATGAAGTAGAAGAGTTTAAGAAAAAGTATAAAAACGATAAATGGCAAATTACCGAAGATATAGCAAGATGGTGTTACATTAATGGTGACGAGGAATTAATTGAAAGGTTAAGGGTGAATGAAAAAATAGATATCTCAACTGCTGATCAAATTAAAGAAAATAATTATTTACATTCTATTGTAGAAGAATTTAAAGACTTCTTAAAATTTAATCATTTTAAATTGATAAAAAACAATTCATATAATTTTAATGTTGTAAGCGATTACAATGGAAATATAATAATTATTGTAGATACAATTGAATTTTTGAAAAAATATAAAAAGAATTTATTTGAAGATAATTATGAAATATTTAAAATTAAAGATTTATTGAGTGTAAGTAAAATAAACAAAGAAAACTATGATATTTGTGCTGATTTGATAACTAGAAAGTGTAAACATGAATATAAATATAGAATCCAAAATGCCAATATTAATGAGATTGCATTTACATCAAATAAATGTATTTTGGTGTTAGATTATGCAAAATTTATCGATAGATTTAAAAATTATATTTTTAAGAAAAATTTAGAACCTAAAATGAATGATGCTGTTATCAAATATATTGAGGAAGAATCAAAGAAATATAATTTTGATGAATATTCATTGCATTTAAAGAGGTTAGGGATTTAATAAGGAGTACATATGACTAAAATAAAACAATATGGAGTAATATTAGATACGAATGCTTTTGGAAAACCAAATTCTTATAACTTTAAAAATGGCTCTGTTGCTATTTTATTGAGAAACATTTCGAGTTTTTCTAATTATCATCTTTATATTCCAGATATAGTAAAACAAGAAATGTTGAAGCATATAACTGACGCTGTACATAACGACTTTAAAAAAATTGAGAGTCGTTATGTTAAAGAAGTATTAAAAGAAGACTTAGAATTAAATACAATAAATAGCAGCTGCCAAAAGGCTAAGAAATTTTTTGAACAGTGCAAAATGAGCGAAATATCATGTGGAAAATATGCTAAATTAGACCAAATTAATTCCTGGTATTTTAAAGGTGAACCTCCTTTTAATGTTGATAATAAAAAATGTGAATTTCCTGATGCTACTATAATATCAGCAATTAATGAATATTTTTTAACAGACAACAAAATTGATAAATTATTTATTGTGTCTCAAGATAATGGTTTTAAAGAAGGAATTAAGCATAATTTATCTGAAAAAATAAATTATGAAATTATTGATAAGGTTGAACAATTGTCAAGGCAAGTAATGGGATATGCAGGTCATGAAATAAGTGTTATAAAACAGTATTTAAATAAAAATGATATTTTAAATAATATTAATGAGTACGATATTAATTATAATTCTGATGATGATGAATTTGATGTTTCAATTGATGCTGTTAGAATTAATAATGTTGATATTAATGTTAGTGGCGATATTTTTGTTTTAGATACAATGACATCTCCATATAGTCAATATGAAGATGGGTATCTATCTCAGTTTTATAAAAGAGCTGATTATTTAGAAATAAATAAATTGAATATATTTATATCATTTTATTATGATGAAAAAGATGAAATAATAGACATGGAAATCATCGAAAGACCTCTAATAAATTTAGAAGACTATTTATCAAAAATGGAATATTGTTAAAATCTTTATTTAAAGGTCGTCAAATGTGTGCAAAAATAATTTTGAAACATATAAAATCTTCGGGTATTTAATTATATTTAATGCACAGTACAAAAACTAGTTAAAAAAGCAAAGTTTTTGTATCATAGTACAAAGATTTTGCTTTTTGGTTGAATAATGTTTGCAATTGGTGATTTTATTTGATCTGATACCAAATTAATAGAAGAATTAGTAATAAAAACTAATGAATTAGGAGAACATCAATATGTTATTAGAAAAAGTAGAAAACTGCAATAAGTGTTGTTTATGTCAAAATCAAAGGCCTTTATTAGATAAAGAAGATAGATGTGATGTTATGTGGGGGGGCTTATCGGCTAAAAGGGTTGATGATCTAAATAATTCCATTCCTCTAGGTAATGATACTAATAGTGGTAAAATTATTGAATTAATTGAACATGAATTACCAGATTTAAAATTTTATAAAACTAACTTAGTTAAGTGTTTACCATTAGATGAAAATAATAAGTTAAGATATCCAACACCAAAAGAAATGCAAGATTGTATAAATAATTTGCTTATAGAAATAGAAATCTTAAATCCTAAAACAATTTTGGTTTTAGGGAAACTAACATTTAACTTTATTGAAAAGTATTTTATAAAAAATAACATAGATAAAGGTAAAATTGTTTATATTGAACATCCATCTTATATTTATGTTTATAAAAGAAAATATATAGATGATTATATTAATAAAGTCGTTGATATATGTAAAATGAAAACAACCGTGCCTAAAAGAAGTTTATTAGCATTGAGTTAAAAAACTTAAAATTGCTAATATAGTGCTATGTTTGAAAGTTAAATATAGTAGCCTTTTATAAATGGACTTGATACGGTCTTTAATCAATTTAAAATGTTATCTATTAAAAATGGTGCTTAAAAAATACACTAGAGATACGATAAACTTTTAATACAGTACAAAAAGTATTTAAAAAAGCAAAGTTTTTGTACTATGATACAAAAACTTTGCCATTTTCACTGAACCTGAGATGTTAAAAGACATTGCATCGGGTACAATAAGTAGTGTTGTTGCTAGTGGTATTCTTTAGAATTTTGGATTACATTGAAAAGTTAAAATGAATATAAGTTTTCATATTGGATATAATAAATTTACAGGATATAAACTTCTGGCTAATAATAGTAAAAAATATGTAAAAAATGCGGATAAAACTTGCAAAATAAAAAACTTAATAGTAGAATAAGAAAAGAAGAGAGGAAGATAGATATGGAAAATATGAAGAAGTTCTTATTCTTATTTGTAGCTGTTTTACTTACTACTGTAAGTGTAAATGCTATGTCTAAGGATGAATTAAAAGACAAACTAACAAAATCTTACACAATTAATGGAGTTACTTATTCATTAAATAATGGAAATGCTAATATGGTAAAAAGTTATTTAGAACAAAACGAAGTTAGTGAATCTGATTGTGATTACATTGCTGCTCAAGTAGACAAAGCTGTTGCAATCCTTAAAGATGCTAAAGTTACTGATTTATCTAAATTAAGTACTAGCACTAAAAATGAATTAAAAGCATTAGTAAATAATGTTGGTGCTAACACTAAAGTTCCAGTAAGCATTAATAATGGAAAATTATTCGTTGGTTATGTAGATGAACCTACTAAAGCATTCTATAATGATAAAGTAAATGTAAAAACAGATGTTAAGTATACTAATGGAAATTTAGTAATTACAATTGCTTCAGTAGTTGCTATTATCGGAATCGCAACAATTGCTGTTAAAGCAAAAAAACAAAATGCTTAATTTACTAAAAAAGAGTGGGAAAGTGATTGTTAGAGAGTTAGCAATCGCTTTTTTCTTTGCCTCACTTTTAGTCTTAATTGTTAATTTTACATTAAAAGATAAAATAGCTACCTATATCAATTTATTTAATAAAGTAGCTGTTAAAACTACTACTAGTATTTCTAGTGACTTATCTAATATTAAAATTGATTCCGAAACAAAAAGACTAAGTCCAATTCCAGCTTATGGTGAGGCCTTTGGCACTATTAACATTCCAGAAATAGATAGAACCATAAATCTATATAATGGAGATTCCTTAAGTATCATTAGAAACGGAGCAGGACGTTATATTGGTTCTTTCTTTCCAGGAGAAGGATTACCTATTATAATTGCTGCTCATAATAACATGCGTCATTTTGGACTTATTACTAAACTAACAAAAGGTTCCTTAATCTACATTGATACTTATTATGGGAAATATACTTATGAAGTATATGATTATGAAATATTAAAGGATAGTGATTTAAATAAGAGATTTCAAACTTTCTTAGAAGAAGATGGCGAAAGAGTCTTATTTTATACATGTTATCCAATTAACGGTGTGGGATATAGGTATCAAAGATATGTAGTATATGCTAAAAAGATAGAAGGGAAAGACTTATGAGAATAGTATTAAGTTATATAATGAAATTTATTCAAAGTATCAGTTTCTTTCTATTATCCTTAAGTCTTATTCTAATATTTACAGTATTTAACGAAGACTATGTATTAGATTTATTAAATAACCATAATTACTATCAAGAACTATATGATAATACTTTAGAAGAAGTATCATATTATTTAGAACAATCGGGATTAAATGAAGAAGTACTAAATAATGTAATATCAGTTAAGTCTTTAAAAAACGAAATAATAACGACGATTGATAATCTTTATACTAATCAAAAAATAACAGTTAATACTGAAGAGTTTCAAAATAATCTAACAACTAATATAAATAACTATATAAAAGATAATAATATTAGAGTAGATAATAAAGATACTGTTAATATCTTAACTAAAAAACTAGTTAATATTTATGAAGAAGAAATATCATACAATAATACTTTTGAAAAGGTAAGACCAATGTTTAATAAGGCTTATAAGTTAACAAAAATAGTATTACTAATAAGTATTATTGTATCTATTATTACTTATTTAATTAATAGATATGTATTTAAAGATAGAAATATAATAGCATCTTTATTTACTAATTTTGTTATTTTAGTAGGACTTGTTTTATATACTAAGTATACTATTGATATAAATAATATCTTCTTTTATAACACTTCAATTAGTAATATTTTAATGGAGTTTATAAATAGTGTTTTAAAGTGTATGTTAGTAACTGGTATAATATCTTTTATCTTAGGACTATTTATAGTCTTTACAACTACAGGTACTTTTAAAAAATTACGACAAAATAAAAAGTTATTTCACAGTATCTTAGTAATAGTATGGATGCTTGTAATATTTAATTTTTCTAGTCAAAATGGGACTAAGTCTACTAAGACTAGTGATGTAGTTACTAGTATGGTTGTAAATGTAACTACTAGTGTTACTAATAAAGATATACCTAGAGAAGAAGTAAAGAAAAAGGTAGAAGATAGTACTTTTTTAGTAAGAAAGACAGCCCATTTTACAGAATATTTAATCTTGGGTATTTTAGTATTGCAGCTATTAAGTGATTATACAAAAATTAATAAAAGAATGTTAATAGTTAGTTTAATTATATGCTATTTATATGCAGTAAGTGATGAAGTACATCAAATCTTTATTCCAGGAAGAACTGCTAAAGTATTAGATACCTTTATAGATGGTGCTGGTTCTTTAGTAGGAATTGTTATTTATAGTATCTATCAAAGTAAATGTCGAAAAATGTCGAATTTTGACGAACGATAATTAGTTAAAAAATTATGTTGGTAAGTTATAATAACTATAAGGAGATAATATGTTATTGATAATTTTAGTAGGACTTATTTTATTTATGCTATGGTGCAT
The DNA here is from genome assembly GCA_934102255.1 of uncultured Bacilli bacterium. Taxonomy (GTDB): domain Bacteria; phylum Bacillota_I; class Bacilli_A; order RF39; family UBA660; genus CAG-605. The sequence goes on along the minus strand of CAKOSN010000025.1, from coordinate 15,300 downwards.
GCTAAAAGTAAGTTCCGAAGCCCAAAAATTAGAAGAAAAAATGATAAAAAACACAATGAAATCGAAGAAAAATTAAGAATTAAAAAATATGAAATTCTTACCATTTATTCTTGCAATTTGTTGTGTTTTTTGCTTGCCATAAAGAGTAACTTATTATATAATAATGGGAGTTAAGAGGGAATATATGGAAGAGATTAATTTAAAAGAATTGTTTGACTATTTTGTGAGCAAATGGTTTATAATTGCAATTACTGGTTTAGTTTTTGTCGTAGTAGGAGCATCTTATACAGTATTTTTAAAGATACCAATGTATAATTCTTATACAACTATGGTCTTAACTACTAATAACGAAAACTCAAATACTAATCAATCAATTACACAAAGTGATATTACTTTAAATAAAAACTTAATATCTAACTATCGTGTAATTATGAAATCCCATAGTATTTTAAATCAAGTAATTAATAATTTAGACTTGAACACATCAGCTGAACAATTAAAAAAACAAGTAAATGTAACAACTGAGGATGATACAGAAATAATTCGTATTTCAGTTAATAGTGAAAATGCGGAAAATGCAAGAGATGTTGCAAATGAAATAGCAAGAGTATTTAGTAATGATGTTGCTAGATATTATAGTATTAAAAATGTCGCAATTGTTGATTATGCTGAGGCTGTCAATAATCCTTATAACATAAGTTTACTTAAAACCACTGTTTTAGCATTACTTGTGGGTGTAGTACTTGCTTGTGCTGTAATATTTGTTATGTTCTATTTTGATACAACTATTAAGAGCGTTGAAGAAATAGAAAGTAAGATTGGCTTACCAACTCTTGGGGTTGTACCAATTAAGCATACCTTAAAAGAAAAGAAAGGAAAAAGAAAATGAATAATGAACTTATAGTTGCTAATAATCCTAAAAGTGGTGTGGCCGAAGCAATTAAAACTATTCGTACTAACCTTTTGTTTTCCTCTGTAGATGAACCAGTAAAGTCAATTTTAATGACAAGTTCAATGAGTGGAGAAGGTAAGTCATTTATAAGTGCTAACCTTGCTGTTGCTTTTGCTCAAGCAGGAGTTAAAGTATTAATTGTTGACTGCGATTTACGTCGTGGAAGACAACACAAAATTTTTAATATCGATAATGAACAAGGTTTATCAAACCTTCTATTAGATGATGTTGATAAAAACTATAAAAAATATGTTAAGAAAACAAGATATGAAAATATTTATGTTTTACCAATGGGCATTGTGCCACCAAATCCAAGTGAGCTTTTAGCATCAGCTAAAAATAAACAATTAGCCAAAATATTAAAACAAAAATTTGATTTAGTAATTTATGATGGTGTACCAGTTGGTGGATTAACTGACTCAATTATTATGGCTGATTTAGTAGATAAAATTGTTATTGTATCAGCATATAAAATAACACCAGTAGAATTCTTAGCTAATACTAATAAAGCTTTAGAAAAATTTAAGGATAAAATAGCGGGAGTAATTTTAAATAAATTCCCATCTTCAAAAGATCATTATTATAGTAAATATTATAGTTAAGTTGATTGGAGTAGTGTATGATTGATTTACATAGTCATATTCTACCTAATATTGATGATGGCTCCAAATCCTTAGAAGAATCAATCGAGATAATTAAACAAGCTGTTTCTAATGGAGTAACTGATATTATTGTTACTCCTCATTTTATATTAGGTAGTAGTTATAATAAAGAAAAAAAAGATAATAAAAAATTATTGGCTGAGTTAAAAGAAAAAGTAAGTAGTGAAAATTTAAATATTAATCTTTATTTAGGAAATGAAATATTTGTTGATATTGAAATGGTAAGTCTTTTAATAAATAAGAAAATTTCTTCACTTAATGATACTCGTTATGTGTTGTTTGAATTGCCAATGAATAATGAATATAAAAATATTAGAAAGGCTTTGTTTGATTTACAAAATGCTGGGTACATTCCTGTAATTGCTCATCCCGAACGTTACCGTGTAATTAAAGAAAATCCAAAATTAGTGGAAGAATGGAAAGAAGCAGGAGCAGTTTTTCAAAGTAATATTGGTTCATTATTGGGAAGATATGGTAAGGAAGCCAAGAAGACTTTAGAAATATTGTTAAAACATGAAGCTATAACATTCTTATCTAGTGATATTCATCATAGTCGTGATACTTTTTATGATGATATACCAAAATTAAAGAAGATATTAAAGAAAATAATCAGTGATAATTATATTGATGAATTGTTTGAAACTAATGGTAAAAAAGTTTTAAATAATGAGAAAATAAATTTAAGAGAAATGATACCTCTTAAAAAAAATGTCTTTGGACAATACAAGTAAGCCTCAAATGAGGCTTATTTACACCTTTAGAAAGTGGTTGATGTTATGAACTCGAAAATTAATGCTTGTATCGTTGGCTTTGCTATTGGTGAGGCCTTTGGATTACCACTTAATTATGCGAAAAAAGAAAAATTAATAAATAAGCCAGTAACTAAGATGATAAAATGTGAAGATATAAATGTGTCTGTTGGTACGTGGAGTAGTGGAACTTCTAGTATTTTAGCTTCTATTGATGCTATTACTACCAAAGAAAAAATAGATTATAACAAAATAGCTGATAACCTTCTGTTATGGTATAAGACCGCTAAGTATACAGCAACTGATAACCTAATAGATATTGATTTTACTAGTAAACATGCCTTAAATAAATATTTTGAAGAAAAGACGGATGCTACTAAACTAGGGGGCACTGGTTATAGCGATTGTGGCAATGAATTTTTACCAAGACTATTACCGGTAGCTTTTTATCTTTATTATACTAAAGCTCGTGATTACACAATTCATTCGGTTGTGAAAAATGTAACCTTTATAACACATCATAGCGAGATACCTGCTATGGCAGCTTATATATTTACTAAATATATTATTTTTTTACTTAGAGGAACTGATAAAAAAGCAAGTTTTAGTATGTTAAAGAACTTAGATTATACAATGTATTTTAAACCAGAAACGATAAGAGAATTTGAACATTTATTAAAAGATAATGTTTATAATTTATCACTGGAAATGATTAATTCTAATAATTATGTAATAGATACCTTAGAAGCTTTCTTTTATTGCTTTATAAACTCGGAAAACTTTAGTCAAGCTTTAATTGGAGCCGTAAACTTAGGTGGACAAGCATCAACATTGGGAGGCCTTTGTGCAGGTGCAGCGGCTATCTATTATGGTTACGATAGTATACCAGAAAAATATTTAGAAGTATTACAGAAAAAAGAATATTTGTTAAAAATGGGAAATACTTACGAAACAACCTTAAATATGTTATAAAATTAATTTGAAAAATAATGAAAAATAGTTGAATAAAATATTAATTGTTTTTGTTTTAATATGAAATGATTGCTAAAATATAATGATAAATTATATTTTTTTGCTATAATGAATTTATGGTAGAAATAGAAGAAATAATATATAGGGTGGGATGCAAATGTTTATATTTAAAAAGAAAAAGATGGTACCAACTAATTTAAAGTTAAGCGATTATTTACCAATAGGAACAATAATTAAACTTTATAATGATGATAACCTTTATATGATTTATCGTTATATGGGAAATACCTGTATAGCAATTAAACAATCCGATAATTCTTTTGAAAAATCTACTTTTTATGCAAAAGAAAAAGCAAAGGAAAATATATATTATGCTGTGGATTATGCAATATGCTCATACGAAGTATCAGAAATGGATACGGCTATAACATATTATATTAAACATGAAGATATTAAAGAAGTAATTTATCAAGGTTATAGTGACCTATATCGTGAGAATATTTTAAAAGATTTAGACGAATGGAATGAGGAATAATATGATAAATGAATTTTTACCAATGGGAAGTGTAATTGAGTTTCAGGATAAAAAATATATTATAATAGGTTATAACCTTGTAGACCAATGCTATGTATGTGACGGTTATCCTACCGATGTTATGGATTTATGTAAATCTTTTAAACAGGCTAAGAAATATCAGGCTAAATATGATAATTATAATATTAACAAATTCATTAGCTTTAAAGCCGGTTTTAAAGTGATTTTTGTTGGCTATATAAATGAAGCTTTTCTGCATCAAAGAGATGAATTATATGATACTGATTATTTTGAAAACTAGGCGATTATTGTCAAAATATTAATGTATTTAAAATAAAAAAAGAATAAATTTATTAGCAATTTTAAAAAGCAAATTAACTATGGTGAAGTAAAATCATGGTTATTTTTTTTAGTTATATCATTTTGCTTTAAGAAAAATTAATTAAATGTGTATCCAAAAAGAATTTTGTATGATATAATCTCTCTTAGAGTAGAGGTGTGTTTAATGTATTGTAGTAGGTGTGGTACAAAGATTCATGATGGTGTTAAATTCTGCAACAAGTGTGGATTTAATATAAGTAGTATTATTAATAATCCGCCACCATTAAACACTAATAATATTAACCAAAATGGCAATAATCTAGAAAGTTCAAATAAAAAAATGATTATTATGGGAGCAGGAATTGGAACTGTAGTAGTCTTAATAATTTTATTATTTGTTATTATAATTCAGAAGTCTAGTTCTAATTATTATTTTTCTGATAATAGTTATGCAAATACTGCTGAGGCTACCACTGATAATCAAACTAGTGAAAATACTTCAACCACCAAAAGTAAAAATAAGTCTATTATTGTTTGGGATAATGTTTATGAAGGTGTTTCAATATCTAGTGTGAGTGATGTTGATGAATTAATTACTAAAGATTCTATTGAGCAAAAAGTTAATTGCCCAAGTGAAATTTTACAAATCGAAAATGAAATTATAGAAAAGTATAACATTACTGCCGTCAATTTGTGCGAGATGGATGTGGATTTTGCTAGAGAATTAGAAAATGTTTTTGAAGTTATTTATGAAGAATATCCTGTTGCTAGAGGATATATAACTAATCTTTCTTTAAGAAATACTACATCAATGAGTGACAAAGGTGTAATTGCGGCTTTTATGCCGGCATTTACTTTCGCTACTTCTAACTCAGAAACAACTTATCCATGGGCTTTTAAGACCCAAGTATTACTTAGCAGTTCTTTTTTTCTAAATAAATCTAAATTGGAAAAAAGTGTTAATGATAGTTCAGCTGCTGGACATTTCCCACCAAATTCAAATATATATTCGCCAGTAGCTCATGAATTAGGACATTATTTATCTTTTTTGGCTATGATGCATAGTCATTATATGGATTCAGTTTTACTAATAAATGGTAATAATGTTGAGTCATTTTATGCTATTATTAATGATTTTAAAAATGATATTTACTCTTTAAAAATTCTTAAGGAAGCTTATGATAATTATAAAAATGATAATGCTAATACAACGATTGAATTTGATGATTGGCGAGGAACTATTTCTGGATATGCTTTAGCTAAAGATAATAGTGGAAACTATATTTATGATGAAACTATTGCTGAAGCTTTTCATGATGTTTATCTAAATAAAGATAATGCAAAAGATGCTAGTAAATATATTATTGCTGTTTTAAAAAAGAACTTGGAAAATAGGTGAGAATATGAAGAAAAAATTGCTATTAATTATCTTAGTTTGTGTTAGTACATTTTCAGTGTATGCTTTTTCTAAAACTTTTATAATAGATTCTTCAAAATTGTCATTTTCTAAAAATTATAAGAAAAACGCTGTAGTAGGTGAGTTTAATAATGATTATGCTTTAACAAAAACATTAGCATCAACAAATGAAGAATTAAAACAAGAAATAACGACTTTGAGTAAAAAAGTGACCTACTTATTATTAGGACGTGGTGATACTTTAAATGAAAGTGCTGAAGAATATTATGATAGAAGACATAATTATTTAGATTTACAATATAATCCTGAAATTCCTAAAGATTCAAATAGCTTTAGTGGTTATGACGAAAATAGTGATGAATATAAGGATAGCATTTTACCTAGTTTTGCTATTCCACAAATGTTTAATCTGTTGGATGAATTAAATGTAACTTATAATACAATTGGGGCCATTAGAGTCGGAGTAGCAGATAATTATGTAATTAGTATAGTTTCTTTACCAGATGTTACAATAAGACAAGAGGATAGCGATGAACCAATGCAATATAATACGGTAAGTACTAATTTAATTATGTATTACTATTTTAAAGAGTTAAATGGAGAATATAAATTATATTACTTATTTGGAGAAAGTACTAGTGATTTAAGCAAATATTTTGAAGATATAGAAAATAATGAGGATTCTAAAAAAATCTCTATATCTAAAAACTATGATACAAAGTTAAGAGAAATATATGATTTTTCTAAAGTTGATTCTTTAGATGAAAATAAATTAAATCAGATTTATGATAATAATTCTAAAAATGTATTAATATTAAATGCTTATTATAATAATGCTTTAGTAGCAAATGCTAATGGAATTTTAATTAGTGATGGTTTGGTTATTACTACATGGAATTTTTTGGAAAAAGCCTTGATTAATTCACAATTCTTTACTGTAAAAGATGGCGAAGGTAATATTTATGAAGTTGATGGTATTGTAACATCTAATCCTGAAACTGATTTAGCAGTTATTAAATTAAAAGATAAAGTTACATCTACAACCATTTTAAATGATGCTGATACTTTAAATATAGAGGATGCTGTTGTTACTATAAGTAGTAAAACAGGTGTAGGATTAACTTTGCAAACAGGTATAGTTACTTCTAAAGATGGATATATTCAAAGTGCTATACCATTAACGCAATCAGATGAAGGAAGTCCTTTATATGATGATAATGGTAAACTTGTTGGTTTAAATACTTCAAAAGCTATTAATACTAGTGTTTCTATGGCAATTGGACTTGATGTTTTAAAAGAAGTCAAAGAAAAAATATCTTCAAAGGAATTTAGTTCTATAGAAACTGTTAGTTTTGATGAATTAAAAGAAAAATATTATTACACCAGTTATACTGAAGAACAAATTGTTAATATGATTCCTAATGCTAAATGGCAGAATTTTAAAAAAATAGGAAATATTGAAAATACCATAAAATTAGAACTAGTAAAAGCTAACTATACTAATAATGTCGTAAGTTTAAGATATAAAAACGGGATATCAAATTATATTAACAGTATGCAACTATCGGCAGTATTTAGAGAAGAATTATTAAATTCTGGATATCGTGAATCTTTAAAAAGTAGTACAAAATGTATTTATATAAGTGATGATTATAAAATTATGATAATGACAGAGTTTGATTACTTAATAGTAGTGATGGTGAAATTATGAAAAAGATAATGGAGAGAATAAAACAATATAAATTGGTTATGATTGTTGCTTTAATAATAATTATAATTGGTACTACTTTGTTATTTGTCTTAGTTGATAAGAAAATAACTATGAAGTCTTTTGAAAATGATTATTATAATCTTAGTTATGATAATGCTTGGAAATTAAAAGATAAGACGGCTTTAACAGTTTTTTTTGATAATGGAAATAAGGCAAGCCTAAATATTGAACTGGTAAATGTAGATGATGAATATAAGTATTTAGATATTGATGATATAATTGACGATTTACTTTATACGATTGGTAGTCAAAATAAAGACTATAAATTGATTTCTCAAAAAGAAGATAAGATAACTAAAACAGAGTATAATGGTTATAAACTATTATATGAAAATGGTTCTAGTGAAACAATGATTACTATTTTTAAAAGTGGTGATAAAGTTGTTATTTTTGATTATGAAGCTCAAAATAAATATTTTGATATCTTATTAGATAGCGTTCAAAATATTATTTATAATTTCAATTTAAAACCAGATACATTTAATTTGACTGAGAATATATCTGTAAATACTGAAGAAATAAATTATGCTAACAATGCAGAACTAGATGTTAATCTTGATAATACTAAAGATTATGAAGTAGCAAATAATAATTATTATGTTAATTATTCATTACCTAGTATTTTTAAACTTAATTCTTTTAATTCTAAGTTAGGATTGCTAGAATATTCTTCTGATTATGGAAAAATAGATATAACGAGTGCTGTATATAATGTTAATATGTATGATTACTTTGATTCTTCTAAGACTTATGGAACTATATATACAGAGTATTCTTATTTAAGAGATGATTCAGAAACATACAGGAATTTAGAGGAAAAAATATCAGATTTTAAGATTGGCGAATATAGTGGCTATATTTATAAAGCAAGTTATACTTACCATTTTATTCGCGATAGAGAAGATGAAAAATATATTATTGTTGTTGCTCTTAATAAAAACCATATGTTTAAGATAGAAATAACCAGTGAAGGTATTAAAGTATCTAAAAAACTAATTGAAAAAATTAAAATAAATTCAGTAAAAAATTATTCAAGTTATGTAGTTAGAGATATACAGGATGGTAATTTAAACATAGAGTTAAAAAGATTTAGAGATAGTAAATATAAGGAATATGATTTAGTTAAAGTAAAAATACCAGAAAAATATAGGGAAATAGATAATGAATTTAATATTTATGAAGAAAGGTATTTTGGTTTAAACTATGATACTGATAATCAAGTTTATCAATATAATATTAATTATAAATTGACTTCGAAGTATTCATCTGTTAATTCACAAATGGATTTAGCTAATTCTAATATGAATTATTATAGTAAATATGGTGAAATTAAGAAAATGATAGAACAAGATTCTGTAAATATAAATGGGAAAGAGTTTCAAGTTTTTAATGGTAGTTACTATAAAAATGATAAATTATATAATTCTTCAGAAGACAATGTTATATATAAAGTAAATAGGAAAATTCTTATGTACGAATTAGAAAATGGTGGTTATTTGACAATAACTATTGATGGTAATAATACTAATATTGATGATAATATTTTAAATGAGTTATCCAATTTTGAGGTAACTAAAGAGGTATATAATTAAAATTATATAGAAAAAAAATTAAAGAAAGTGTGTAATGATATTGAAAAAATATTATTACCAAAAAGAAGGAGAAATAAATATGAATTGTAAAAAATGTGGAGCACCACTAAAAGCAGAGGATATGTTTTGTACAAATTGTGGAACACCTGTAAATGAAGGAGGGGTAATGCCAAATCAAAATGTAGTGAATAATCAAGGTAATAATGATATGACTGGGCAAATGATGAATGCTAATGTCCAAAATAATAACAGTTATAATTCTGGAATTAACACTAATCAACCTGTTTATAATCAAATGTCAAACTATGGAAATGTAGATGCTAATTTTAATAACAATGGCTTTAATAATGTTAACAATAATCAAAATATGATGAATAATATGGCTAGTCAAAGTATAAATTATAGTAACCCTAATGTTAATCAAATGGGGATGGCAAATCAAAATATGTTAAATCAAAATCAACAATCTAGTGATGATAAAAATAAGCAAATAATGTTGATTGCTGGAGTTGCTGTTGCTGTAATAGTTATTGTTTTTGGTGTTTTCTTAGTAACTAAATCGTTAAGCAATTCAAAAAAAGACGATAATGCCGGAAATAATAATGGCAGCAATAATACACCTATTTCATCTAAGGCATCAAGTTATTATAAAGTTAAATTTAATGGTTTTACCTTTAATATTCCTGATGATATGTTATATGATGTAACAAGCAATGAATTATCGATTGGTGATGAAGATGATACTTGGGCTGCTACGCTAGCAGTTAATGCTTACAGTTTTTCTAGTGTTAAAGGGAAAATGAATGAATTACAGGGTAATCTACAAAACGCTGGATTCAATGTGAAACCTGCTACTTTAAAGACTGCTAATAATGTAGAATTTATTACTTTAGAAGCAGAAAGTGAAGGAGTTAAATTTTTACTTGCTTATACTAAGCTTGGTTCGGCTTATACTGCTTCACTTGCAATTATAAATAGTGAGGGTACTATTGATTATAGTATTTTAGATAAAATTGCTCCTGTAACATCAACTGCAGTTTTAAATTCTTCATCAAATAGTATTTCGGTTTCTGACAAATTCAAATTTGATATTAATGCAATTGGTTCGGCTATTGAATAAGAAGAGAAATCTTCTTTTTTAGTGTTATAAAAAAAATAAAAAAAATGGTTACTTCTCAAACTAAAAGCACATACTTATTCTCAAAGTAAAAACACACATTTAGAAAAACGTGCATTTACTTTGAAAATTAAATTTTTTAAAAAAATTTCAAAAAAGTACTTTACAAATAGTAAAAAGAATGGTATGATTAAATCACTTAATAGTAGAGAAAGTGCTGCTGTTAGAAGTAAGAAAGATTCTTACTTAATTAATAATAAATGTTATATTTATTTAATGATTTTTTAAAACCCTTTGATGGTTTGTTACAGTACTAATACTCGTTTATCAATCTATTAAGTATATGCTGCATATGTGGAATATTGATAAAAATATATGACTTTTATCTGTCAATATGAGTTGTATATTAGGAAATCCACAACCAAGATAATATGTTTGACAGACATATAATCTTCGTAAAAAGACCTACTTAGATTAAATTCTAAGAGGTTTTTTCTTTTCTTTAGAAGTATATTATGCTACAATACTTAAAGACAGTTGGCTAGAGGGTAGTAGTATGCAGAATAATAACTTTTTAAATTATCTAACCACAATAAGTGATGAAGATATTAGAAAATATATTAATAGTAAAATTAAATATTATCAGAATACCTATAAAATAAATAAAAGCTTAGGGGTAATAAGTCCCCTTAAATATTCACTACCATATTATGGCTTTATAACTAGTAATATTAAAATAAGATATAATTTAGAAAATGATTACTATTTAGTTAGAAAAAATAATTATCTTTATGAATTTATTAAATATTTACAAGCAAATAAAATATATAATAATAATGAAGCTATTTTAATATTACCAGTTTTTTTAGAAAATTATTTTGGCAGGAAGACTAGTAGGTTAAAAAGAAGAGAGGATGTTTTAAATAAAGAAAGTGATAGAGAAATAATATTAAACGATATAGAAGATTTAAAAGAAGAAAATGTTTCTACTTCTTTAGAATATAGTTTAATAGCTCAGAATATATTAACTTTCTTAGGATATGATGCCATATTTTTAATAGGATTATATAAGAAAACAAGTATTAATGATTTTTATAGTTTTAATATTATTATGATAGATAATAATTATTACTTATTTGATTTTTATAATCCAATTAATGTTTATGATAAAACAGGAGAAATTGTAAATAAACAACCTTATCAAGTAAAGATAAATAATAATGATATTGATTTATTTTTACAAGGATTAAGACCTTTAGTATTAAAAGAGTATAAAAGAATACTAACTAATCATTTATATCAACAAGTTAATACGGATAATTATAGAACTTATATTTTAAATGAAATATATAATTGATGACTAATTCTTGAAATAAGAGAGTGATTTTAAAACTTTTTTAGGTAAATTAAAGAGAATTAGTTGTTTTTTTATAGGGTTTTTCCTATAATGAAAATGGTGATTTTAAATGAAAGATTTACGTGTTGTATTTATGGGAACACCAGATTTTGCGGTTCCTGTTTTAGAAAAATTAATTGAAAATACAAATGTGTGTTTGGTAGTAAGCCAACCGGATAAAGAGGTAGGACGTCATAAAATACTTACGCCAACACCAGTTAAAAAGAAAGCTTTAGAACATAATATTAGTGTTTTTCAACCTAGTAAAATAAGAACTGATTATGATGCTATCTGTGATGCTAAACCAGATATTATAATTACTTGTGCTTATGGGCAAATTATTCCAAAAGTATTACTTGATTTACCGAGACTTGGATGTATTAACGTTCATGCTTCCTTACTTCCTTATCTTAGAGGGGGAGCACCACTTCATCATGCGATAATTGATGGCTATGATACAACCGGAGTAACTATCATGTATATGGATGAAGCTATGGATACAGGTGATATTATTAGTACTGTTACTTATAAAATAAAAAATACTGATAATGTTGGTAATATTCATGATAACTTAATGGAAATGGGTGCTAGTCTATTAATAGAGACTTTACCTAGTATTATTAATGGCACTAACAAAAGGATTAAACAAGATAATGAGAAAGCTACTTATGCCTATAATATATCAAGAAATGATGAACACTTAGATTTTACTAAAGAAGGAATAACTATTGATAGAAAAGTAAGAGGATTAAATCCTTGGCCGCTTGCTAATACTTGTTTTGATAATGAAGAAGTTAAAATAATAAGTGGTTATTTTGTTAAAGGTAAAAGTGTTCCTAATAAGATTAATGTAGTAACTAAAGATACTTTAGGTATTGGTTGTAGTGATGGAATTTATTATGTAACAGCAATTAAACCTAGTGGTAAAAAAATAATGGATATTAAATCTTATTTAAATGGTGTGGATAAAGATAAATTGTTAGCTAAAAAGATTAGTTAGTAAAATTTTTATGAGTTAAAAGATGTTTATATTAATTAGGGTGGATTTGGATTATGTTTAAAAATGATAAAAATAATGATGATATATTAAATAATAATAAATTAAATGATGATAAGTTAAAAAAGAAAATAATGGTTAATATGATTACGGCTTTAAGAGGAATAGGGGGTATTTTACTTGTACCTATATTTACGATATATGGTAGTATTCCGGCTGCTATTTGGTTTATTTCTTTTATGGCAACTGATTGGATAGATGGCTACCTAGCTCGTAAATATGAAGTTTCAACTTTCTTTGGAGCCTTACTGGATGGGATGTTTGACAAATTATTTGGCTTTATTTCTTTTTTACTTCTAGCTAGTATTAGTCCTAGTTATGTCATACCACTTATATTTGAAGCTGGTATCTTAGGATATGGTCTTTATAGTGCTTCTAAAGGTAATAATATAAAATCGACGATTGTTGGCAAAACTAAAATGTGGTTTTTAGCGGCTTCTGTATTACTGGGTCTTTTAAATACTGATTATGTAGCTTTAGAGTCTTTATTACAAACTCTTAGTTTAACTAGTGTTCCTTTAGAAAATTTAGTTAGATTAGAACAAGTAACTAGAAAGTCTTTAATAGTAATGGAAGATTTAAGTTTAGCTAGCTATGTTGTAAAAGATAAATTAGAAGACAAGAATAATAAAGATAAAGTACCTTTAAAAGTAAAAGATATTAAAGATGTTTTCTTGACTAGAGATAAAAATATTAAAGATGAAGTAAAATTGCGTTTGTTTGATACTAAGTATTATGAAGAAAATAAAGATAAACCATTAAGTTTATTACTTACTTTAAAAAAACATGAAAATAGTTAATATTCTTAATAACTTGCAAAATAGTTTTAAATATGGTAAAAACTTATTAGATAGAAAGAGTTAGGAATAAAAATTATGATAGGAATGGTAATAGTAAATTATAATGATTATGAAACAACCAAGAGATTACTTGATAATGTTAAAGATTATAAAGTCTTAAAAGAAATAGTAGTAGTTGATAATAAAAGTACAGATGATTCTTTAAAGAAATTAAAAAAGTTAGAGAGTAAAAAAATAACTATTATTGATAGTGGCAATAATAAAGGGTATAGTTATGCCCTAAATGTTGGCTGTAAGTATTTGATTGATAAATATAAAGTCTTAAATATAGTAATTTCTAATAGTGATATTATTATTGATAGCGAAAATGATATAAAAGATTTGAATAGTTATATAAGTGATAAAAATGTTATAGTAGGACCTACTATTATCCAAGGAAATGACTTAAATAGAGGCTTTAAAGTACCAACACCTTGGCAAGATATTAAACAAAATATTGTTTTTTGGGGTAAAAGAGTACTTGCAAATGAACTTAATTATCCTGATAACTATTATCATAAAGATATAAGTAAAGTAGATACTGTATCAGGGTGTTTCTTTATGATATCTAGTAAACATTTAGAGGAAATGGGTTATTTTGATGAAAATGTATTTTTATATTATGAAGAAAATATTATGGGAATTAAGACTAAAAGATTAAAAAAGAATATTATTGTTTGCAATAACGTTGATGTTGTTCATGACCATTCTGTTTCTATTGATAAGAGTTTAAAAAGAATAAAGAAATATGATATCTTAAAGACTAGTCAGGAGTATTTTGAAAAAACTTATAATGGCGCTAGTAAGATAGAATTATTTTTCTTAAAAGTATTTAGATATTTAACAAGAATTTTATTATTAATAAAGTATGTGATTGATTAAGATTAGAGGTTTCTAGTCTTTTTTTTAATATTTAGAATTTTTTACTAGCTGTAAAATAAGAAAAATAATTAAGAGATTTAAGACGATTTTTCTTAAATAAAGGTTTTTTTAATAGAAAATATATGATAACATATTAGGTGGATACCAAAGGATAGCAAGTATTTAAATATATTGTTTTGGTATAATAATTATAAGGATGATGATAATGAAAAATAAAAAGAATGATATAGCTATTGATGTTAATCATGTAACTAAAACTTTTAAACTTTATTCAGATAAGCCTCAAACTTTAAAAGAAAGATTAGTAAGAGGTTGGAAAAATAAAACCGAAGAAAGAACGGTTTTAAAAGATATTAATTTAGAAATAAATAAGGGAGAAACAGTAGCTTTAATAGGGGTTAATGGTAGTGGTAAATCAACATTACTTAAGTTGATGACAAAGATTATTTATCCTAATAAAGGAACCTTAAAAACTTATGGTAAATTAACTTCACTTTTAGAACTAGGAGCAGGATTTCATCCAGATTTTACAGGGAGAGAAAATATTTATTTTAATGCCGCTATATTTGGTTTAACTAAAAAAGAAATTGATGATAGATTACAAAGTATTATTGAATTTAGTGAACTAGGGGATTTTATTGATAGTCCCGTTCGTACATATTCATCAGGTATGTATATGCGACTTGCTTTTAGTGTTGCTATTAATGTTGATGCAGAGATACTACTTATCGATGAGATTTTAGCTGTAGGAGACCAACATTTTCAAGATAAATGCTTTGCTAAGTTAGAAGAACTAGCTAAAAGTAAAATGACTATTGTAATTGTAAGTCATAGCCTAGATTCTATTAAAAAATTATGTAACAGGGCTATTTGGATTAATGAAGGAGTCGTTGCTATGGATGGCAAATGCAGTGATGTAATTGATGAATATTTGAAAGTTTGCGGGTAGGTGAGGAATATGAGTGTATTTAAAGAATTATATCAATATCGAGAATTATTAAAAACTAATGTTAAAAAAGATATAAGAGGTAAATATAA
>CAKOSN010000024.1 GCA_934102255.1 uncultured Bacilli bacterium | reverse complement strand
GTATCAAAGTCATCTTTTGGATTATTTCTAATATTTTCTTCTATCATAAAAACACCCCTTCATTAAATTACATATACTATACTACATTTTATAGTTTTTGCAACTTATTTTAAGGGTGTTTAGGTTATTATTCTACTGTGTAGGGGGTATTTATGGTGCCGTCACCGGATTTTAAGGAGTTGGGTTTTAGGTTGATGACAGGTTTGACACCTAATTTTTCTCCAACAAAACGACCACCACCAGCAGATACGCCTCCACAATATCCTGTGCAACCGCTTGCGCCAATGATTCTGTTATGTGCCGAATTATTACTAGTCATAAAACTGTCAGCTGTCATTGTCCAATAATCAACTCCTGAATATAAGAAAAATTTGTTATTTTCTACATTATATGCCCCATTTAATATAGTTTCCTCCATTGAAATTAATCCTATTGGATAAGTTAGTTTTTTATTTCCAACTACTGATGAAGAAATTGTATAATTATCTTCATTTGAACCGTATAAACTTGTTTTTAATGATGAGTTGGCTAAATAATACCAGTAATATAATGTCTTACTATTTGAAAATCCAACGTTTTCAGCATTGTTGCTTAAACTTCTATTTCCCAGAAATTCATTATCAATCAAATATTGTTCATATTCAGTGCCACTCAAAGTATTTTTGTACCATATATCGAGATATTTCTTTATAGTAGAATCGTTTATATTGGCATGGGTTTCTTCATAAGTAGATGAACCTGGCGTGCCATACATATAACCAACGTAAGCATTGTCATCAAAATTTTTATTATATTTGCTAGTTCCAATTATTCTATCCTCGCTGCTTTCACCATTGGCGTGTGCACTAGTTCCATCATAAATCATTCTTATTGAGCCATCACCATTAATTCTCACTATACGCCAATAAAAGTTAGCAAATTTAACATAGTTATTAGTAACATTACCACGGAAGTAATAAGAATCACCATAATTATCTGGTGCACTACAAAGTAGTGAATTTTCAGATTCAGCACTTGTTACATTTACTGAACCATCTTCATTAACAGTTGGACACTTACCAGTAGTGTCTAACTGACTAATTATCTTATTTTGAATAGAATCTTCTACAGGTTCTAAAGATACATCTATATTAAATACTTTACCCATTAAATTAGATTGATCTTCATTAGAATCCATATACTCAGTTACTAAGTAATACTTATCATTAGTATTATAATTAACTACTATATTTATATGAGTAGTATCTTCATTTCCAGAAAGTACTAACTTAGCACTACTTGGTATAGTACACTCTCCCTTATTAGAAGAACCATTAATACTACTATCTAAAGTATTATTACAAGTTATTTCTTCATTTGATTTATATAAAGACCAATATACATATTTAGAAAAATCTCCTAAATTAGGTTTTACTGTTAAAGATGCTTGTGATGATAAAGATTTACTATTTCCTTTACCCTTTACTATATATTCTTTAACTGTTTTATATCCGGGATAAATATTAGTATTATTAGACTTTTCTGGTATTTCTAGTATTGTTTCTACTAAAGAACTGGCTGTAATAGTATTATTATTATCTTTATTTAAAACATTAAAATTTGCTATATAATAAGCAAAAGATAGTCCTATTAAAGTTATACTTATTCCAATAATAGTTATTGGTATTATTAATTTTTTCTTATTATTCATGTGTTCACCTATTCTATCGTATATGGATTGTTAATAGTGCCATCACCTGATGTTAAGGAATTAGATTTTAAGTTAATGACAGGTTTGACACCACCTATAAATTTGCCACCGTTATCACTAATGTTTCCAGTATAATCTACAGTCATTATCTCCGTACCATTATTAAAATATTTAGGAGTAAGAACCCAATAATAATTACCAGAAGTTAAATAGTATAAATTATTGTAATATCTATCTTGACCACCAGCGAGAAAAGATTCATCAGTAGTTAAAATTGCAATTGCATATTTTAAAGTAGCAGTACCATTATTATTATTTTTTTTAGTTAATGAATCATTTTTTTGTGAACACTTTAAACTTATACCTATTGGCATTTGATAATCAAGCCATTTATATACCGTCGAATTTTCCAGTCCATATCCTAAATTATTATAATTTGAATCACTTATTTTATCGTTTATTTTTCTGTCATTACAAAATATATTATCTGCTATATATTGTTCACTAGTTGTACCTTTTATATTATTTTCATACCACGCATCAACATACTTTTTTACAGTTGAATCATTTATATTAGCGTGTGTTTCTTCATATGTTGAAGAACCAGGTGTTCCGTACATATAACCAACATAGGCATTATCATCATTTTTTTCATTAAAGGCGCTCTTACCAATTATTCTATCTTCACTTGATTCACCGTTGGCATGAGCACTTGCGCCGTCATATATCATTCTTATTGAACCATCACCGTTAATACGAACTATTCGCCAATAAAAATTAGCAAACTTAACATAGTTATTAGTAACATTACCACGGTAATAATATGATGTACCATAATTATCAGGTGCGCTACATAACAAAGAATTTTCTGATTCTGCACTTGTTACATTTACAGTTCCATCATCATTTACGGTTGGACATTTACCTGTTGTATCTAACTGAGCCACGATTTTATCAACAATACCAGTGTACATAGAGGCATCTATAACTACTTTAGCAGAAAAATTTTTATTCTCGGCATCATCTGCTAAAGTAACACTCTTATCCATCCATAAAGATATACTATATTCTTTAGAGGCTCCTGGTGTTAAAATATTAGTATCTAATGTTCTTGATTCTACTGAACTACTTATAGTGGTTTTAGTAGTATCATAACTGCTTAATAACTTAATATCTTCATTATTAACTAAAGATGCTAAATATTTACTATTTAAAGTAGTACCTTCTAACATTTCTAAATTAACTTTATATTCGGCAGACATAGAACAAGTATTAGTTATTTTAAAAGAATATGGTGTTAATTTTCTACCATCTTCATAACTTATAGGATACATATTAGTTAAATTAATTTCGTTCTTTTCATTAGTCATATCTAATTTTAAACATTTACTAATGGCTATATTATTATCTGTTTGTATATAAGTAAATTTCCAATAAGCATAAGATATACCTATTCCTACTAAACCTATAAGACATATTATTACTATAGTTAATATTATTTTTCTTTTATTATGTAACATATTTCCACCTACTACTATTATTTCCATTTAAAAATAAATAATACTTATTATGGTCATTTGAATACCATTTACATTATTTACACTTTTCCTAGAGTTTAATACTCTATGAAAGTCCCAGTAAATACAGGCTTCGAAAGCCATTTGACCATGAATTTGACTACAATAGGATTTATATATAATTATTTACTTGACGCTTTCAAAACCTTATAATTACTGGCTTATTTACACTTTTTTTTGACCACAATTTTGACTATAAAAAGAAAAAATTTATATAGAAAATAGGCCGTTTTTATGGTATATTTAATATGTAAATTAAAAATAAGATACGAAAATACGGTTTCATAGAGTATTAAACTCTATGAAAATTTTTATTTAAGAAATATTTTGTTCAAATATGAATTTTTTATACTAAAAATAGCCATAAACATTAAATTTTATGACTATTAATATTATTAATTTTCAGTTACACGGTAAGGATCTGATGAAGTTCCTGTACCATATTTTATAGCATCTGGCTTTAAATTAATAACAGGTCTTACACCAAGATTAGTCGCAATACCATTATCACTTATACGACCATTAGAATATATTACAAAAGAATAAAAATATATATAATCTCTACCATCTAAAATATAATAACCAGCTGGGGTCATTGTCCAAAAATTAGTATTAATTTTTAAATAATTTGAACTATCTTTTAAATTTGAAAATTCACCAGTAAATATCCCTCCACTGCTTCCAGCCATAACACCTTCATCAGCAGTTATTGTTGCCACAGGATATTTTAATGCTTTGTTTCCAATATTAGAAGTATTTGTTGTATATAAATCATTTGATTGAAGACATTTAATTGAAGGGTTACTTGATAGTATTCTTTTATAAGGTTTATAATAACTTCTGGTCGTTCCTATACAATCATTTGAATTCATTGTTGTAGATTTTCTGTCACCACAAAAACCAGCATCAACTAAATAGTTCTCATAATTTGATTTTAAATTATTTACATACCAAGAATCTATTGCTTGTTTCAGATTTGAATCATTTATATTGGCATGGGTCTCTGCATATGTAGAAGAACTGGGCGTTCCATACATATAACCAGCGTATGCGTTGTCATTATAATTATTATTTAAGGTGCTGTTAATTCCAGTTATATCATTTAAAATGATTCTAACAGAACCATCACCGTTAATTCTAATAATTCGCCAAGTTAAATCAGCAAAACTAACATAGTTATTTTCTACACTACCTCTATAATAATAACTAGTACCATAATCATCTTCAGCGGCAAATACTCCCGCTTCTTTAGATTCACAATCGCTACAAGCCGACTTAGAAAAATCTGGACTAAAAGTATTTAAATTAAAAGTAATACCTGATATAGTTTTAGTTTCTTGTGTAGTAAATGCCACTTTGCATTTTACTCTAGAACCATTACCAATACTAGTCATTTTAATTGACCAAAGAGAATTATCCCAAGTAGCCGTAGCCTCATTATCACAGGTAACACTAGTACCTTCTACACCAGTATTTTGTTTAGGAAAGGTATTAGTACCAGCTACGCCATCTAAAGTATAACTTAATACCATATCTCCATATATAAATTCTCCAACCGTAGTTCTTATTACTTCTTCTTCGTTTGATACAAAGAATTTAGAATAAGTAAAATATATACTTAATATTAAACATAATATACAAGGTATACTTATATAAAAGTATTTTGAATAGTTTTGTAATATTCTTTTATACTTTAATTTCTTTAAATATTTATCTTTATTAAATTTCTTCATAAATCATTGTCCTTACTATTTATTATTTTTTTAAAACAAGAATATTTTGACTAAATTTATATTTACTGCACATTTACATTTTTCATAGAGGTTAAAACTCTATGAAAACGCCAGGTGAATACTGGCCCAAAAGGCCATTTGACCAGAAATTTGACCAGAATAGAATTCCATTTGTTTGACCATAAAAAGTGTTCCAATGCCAGTATTCACCTAGGCTTGAGAAAGAGTTTTCTGACCACAATTTTGACCACAATCATGATTTTTAACTGACAATTTTTTATGGAAATTAGCGGATTTATGTGGTATATTTATGCTATAAATTAAGAATAGAGTTCGTATTTTGGCTTTCATAGAGTTTTAACTTCTATGAATTTTTTTGATAAATAATATATGGTATTGTAATGACCAGTCATATACTATTTGCGAACAAAAAAACTTACACCACATAAATACACATTATAAGTTTTAAAGCTAAAATTATTTTTTTAAGTCCTATTTATATAAACATAAATTGTCTTAAATTTTTCACTATTATTTTTTTAAAGTAGTCTTTAATTTTTTCTATAAATATTGATTCATCACATCTACAATTATTAATATATTTAATGAGTTCTTCGTTATAATTCATATGTGCCTCCTATTTGTTATTATTTTGTGTATTTACTCTTTCATTTCATTTTGTGATAACCATTATCCTTATTGCGATTTATACCAAAATTTATTCTATGTCATCTTTGAGATTAGAAAAAACTAATAAAAGCACTATGCATCTATTAGTTTCATATTTTAATTTTTATTTTTAAAGATTTATTATTCTTTTGATAATATATTTATTATCAATATTAGAAATTATAACAATAAGTAAGTTCATCTATAGTAGTACTTGTTACTTATTTATTTTATAACTTGATACAAATAATATAACTATTTGCTCGTATCTATAACATACGGATCATTAGAAGTACCTATTCCTCCAGTTATTTTAACATCTGATTTTAAATTAATAACAGGCCGTACACCAAGCACCTCATTTGGACTGTAATAAAAATTTATATATCCTTCCGTAAGGGAAGCCCACAAAGCCGTATACATGGCACTTGCAACATACTGGGTTGGAGTCATAGTCCAATAATTAGAATCAGAATAAAGATAAGACATTTTATTTAAATACTTATTATTTAGTCCCCCAGCCATCAATTCATCATAAGTAACTAAACCAATCGGATATATTAACGACTTATTACCTATTGAATTATTTTTTAATGTAAACAAATCATTAGCTAAATTAGAACATTTCAAACTTATCAAATTGTCATAAAATCTTTTAAGTGATGAATATTTACTATTAATAGTAAGAGATTTTCCATCTCCCTCAAATAAACTTCGATCATTGCAAAATCCACTGTCATTTATATATTCATCATAACTATTTAAGTTTTCTTTATACCAGACATCTAAAACATTTTTTATATTTGAATCCAATTCATTTTTAATGCTATTTTCATAAGTATCAAAATTTTTACCATACATATAGCCGCTATAAGCAGGTTTATTCTTATTTTGATTAAAGGCGATTGTATTAATATTTTTTGAACTACCTCTGGCATTTTTTTCCGTACCATTATATATCATTCTTATCGATGAATCACCATTTAACCTAATTATTTGCCAATAAAAGCCAGCAAAATATACATTATTGTTTTTTATATTTCCTCGATAATAGTATGTCACACCATAGTCGTCAATTGTTTGATATAAACCTTTATCAGATTTATCGTTTTCATTTTCTAATTGCAACAGTGAGTCTCCAGATAAATTATATAATATTCGATAATTTAGTGTCCCTGCTACTCCTTGAGACTTTTTCGATGCTGAAGTTATTTTTAAAAGACTGATACACGAATTGCTATCATAAGTACTTATAGAATTTGTAATTGAATTATAGCTTACACCAGCACCGCAAAAGTAATAATCATCATTATAATCCAATTTGGTAGGATCCGCATATATAGTATCTGTCAAAGTATATTTTCCGGTTTTATTATCAAAGGAATAATTTCTGCCAACAAGTAAAAGTGAACTTTCTTTTGTCAACCCTATTGTGTTCAAAGCACTATCATTAATAACTTCTTCATTAATTTTTTCAATCTTCCTAGTCATAATGTTCCCCTTTGAAGGTACCCAAGTAATTATTGGTGCCGTTTGACTAAAATCTGGTGTTCCTTTTGCTTCTATTTTACTTATAGCATCTTCTGGTGTTGTTTGATACTCATTAGCAAGTATCGCATTATGTAAAGTATCATATCCTGCTTCTTTAGGATTCCAACTACTAGGTGTTGCTGATATTACTATTTTAGACTTAAATATTTTATTCATAGATTCTGTATCTTCAACATCTTTATCCATCCAAAATCTAACTGTATAATCCACGGAATCATTATACGCTAAAGTTCCTTTAGCTAATATTCTTGATTCCGTACTACCTGTTATTACAGTATTAGTAGATTCATAATTAGTAAGTAACTTAATTTGTTCATTATTAACCATAACATCTAAATACTTACTATTTAAAGTAGTACCTTCTAACATCTCCATATTAACAGTATATCCTGCTAACATATCACAAGTATTAGTTATCGTAAAAGAATAAGGTGTTAGTTTTCTACCCTCTTCATCACTTATAGGATACATATTATCTAAACTAATAGCATTCTTTTCATTAGTAAATTCTAAATTAAAACATTGGCTTCCTGCTATATTATTATTTTCTTGAACTTTATTTAATAAATAATAACCATAACTTAATCCAATAGTTATAGTTAATATACATAATATACTTATTGTTAATATTTTAATCTTTTTATTTTTTATCATTCTTATCAAAATCCTTACTACTTTATTATTACCAATTTTTTAAAATTAATTACTAAATTAGTGTAACCCACAATAACCACTAGCCCGTATTTTCGGTTTCATAGAGCATCTAACTCTATGAAAAATCGGCTTCAAACCCCTGTAATTACTGTGGTTTAGAAATTTCTGACCATAAATTTGACCAGAATAGATTTGGATTTAATTGACCATAAAAGTTCTTGCAATCCCTTATAAATGCGGAGATTGCGTGCAAATTTTCTGACCACAAAATTGACTAAAAAGATGAAAAATATCCCCTTTCAAATGCCGAAAATATGTGGTATAGTTTATATATAAGTTAAAAATAAAGTCCGAAAATACGCTTTCATAGAGTTAGATGCTCTATGAAAAGAGTTATATTTAGTTAGTATATGGATAATATTTATAAATTATACATATTAAAAAAACTGATAGATTTTCTACCAGAATATTTATAAGTAATGGGGCCTTTTGATAAGAGATTTTTATAAACTAACATACTGAAGTTATGTTTTTTTATTTGGCCCCATTTATTAATTATTAGTGTCTATCACGTATGGATCATTTGAAGTGCCAATGCCACCAGTAATTTTAACATCTGATTTTAAATTTATAACAGGGCGAACACCAAGACCATAGTTTGACCAAGTCCAAGGATATAAATAACCAGTACCATTTTGACTCCAAATATTTGCAACTACAGGGCCATATTCATAATAAGCAGGAGACATCGTCCAATAATTCTGAGATGAATATGCGTACGATAATTTATTAAGATTGGATTTTACCATTCCTGCAAAGATTAATTCATCATATGTAATTAAGCCAACTGGATAAATTAAAGATTTATTACCTACATCTGAATCTGATGTTGTATATAAATCTCTATCCTTATCTGGACAAATAAAAATAGAATCATTAGTATTAAATCTTTCAAAAGAGCCAAAATATATATTTTTATTTGCAGGAATATTATTATCGGCTAAATAGACACTTCTATCACCACAAAAGCCGGCATTACTGGATATATATTGCCCAAAATTTTTTTCAATATTTAATTTATACCATTCATCAACTGTTTTTTTATATCTGAATCATTTATATTAGCAAATGATTCATTAAAAGTACTAGCATTATAATTTCCATACATATACCCAACATATATCGAACTATTATGTTCGTTATTAAATTTATATATCTTATTATTTATTGATTGATTTAATCCTATGGCATTATGTTCAGTACCATTATATATAAGTCTTATGGAACAATCTCCATTAATACGAATTATTTGCCAATAAACCCCAGCAAAATAAACATTATTATTTTTGACATTACCTCGATAATAGTAAGTTGTCCCATAATCATCTAATGCTTGATATAAGCCTTTATCTGACTTATCAACCTCCAGTTCTACTTCTGTTAATGTCGTTAAATTTAAATTATATACTATACTATCATATTCTTTATTATTCCAAATGGCTGTCGAGTTAGCTTTAGTAGCTCCTTCAATAGAATATATATTAGGTCCCTCAATATTTGAAGAACTAAATAATTTATTAGTTGACTGATTAAAAGATATACTATCATTTTGAATATAATATTTTACATTTGAATTAAAATTTATTTCTGTCGGATCAATATACATTGGATTACTTAAATGATATTTTCCCGTCTCATTATCAAAAGTATATGATGTATATAATTTAAGTTTAGTATCATTTTCAGTCAAATTGCTTGTGACATCATCTATATTTAATGAAGATAGTGCGGGCTTTGTCACTTCTTTTGATATCTTGTCACTAGTCTTCTCTACCCATTTTATTATTGGAGCTGTCTTGCTTAAATCAACTTCATCTTTAGCCTTTATCTTTTCTATAGCCTTCTCAGGCGTAGTCTGATACTCATTAGCCAGTATCGCATCAAGTAAAGTATCATAACCTGCTTCTTTAGGACTATAATTACTAGGTTGAGCAGTTACTACTATTTTAGAAGTAAAATTCTTATTCATAGCATCATCACTTAAAGTAACTGATTCATCCATCCATAATCTTAAAGTATAATCTACAGAATCTCCTACTCCTAAAGAACCAGATACTAACTTTTTAGATTCTACACTACTACTCATAACTGTATTAGCACTGTCTAAATTACTTAATAATTCTTTATGTTCATTATTAACCATTACCGCCATATACTTACTATTCATAGTAGTACCTTCTAACATTTCTAAGTTAACATCATAAGAAATAAAGGTATCACAAGTATTATTAATAGTAAAAGAATAAGGTGTTAATTTTTTACCTTCTATATCACTTATAGGATATGTATTAGTTAAACTAATTTCATTCTTTTGATTAGTTAATTCTATACTTAAGCATTTACTTTTACCTATATTAGTTTTATCACTAATATAGGTAAATCTCCAGTAAGCATACGATGTTTCCACTAGTATTAAAGATATACCCAGAATAGTTAAAACTGGTATTATTATTTTCTTTTTCATGATATTTCTCCTATTCATCTATACTTACTAAAGTTATTCTTGCATAGCCATTTCCTTTTTTAGCACAATAACTGGTTGGAGTTTCTTCACTACAAGTAGTAGATATAGTTTTGGTACTTTCTTCAGTTGATGCTTCACAATTATAACAGTACATTACTTTATTTGTTAAAAGTGAATTTCCAATATAACCAGAACCACCACCGGCAGCATTTATATGGCTGGAGCCACCACCATAATATCCTCCGCCGCCACCTGCACCATATGTGCTTCCATTAGAAAAGCCACTACCAAATTTTCCACAATGAATATTTTTAATACCACATCCAGCCATAACTTGATTACCACCAGAACCGTAGCCATTATATTTGGCATCATATCCTAAATTATATGGATAATTACCACTCATACCACCGCCAGAGCCGCCTACTCCATGATTTGCAACATTACAGAAATTACCTCCGCCACCACCGCCAGAAACTATCAAAATATTATTTTTAAAATTTTCTAAAGCACTAAGTAAACCTGACTTTGTTGCAATATGTGTTGCTCCGCCACCGCCACCAGTAATAAAATTAGAGCAATCAGGATTTCGATTAGAACCTGAACCACCTCCATTATATCCACCAATCGCTAAATCAGATATAGTATTACTAGATATATCACCTTGTCCACCAACATTAATAAAAATTTCATTTTCTAAATCAAATTTTATTATTCCATTAGAGTATGAGCCGTAACCTCCTTTATTATCTTCTGGACCTCCACCTTGTGCTCCCCATGTCTCTAACCTATATGTCCCTGAAACCGGTGCAGTAAAAGTTTGTTCATCACCTGTATAGTCAAAATTAAAAACTATATCACCATCATAATTAATTGGTTTTCCAACCACTACTATTTTTGATTTAAATGTTTTAATCTCATTATTTAAATCTTCTAAGGTAGTATTATAATCTATCCATAGTCTTAAAGAATAATCTTTACTTTCATTAGATTTTAAGATACCTGTTGTAAGTTTTCTACTTTCAACACTACTAGTATTTACTTTGTCCGCGTTTTCAAAATTACTTAGCAAGTTTATTTCTCTAATATCATTATTTTCTAACATTGCATCTACAAATTTACTGGATAAAGTACTACTATTTAATACTTCTAAGTTAATATTATACTCTGCAGTAATATCACAAGTATTAGTAACAGTAAAAGTATAAGGAGTTAAACTTTTACCTTTATCAATACTTATCGGATAAGCATTATTTAAATTAATATTATTTTCTTTATTAGTTATAGATAAATCAAAACATTCGGTATAAGCTGTATTATTAGCATCTTGTGATACACTAATATTCCACATAGAATAAGATACTCCTATTCCTAGTAATATTATTAATACTAAAGATATACTTAAAAATATTATATTTTTCTTTGTCATTTGTATTTACTCCTTTATATTCATTAAAAAGTAACTGGGGCCATTTGATAAGAGAATGATATAAAAATAAATTTGTTAAAAGAAATATTTTTATTGGCCCCAGTTACTTAATTATTTGTATCTATCACAAATGGATCATTGGCGGTGCCAGTCCCACCGGTAATTTTAACATCAGATTTCAGATTTATAACAGGGCGGGCACCATACCAGTCAGTAACCCAAGTCCACTGACTAAGATAACCAGCGCTATCCTGAAACCACTCAACAGCAGCGCCGCTTGACGCATTAAAGTGAGAATGGGACATGGTCCAATAGTGTTGGATGGAATAAGCCCATGATAATTTATTAATATGTCTATTATCCATACCAGCAAAAACCAATTCATCATATGTTATTAAACCAACTGGATATGTTAAAGCCTTATTACCAATACTAGAATCTGTTGTCGTATACAAATCTCTTGATGGCTCTGGACATGTAAATTGAGCAGTTTGTTTCGAATGCCTACCATATGCTCCAAAATATGTATTCTTATCCGTTTGAACTCCATCACCACCGCTATAAATAGTTCTATCGCCACAAAAGCCAACTGCATTCGATACATAACCACTATATCCTTTATCGACGATATTGGTTTTATACCAATTATCTACTGTCGTTTTAATAGCAGAAGATGTTGTATTTGTATGTACTTCATCAAATGTTGTTCCATCGGGATTACCATACATATACCCTACATACGCAGGATCATTATATTTACTATTAAATTGATAAGTGCTATTATTTATTGATTGTTTTTTACCAGTTGCATTTTTTTCTGTACCATTATACATCAATCTTATTGAGCCATCGCCATTTATTCTCACTATTTGCCAATAAATATTAGCAAAGTAAACTATGTTATTTTTTACATTACCACGATAATAATATGTTGTACCATAATCATCTGTTCCTTGATATAAACCTTTATCAGATTTATCCGTTTCTAACTCAGTTTCTGTTAAGGTAATGCAAGATAAATTATAAACATTAGTTGCATATTTAATTCCATTAGTAGTTTGCGTACTTGCGGTTTTTGTCGCTCCAGTTATTTGATACACATTAATATCACCAGCATTTCTTGAAACATATAATTTGGAATTTGTTTGATTATATGCCATAGTTTCATAAGAATAATAATACTTAGTATCACCACTGTAATCTAAAGTTGTCGGATTTTTTAGCGAACAATTTCCTAATGAATATCTGGCAGTCTCGCTATTTAATGATTTGGTTGTACATATATACATATATTGTTCATTAGCACCTAAACCACTTAATTGAGTTACTGAACTTATAGCCTCTGCTGTTGGTTTTATTACTTGTCTTGTTGTACTTTCTTCAGTTTTTTCCACCCATTTGATTATTGGTGCCGTCTGACTTAAATCAACTTCTTGCTTAGCAGTAATCTTAGTCTTGGCTATCTCCGGAGTAGTCTGATACTCATTTGCTAAGATAGCATCATGTAACGTGTCATAACCTGCTGATACAGGATCATACTTACCTGGTTCAGAATTAATAACTATTTTAGACTTAAAAACTTTATTCATAACATCATCATCAATGGTAACATCTTCATCCATCCAAAATGATACGGTATAATCTACCTCTTCATCGGCTCCTAAGTAACCTTCGGCAATCGTTCTTGATTCCATTGAAGTATTAATAGTAGTATTTGCTACTTTATAAGTATCTAAAGTATTAATGGCCTCATTATTAACTCTTACAGCCACAAACTTACTATTTAAAGTAGTTCCTTCTAACATTTCCATATTAACGTAGTAATGAGCAAATATGGTGCAAGTATTCTTTAAGGTGAAACTAAATGGTTTTAACTTTAAACCTTCAGCATCAGTTATCGGAAAAGTACTACCTAAAGTTATTTCATCTTTTTGATTAATCATTTCTATATTAAAACAACCAGATGTTACATTATTACCTTTATCACCCATTAAAGTTATTTGCCAGTAAGCATAAGATAAACCTAGGCTTGCTAAAACTATAATTAAACTAATAATTAATATGCTAATCTTTTTCTTCATAAATGTTTTCCTTACTACTTTATTATTACCATTTTTTTAAAAATAATTACTAAATTAGTGTAACCCACAATAACCACCAGCCCGTATTTTCGGCTTCATAGAGTATGCAACTCTATGAAAAATTGGCTGCAAGCCCTGTATTTACCTAGGGTTTAAAAATTATTGACCATGAATTTGACCAGAATAGATTTGGATTCATTTGACTATAAAAGCCTTGGTAAGCCCTTATAAATAAAGAGATTGCATAAAAATTTTCTGACCAGAAAATTGACTAAAAAGATGAAAAAAATCCCCTTTTAAATGCCTAAAATATGTGGTATAGTTTATATATAAGTTAAAAATAAGGCCCAGAAATAGGCTTTCATAGAGTTGCATACTCTACGAAAAAATGGATAATGTAACTTAGTATAACCGGTATTTTTAGATTTATACATATAAAAATAAGACTCTAATTAAAGGGTCTTACTTTTATTATAAGTTGTAATTATTTCATCTAAAGATATATTATATTTTTCTTTTATATCAATACTTGTCATACTAAAGATATCTATTAATTTACCATTATTATCTAGGATAGGAAGTTTTCTTTCTAATAAATAATTTATTTTGCTTTTTAATTCTAATATAGATATACGTTTTAATATATCTTTATTAAGTTTTTTATCAATATTAATGTTTTGATTTTTTAAATCTTCTAAATAGGTATCGATTTCATCTTTATTAGTCTTAGTATTCCAAATCATGCCTATATTATCTAGTAGTTTAATTCTTTCTTCTGTAATTCTTCCTTTTAAAAGTTCTTGACGTTGACGACTTATCCACTGACCTAGAGCCTCGCCAGATGCGGTTACAAATCTTTGAGAAATAAATAAATTACCATTTTTTTCGTAATAATTCTTAGCTAATTGATACATATTATTCCAAGTATTATCGTATAAGTTCCAAATCATGCCAATTTTTTCAAGTAGCTTTATTTTTTCATCAGATAACCTGCCTAAGTAGTAAGAATTTCGTTTATTTTTTATCCAAAGACCAAGTTCTTCACCAGTTTCGGTTATAAAATCACTAGGAATCATTAAGTTTCCATATTTTTCATAATATTCTGTGGCCAGCCCATACATTCTATTCCATTCATCATCTTTTAATGACCATTTCATACCAATACTTTCTAGCTGTTCTATTCTTTCTTCAGATAATTTACCCGCCACATATTCTCCCCTACGTTTGCTTATCCATTTACCAAGAGGTTCATTATCTTTTGTTACATAACTAACAGGCACTAATAAATTACCATGGGTTTTATAGTATTCTGTGGCTAACTTATACATTTTAGTCCACTGATTATTATATACATTCCAAACCATGCCAATACTCTCTAACATTTTTATCTTTTCTTGAGATAATTTTTTTTGACTATAAGCTTCACGTTGAGATTTTACCCAGATTTTAAGATTTTCACCATTTGGCATGATATAATCTTTTGTTACTAATAAATTTTGGTGTTCTTTATAATATTCTGTGGCATACAAATACATTTCTTGCCACCTTGTAACGGTAGCATTCCAAACCATGCCAATAGCTTCTAGCAATTCGATTTTGTCTTTAGATAACTTTCCTTTAGCATAAGCATGGCGTTGTCTATTTATCCAGTTGCTAAGTGGCTTATGATTTTCGGTTATGTAATTTCTAGGAATGGATAGATTTTTATATTTTTGATAATATTTTTCAGCTAACTGATACATTTTTTGCCATTTATCGCTATAAATATCCCAAACTATGCCAACGCCTTCTAACATTTCTATTTTTTCAGCTGACAACATTCCCTTCTTATATAGTTGCAACTGTTTATTTATCCACGTTCTTAGGACTTCACCATTTGCTGCTACATATTCAGAATCAATAGATAAGTTTCCATGTTTTTGATAATATTCTTTAGCTTGTCTATATTTTTCTTGCCAATCTGAATCTAGTTTATTCCAGACCATGCCAATTTCTTCTAGCATTTTTATTTTTTCTTTAGATAAATTGCCACTTTTATAAAGAGAGCGTTGATTGCTTATCCAAGTCCCAAGATTTTCATTCGATTTCGTTACATATTTTCGTGGTACAAGTAAATTGCCATATTCTTTGTAGTATTTAGAGGCTAATTTATACCATTTATCAAAAGCTTCTTCTGGTGATATTAATTCGTCTATTTCCTTTTTTAAATTAATAAAATCACTAACTATACTGTCGACTTGCATAAAACCTTGAAGAAATTCACTTTCTTCCTTTTCTTCTTCTTTTAATTTTATAACTCGTTCGGTCTCATTTATCTTAATATTCCATAAATCAATACTTGAACCTAATTTCAGAATTTCTTCAATAACTATTTTATTTTGAATATTAATATCGTTTAGTAAAGAGTGATTATTAAAATACTTAACATAACGATAAAGAATGATATTTAGTTTTAAACCATAATTTTTTTCTTCTAATATTTTACTATTTTTATTAGGTCTTTTATCACCATTATCTTTTATCCAACTGATTATTGTTCTTAAGGTGCGTAAATCATTTTGAGGAGTTTCATTCTTTTTTAAATTAACAATATTACGATTATTAACTAAATCTAAGACTACAGGTCGTTCATCATCAAGATAGACATGACCATCACTACCAGAGTGCATACATCTACCTAGTTGCTGATAGAAAAGAATTTTGGAATTAATACTTAATGTCCTTAACCAAATTATACCTTTTACTCCTTCTAAGTGGGCTCCTTCATTTAATTTATCCATAACAAATAGTAATTTTGGTTTACCAGTTGTCTCTTTATTAAAGCTATCTAATTCTTCTTTATTCTTAGAATCACTATAATAACTTAAAAGCGAATTAGTATCAACCATGTCTTGAGTCTTTGACTCTATTTTTACTTTTATGGTTTCTCTATCTAATTTTTTCCAACCTAAGTGTCTAGCGATGGTACTTACCATAGTAGTATTAAAAGTATTCAAAGCAGCTGGTTTATGCTTAATCTTTAACATATCTAATAACATGATATTTTCTTGTTCTTTATTTAAGAAATCTATATCATCATCAGATAATTCTTGTTTATTAATTATTTTATTATAAATAGATAATAAAGACTCACCATTAGTTTTCATGTATTCATTGGAATATAAATATTGTCTAATTAAGATAGTGTAATCTTCGATAATTTTTACAGCTTGAACTCTGTTTATCTTTGTACCATCTTCAGTGGCAAAATTGCCATTTTCTTTACGAGTTACGGGTAAGAAAACAACGTATTTATCATTTGGTTTTAAATAATCGCCAAGGATTTTTTCAATGCCCCTACTCTGGCTTACTTTTCGACAACACAGTTCATATTTAGCATAGGCTTTAGCTTTCGCCTCAGCATCATCTATTAAAGAAATCTTATCAAACATATCATCTAAAGTGCCATCACTTTTATATTTATAAAGACAATTTACAACGATAGGATTAGGAAGAATTCCAGCGTTAATTGCACTTTCTAAGGTTTCATCGATAGCTAAGTGTCTACTTAAAATTATATCTGTATCACTATACCCAAAATATCTTGCCCAGTAAACAGCCATATCGGCATCATCAATATCACGCTCAGGAGTGGCAATTAATCCAAGAACTTTTACTTTTTTCTTATCTTGATTTGCCATTAATTCTTGGATAAGGTTACGCCACTTAGGAGCACCACTTCGATGGAGTTCATCTAATATAATAAAATCATATTTGCTAGCATATTTTTCTTTTAGACTATCAGTTTTAAAATCTTTTAAATCTTGGTAAGTTACTAAAGATAAATTAGGAAATACCGTGTGATAATCATTATAAGTATACCCTTGCTCGCTTAAGTATTTGCCAATATAATATTCAATTTGGTCCAAGATAATTTTGTTAGGCGCTATATAAAGTATTTTTTCATTTTTATGGTCAAGCATTTCAGCAAGGGCTAAGAAACTTTTTCCGGAACCAGTTGGCATAATAGCAGTTGTAAAGTTTCTAGAAGCAAAGGCCTTTTCAACATTTTCATAGGCTCTTCTTTGAATTTTTCTTAAAAGTAATTTGTACTCTTTTATCTCATTATAGCCAATATAGTCTTTTAACTTGTCTATTATAATATTAGTATCACTAGTAAATTCATCTTTTTTAGCTATTAGTGATGCAAACATTGAAGTAGCAATCGAACCATCATCACTTATAGTTTTAACTTTCTCATAATAGTCCATAAAATTATGACTAACTAAGGCATTAACTATTTTTCTTTTTTGAGTCTCATTAAAACTGGTTTCGATATTTAAAGATTCTAAGTCAATCGCATCAATTAAGGCATTAGCATACCACTCTTCTTTATCTTGTTTAATGGTATTTTTATCATCTATATATTTAGTAAATAAAGTATTAAAAGTACTACTAGGACTTATAAATAATTTAGACATATCACTTGCTTTTAAGGAGTTAATATAATCATAAAGACTTTGATATTTCTTAGGTAAATATAGGAAAATGGTATCACTTACTTTCATAGTATTATTACCACTTCTTGCCATAATAGTTGGTTCTATACCTAAAGTGTTATCTAAGATATATTGTAAGGTTTTACTATATTTAGGATTATTATTTAAGATATTATTTAGTAAATTAACTGAAAAGTAAGTTCTTAATTTAGCTTTTACTAAGTACATAGAATTTATGTATAATTCTTTGGCATCTTTATAATTTATTTTACCTTCTGTCAACTTATATAAGTTATCTAAACTTAAATCTAAGCCTTCGGGATTAAAATTACTATAGTCTATTTCTTTTATATTTTGTTTTATGGTATCTAGATGAGTTAAGATATATGTTTTAATTTCTCTAATTTCTTTTGTTTCGGGTACTTGCTGTAAGATAGCCATTATTTCTATTAAAGAAGTTGGCATTTCAATTATTTTTTCTCCTGGTATATCTTTATAATAATCAAATTCTCTGGCTGAAAAAGCAAGGCTCATAGTCTGAATAGCAAAGCGATTAGTTTTACCTTTAATAGCTTCAAAATCTAAGATATCTAAAAGCATTACTAGTTTATCTTTTGCTAAATTTTCTTCGTCACTATAACCTTCATAAGGCTTACTTTTAATAAAGTTAAAACCATTTTGAAATTTTTCATCAGTTTGATTAACAGATTCTTCGGGTAAAGTTTTCTTTAGATTATCTAATTGTTCTCTAGTAGAAACATGGCTTAAAGAGTCAATATAATATCTTTGTATGTCCGTTAAATCATCTTGATGAGTCTTTATATATTCTAGGGTTCTATTAGTAATCTCTGTAAACATATATTTACTAGCATTAAAAGTAGTACTACCTAATTCATTTTTAGGTACTTTTACAATTATATATTTATCTTCGTAATCACTTCTACCATAAGTTAAACATACATTAGCATCACTACTTAGGGATATACAATTAGTATCTTTATCATAATGGGTTTTAATATGATTAAACATTTCTTCTAAAGTAAGACTTGATTCTTCATTATATCTATCAGTATGATTATAAAACTTACTATCAGTAATAATTTTATTTATATGACCAGCATCATCTAAAATAGATTTATTTCTAATACCAGTCATATCTCTTTTATTTAGGGCTCTAAAAAAGTAATAATAATTATCATCTTGATAACAATTTGTTATATTAAATAATTCTTCCATATTAGTTTCCTTCTATTTATATATTTATCCTATCATAAACTTTGAAAAAGAAAAAGACTAGCTAGGTATTAATTAGATAGTCTTAATAACTTTATAATTTTATTTTTAGTTTTCTTGTATTATCTTTTTTATAGTATTTAATTAAAGATTCAATATTTACGCCGTACTTTTCTTCGATATCATGGTTTGACATAGTAAATATATCAATTAACCTGCCATTTTCATCTACTGGAGACTCTCCTATGTCGCTTAAGAATCTTATCTTAGTTTGAAGTTCGATTGCAGAAATATATTTTAAAACATTTTTATTTTTTTCTTTATCACTAGTAACTGTTAATTCTTCTAAATGGATATTAATATTTTCTTTACTTAGTTTGGCATCCCAGACCATACCGATGCTTTCTAAAGCTTTTTTCTTTTCTTCGGATAATTTGCCTTTAATACATAGATTTCGTTGATATATAAGCCATTTTTTAAGTTTTTTCATGTCTGGTAGTGTGCTACTATCATCAATAAACAGATTACCATGTTCTAAGTAATATCTTTTAGCCATAAGAAGCATAGTATTCCACTTGTAATCACAAACAGTCCATACCATACCGATTGCTTCTAATTGTTCTTGTTTAGCTTTTGATAGTTGATTCTTTTTATAATCATATCTTTGGTCTTTTATCCATAGTCCAAGTGGCTTATTATTCTCAGTTTTATACACTGTTGGTACTAAGAGATTGCCATGCACTCTTACATATTCGCTGGCTTGCTCAAACATTTCTTCCCAGCAATCTTTTTTTACGATTTCCCAAACCATG
Source organism: uncultured Bacilli bacterium (assembly GCA_934102255.1). Classification (GTDB taxonomy): domain Bacteria; phylum Bacillota_I; class Bacilli_A; order RF39; family UBA660; genus CAG-605. The sequence continues at coordinate 9,665 of CAKOSN010000024.1, read as the reverse complement.
CCAATATTCTCCAACTTTTCAATTCTATCAGAAGAAAGTTTTCCTTTTATATAATTACGGCGATTTTTTAATATCCATTCGCCAAGATGTTCGCCATTTTCTGATATATAACGTCCAGGAATAATTAAGTTACCATGTTCCTTATAATAGTTTTCGGCTAATCTATACATGTATGACCAATTATGCCTTTTAGACTTTTTCCAGTCCATACCTAGTCTTTCTAATTTTTCTACTTGTTCTTTAGAAAGTTTGTTTAATTCATAAAGCTCACGTTGACGAATTATCCAATGGATTAGTGAGATATTGTTAGCATTATTATAATCACAAGGAATATTTAAATTACCATGTTTTTGATAATATAAGCTCACCATAGCATACATATCATCCCATTTTTTATCATGGACTTGCCATATCATACCGATACTTTCTAAAGACTCGATTTTTTCTTGTGATAATTTGTCATTTTTATAAAAAATACGGCAATTACTTATCCAAATACCAAGAGGTTTTCCATTTTCTGTTATATATTTTTGTGGCACTAATAAATTTTCATGTTCATTTGCATACTCAACAGCTAAGGCAAACATGTCATCCCAAGCTTGTTCATGAACTTTCCAAACCATGCCAATACTTTCTAATTTTTCGATTTGTTCAGTAGTTAATTTATTTTTAAAATAATATTTACGTTTTTCTTTTATCCAACTGCCAAGATTCTTACCACTTTCTGTTTTGTATTCCTTTGGTACTAATAAGTCGCCATGTTCATTTTTATACTCACAAGCTAATTTGAACCACTCATCAAAAGTCATATTATTCCCTACTTTCATATTTTTTATAAATGTAATTTCCTAGAAAAATCTCTTTTATAATATTCAATTAGAGATTCTATGCGCACACCATATTTTTCTTCGATATCATAATTTGACATACTAAAAATATCAACTAATTTACCTTCTTCATCGACTGGAGAAATATCAATATCGTTTAAAAATTGCATTTTAGTTTGAAATTCTATTAAGGATGTATGACTTAAAATATCACTATTGATAGTTTTATCAACATAAAAAGGTAGTTCTTCTATAAATATATCAATCTCGGTTTTATTGGTCTTAATATCCCATATTATGCCAAGGGCATCCAGCATTTTCTTTTTGTCATCTGGTAACATACCTCTAACATAAGAATTACGTTGAATAAATATCCACATCCCTAAATTCTTATTATCTTCGGTTATATATTCTTTAGAAATTAATAAATTACCATATTTTAAACGGTACTCTCTGGCTAACTTATACATGTCATACCAATGTTTACCAGAAACATTCCAATTCATGCCAATACTTTCTAATTTTTTGGTTTTTGATTCTGATAACATATTCATTTGATAATATTTACGTTGCCAACTTAGCCAATTCAAAAGATTTGGACTAAGTGGAGGATTAGAATTTCGTCTAGTTGATAAATTACCATATTTAAGATAATATTCTTTAACCATTTCATACTTCTCATTCCACTCGTTTTCTGTTAAGCTCCAAGCCATGCCGATTGTTTCCAATTTTTCTACTTGGTCTTCAGAAAGATTTTTAATTTCATAGTTATCACGATTTTCAGCTATCCAGGCTCCAAGATTTTCGCCATTTTCGGTTACATAACTAGTTGGAATAGTTAAATTACCATATTTTTCAAAGTAATCTGCAGCTAATTTATACATATGACTCCATGAATAGCTTTGATTTACTTGCCAGACCATACCGATATCTTCTAATTTTTCTTGCTTTTCTTTAGAAAGTGTTCCTGCCATATATTCGCAACGTCTAGTAGCTATCCATTTACCAAGATGTTCACCATTTTCAGCGACATAACTTCTCGTAATAAGCAAATTGCCATGCTTTTCAAAATATTTCTTTGACAAGTTATACATATGATTCCATGAATAGTCTTGATTTACTTTCCATAACATACCTATGCTATTTAATTTTTCTATTTGCTCTTCAGTAATGGTCCTTTTATAACAGTAATATAAGCGTTGATTTTTTATCCAATGACCTAATTGTTCACCTTCCGGCGTTACGTAATCTTTAGGAACATTTAAATTGCCATGCTCTTTGTAATAATCAGTAGCTAAACTATACATTTCCTCCCAATCATCTTTTCTAGCGTGCCAAAGCATACCTATACTTTCTAATTTTTCTATTTGTTTTTCAGATAATTTTTTTTGTTGATAATTTGTTCGTTGTTGTCTTATCCATCTACCAAGTGGTTTTCCATTTGGTGTTATATAACTAAATGGCACTATTAGATTGCCGTGTTCTTCTTTATATAAAGAAGCCAAAGCAAACATATCTTTCCAATCGTTTCTTTCGACCATTTGCCAAGTCATACCAATTTTATCCAAGGCTTCTCTTTGTTCTAATGATAATTTACCCTTTTTAAAAGCCGCACGACAATTTACTATCCATCTGCCAAGATTTTCACCGGTTGGAGTAATGTATTTAGAAGGCACCAATAAGTTTCCATATTGTTCTTTATATTTTCTTACTAATTCGAGCCATTCATCAAAAGTCATAATTTTCTTACTTTTTTTAATTTCTTTATTTTCTTCCATATTAATCCCCTTTTCTAGTGGTTGTTATACTACCATAATTTGCGAAAAAATAAAAGACTATTAAGATATTATTCTTAATAATCTCATGGTTTATTTTGTTAAATCAAGTTTAATAGTTTTATTTTCTTTAAATGCTGCTATTACTTCTTCTAAAGAAATACCAAATTCTGATACCATATCATGACTACTCATACTAAAGATATCAATTAAGCGACCATTGCTATCAACAGGCGATACACCATAATCAGTAACTAATTTTATTTTACTTTGCAGTTCAATTAAAGAAATACGTTTTAAAATATCACTATTAATATTCTTATCTATGATAATAGGATTTTCACTATTTTGTAATTCTTCTAAATAGGCATTAATACCTCTACTTAGTCTAGTATTCCAAACCATACCAATATTACTTAGGGCTATTATTCTTTCTAAAGATAATTTATTTTTTTGATAAATATAACGCTGGCGTTGAAGCCATTCTCCTAAAAGAGTACCATCCTCGGTTAAGTAACTAGTTGGTATTAAAAGATTATCATATTTTTCATAGTATTTTTTGGCTTCATTATATTTTTTATACCACTTATCTTCATGGACATGCCATATCATACCAATGGCTTCTAAAGTCTCTATTTCTTCTTTAGAAAGAATATTATTTCTATAAGCTTGACGTTTTTTAATAATCCATTCTCCTAAGTTTGTTCCATCAGTGGTTACATAGTTACTAGGAACTTGTAAGTTATGATTTTCAGCATAGTATTTTTTAGCTAAGGCATACATTTCGTTCCATTCATATTCTTTAGTATCCCAGGTCATGCCAATGGCTTCAAGTTTTTTAATTTTTTCTTCAGACATACGACCTTCGGCATATATTTTTCGTTGTCTAATTATCCACTCCCCAAGGCGTTCATTAGTTTGCGTTATATATGATATTGGTACTAGTAAATTATGGTATTTATCATAATAACGTTTAGCTGCTTCATATAGTTTATCCCATTTATTATGATGAGCCTTGCGCCAAACGATACCAATGGCTTCTAACCTAGAAATTCTTTCTTGCGATAATTTACCATATGCATAAAGATAGCGATTATAGGCTAGCCATTTTCCTAAAGGAAGATTATCTTCCGTTACATAACTTCTTAAAATGTTTAAGTCGCCATGTTCTTCGAAGTATCTATAAGCTTTTTTATACATCATATCCCAGTCTAATGTTTTTTTAGTCTCCCAAATGATGCCGATACGTTCTAAAAGAACTATTTTATAACTATCTAGAGTTTGATTTTGGTATTTATGACGTTGGTCTGATAACCATTTTCTTAATTTTTCCAATTTCGTATTTTCACAAGAGCGAGATATCTTTAAGTTACCGTGTTCTTTAAAATATTCTTCGGCATAATAATACATATTAAACCAGTTATCAATTTCTTTATGACTATTCCAAAGCATGCCGATATTTTCTAGACTTTTTATTTGTTCTATTGTAAGTTTTTTCTTGTGATAGGCTTTACGCTGATTAGCTAACCAGTTATAAAGATTTTCACCGTTTGCTGTTACATAATTAGTAGGTACATTTAAATTACCATGAATTCTAGAGTATTTTTTGGCAATAGTAAACATTTTATCCCAACTATTACGTTGTTTTACAATCCATACCATGCCAATACTTTCTAACATATTTATTTGTTCTTTAGTTAATTGGCTATTTTTATAAAACTGACGCATTTTAGCAATCCAAATACCTAAAGTATAGCCTTCTATAGTTACATATTTTTGTGGAACGAGTAAGTTTTTTTGCTCTTTATAATAATTTGAAGCTAAAAGATACCATTCATTAAATTTCATTACTACTTGTTTATTGTTTTCTTTCATAAAAATTCCACCATTAAATTCATTAAAAATATAGTTTTCTAGTATTACTTACTTCGTAAGATTCAATTATAGCTTCTAAAGATATACCATATTTTACTTCCATATCAAGACTACTCATACTAAAGATGTCAACTAAACGACCATTATCATCTATTGGCAAAGCCCCCATATCAGTAACATATTTTATTTTACTTTGTAGTTCAATTAAAGATATGTGATTTAAAATATCTTTGTTAAGCTCTTCATCAATAACAAGGGATGTTTTTCTTGCTAAGTCTTTTAAATATTTAGAAATTTTCTTACTAACTTTAAAGTTCCAAACAACATTAATACTTTCTAAAGCTATTGTTCTTTCTTGGGATAAAGTACCACTGCGATAATTATCTCTTTGAGTAGATAACCAGATGCCAAGAGGTTCACCATTTATAGCTTTATAATCTCTTGGTATTAAAAGATTACCATTTTCTTCGTAATATTTTTTAGCTAAGAGAAACATTTCATTCCAACTATGACGCTTATTTATTCGCCAAGAGATACCAATATCCTCTAACAGCTTTATTCTTTCTGGTCTTAGTTTACCATCACGATAATTATTGCGTTGTGTTTGCAACCAAAGTCCCAAAGTCTTTCCATCCGAAGTAGTATAATTTTGTGGAATATTTAAATTACCGTGTTCTTTTTTGTACTCGGTAGCAAGTTTATACATAAAAGACCATTTAGTCTCGTTAGATTTCCAGATAATGCCAATACTTTCTAATTTTTCTTGGTGTTCTTCTGGAAGTGTACCTTTTAAATAAAGGGCACGTTGATTTATTAGCCATCTGCCTAGAGGTTTTCCACTTTCTGTAACATATTTAGAAGGAACATTTAAATCACCATGGATACTTTGATATTCCAATAAAGCAGTATACATTTCTTGCCAATTCTTTTCATGAATACTCCAAAACATACCTATACTATTTAAGGCTCTTACTCTATCGGCCGAAAGCAGGCCATCAGCATATCTTTTACGATTATTTACAATCCAAATACCCAATTTTTCCCCAGTTGGGGTTACATATTTTATTGGCACCAATAAATTGCCGTGCTCTTTATAATAATTTTCGGCTAAACTAAACCACTCCTCAAAAGACATTTGATTTCTAGTTACTTTGGGATATCTTTCTTTATTTCTTATTAACATATTGTTTTCCTTTCTTGTTGTTTTTATATAATAACATATTATTTAGTTTTGGAAACATTAAATTTAATTTATCTATAGTAAATTTTATCAATATACTAATTTTAATACTTACTTTTTTAATTCAAGACTTTTAGAATCAGTATTTTTATAATTAGGGATTATACTTTCTAGTGAAAGACCATACTTAATTTCGACATCAGTACTTGCCATAGTAAAGATATCGATTAAATTACCATTACTATCTATTGGTGAAATATTATTAACAAGTAAAAAGTTAATTTTACTTTGAAACTCACTTAATGAGATGTTATTTAGTATAGAAGAATTAAGTTCTCTATCTATTATTATTGGTGGTTCTTGGGTTTTCAAGGTTTCTATATAAGCATAAATTTCTTTATATTTTTTTATATTCCAGACCATACCAATACGCTCTAAGGCTGATATTTTTAAGGAAGATAATTTATTTTGCCAAAAGTATCTACGCTGTAAAAATATCCAAATGCCTAATCTCTCACCACTACTAGTCATATAACGATATGGTACAAGTAAGTTACCATGGTCTTTAGAATAAGTGGCTGCTTGTTCATACATTTTATCCCACTTAGCACTCAAGGCATCCCAATTCATGCCAATGCGATTTAAAGCAATTATCTGTTCATTAGAAAGTTTATCATTTAAATAATCATGACGATTTCTAGTTATCCAAGCACCTAAGGCTTCACCAGTTGCAGTTATATATTTTTGCGGTACTAAAAGGTTACCGTGTTCTTCAAAGTAAAGGACTGCTAGGTTATACATCTTATCCCAACTATTATAACTATGAGGCTTTATTCTTTTAGAATTTTTAGTAGTAAAATCGATACCAATTTGTTCTAATAAATTGATTTTTTCTTTGGTAAGATTACCATTAAGATAAGCATGGTATTGGCAAGTAAGCCATTTATTTAGCTGAATTATCGTTCTATCTTTAGAGTTTTTTTGTAGGAAAAAATTACCATGTACTTTATAATAATTTTGAGCCAACTTGTACATATAAGACCAATTATCTTTGTGTTTACCCCAGTTCATATTGATACTTTCTAATTTTTTAATTTGCTCATTGGTTAAATAGCCTTTATGATAAGCTTTACGTTGGTTAGCTATCCAGTAACCTAATTTTTGACCGGTTGGGGTTATATAGTTTCTTGGTACTAAGAGATTACCATTTTCTTTATAATAGTTAAGAGCAAGTGTATACCAGTTATTAAAAGTCATGTAAAGTCCTTCTTTCTAATTTTTTTAAACTTGGCTGTTATCGTAACACATCATACTTAAAAATAAAAGATATTTTTATTATTTTAACTTTAAAATGGGCTGAGTGGAAATAAATAATCAGTTTATTGACATAATTATTTTATTCCAGCCTTATTTAAGTGGTTATTTTAGAATATTTTTATTACAAATCAGATTTTAGACTATTTTCTTACTTTCTCTATGTGAGGATAATATTAAAACAATGATTTTTATGTTAAAATAATTCATGTTATATATCTTCTTTCGTCAATTAGATTGTATCACATATGGCTCCAAAAGTTATTTTCTGGGGCTTTTTCAAATTTTAAAGTTAAAAAAAGAAACTAAGTAGAAATTATTCATTTCCACTCAGCTCCTATAATTAATCTTCTTTTAATTCTAAGTTTATTGTCGTATCGATTATTCTTTCTAAGATGGTCATATTACGCCCAATTCTTTTAATATAATCTTTACCCATTTTACTTTCTAAGTAAGTTAAAACTTTATTTAAGTAATAACTATCTAGTTCAAAAATATCTATATAATTAATTATAATGTCATCTATAAAATAGAAGCCTTTATTTTTAAGTAAGTTATATATTTCGATAAAGTTATTAGGATCTATTGATTTTAAATAATCTAAATTATAATTACTATATAAGATATCTAAATAGGTATCATTTAAATATTTATCAAATATCATTTTCTAGCTACTCCTTTTCCGTAAGTATTTATTATAATTTCTAAAGATATACCATATTTTTCTTCTATGTCAGGACTACTCATACTAAAGATGTCTATTAATTTACCTGAACTATCTACTGGTGAGATTCCATTTCTGGTTAAGAACCTAATTTTACTTTGTAGTTCTAATAAAGATACATGACTTAAGACTTCTTTATTAATTTTTTTATCAATAATAATTGGTGGTTCACTAGTTTTTAATTCTTCTAAATAGTCTTCAATATTACTCTTGTTAGCCTTAATATCCCAAACCATGCCTATAGCATTTAACTTTTCAATTTTATCTGATGATAAATCACCATTTTTATAAGCTTGACGTGTAGTGGTTATCCATTGTCCAAGTTTTTCTCCTGACTTTGTTTTGTAGCTTGTTGGCACTAACAAGTCGCCATGTTCATTATGATATTCAACAGCTAATTCGTACCACTCTTCCCACGGCTTTTTAGGAGATGCATCCCATACCATACCAATAGCCTCTAACTTCTCAATTTTGTCTGATGGTAAGTCACCTTTTTTATAATAAGAACGTTGAGTGCGTATCCATCGTCCAAGTTTTTCTCCTGACTTTGTTTTGTAGTCGTGTGGCACTAACAAGTTGCCATGTTCATTACGATACTCAACAGCTAATTGGTACCATTTATTCCATTTTTCTTCATAATCTATTGACGCATCCCAAACCATATCAATAGCATTTAACTTTCCAATTTGATCTGGTGATAATTTGCCGTTTTTATAATCTTGACGGTTTTGTATTATCCATCGTCCAAGTTTTTCTCCTGACTTTGCTTTGTATCTTTGTGGCACTAACAAATCGCCATGTTCATTACGATATTCAACAGCTAACTTGTACATTTTATTCCACACGTATTCTTTAACATCCCAAACCATATCAATAACATTTAACTTTTCAATTTGGTCTGGTGATAATTTGCCTTTTTTATAATCTTTACGACATTCGCTTATCCATTGTCCAAGTTTTTCTCCTGACTTTGTTTTATAGTCTTGTGGCACTAACAAATCGCCATGTTCATTACGATATTCAACAGCTAATGGGTACCATTTGTTCCATTTTTCTTCATGATCTATTGACGCATCCCAAACCATATCAATAGCATTTAACTTTTCAATTTTGTCTGGTGATAAATCACCTTTTTTATAAGCTAGACGTGCACGGCTTATCCATCGTCCAAGATTATCTCCTGACTTCGTTTTGTAGTCAAATGGCACTAACAAGTTGCCATGTTCATTACGATACTCAACAGCTAAATTGTACATCTTATTCCATACGTATTCTTTAACATCCCAAACCATATCAATAGCATTTAACTTTTCAATCTGGTCTGGTGATAAGTCACCTTTTTTATAAGCAACACGTGTGTTGCTTATCCATCGTCCAAGTTTTTCTCCTGACTTTGTTTTGTAGCTTGTTGGCACTAATAAGTCGCCATGTCCATTACGGTATTCAACAGCTAGTTTGTACCACTTATTGAATACCTCTTCCGGAGATGCTAATTCGTTTATTTCATGTTCAAGATTTACAAAATCACTAACTGAACTTTCAACTTGTAAGAAACCTTGTAAAAATTTTTCTTCTTTTTCTTCTGCTTCTTTTACTTTTCTTTGTCTTGTCGGTTCATCTATTTTGATATTCCATAAGTCTATTTCAGAACCTAATCTTAATATTTCTTCTATAACCCTTTTATTCTTGATGCTATCTAATTCTTCTGGATTATTAAAATACTTAATATAGCGATATAAAATAACATTTAATTTTAAAGCGTAATTTTTTTCTTCTAAAATATTACTATTTTTATTTGGCAGTTTTCCACCATTATCATTTATCCAATCTATAATTGTTTTTAAATCTTCTAAATCATTTATTGAGGATTGCTCTCTTTTTAAGTTAACTGTGTTTATATTGTTAACTAAATCCATTACTATTGGACGGTCTTCCTCAGTAAATACATGACGATCAGGATAAGAATGAAT
>CAKOSN010000023.1 GCA_934102255.1 uncultured Bacilli bacterium | reverse complement strand
ACCATATTATCATAAAATCAAGATATATTATAACTCAATTTGGAGCAAAAATCTCCACACTTATTCTACACTAACATTTTTATAGATAGTATTTCCAAAATGTAGAGATTTCAAAGACAAATATTAAGCCAAAAGAAAAAGAGCCAAGCTCCTTTATAATTAATAATGAATTATTCTAATTTTCCATTAGTTTTTAGACTTAAACTATATAAGCTTATTATGTCTAATATACTTAGAATTATATAAAAAATATTATTTTCTCTTATTAAATTAAGAGAACAAATAAACATTATAAGAATATACATTGTACTTAAGTATTTTATTTTTTTATCTTTTTTACTTCTATTTATAATGTAAGAACTGATAATAATACTTAAAAGTAACAAAGTTATACCAAGGATTCTTAAGAATACTAATCCTCCAACGATAATTAAACTTACTACTAAATACATAATACTTTTTTTATTAAATTTCTTTTTTAAAATTTTTACTATGTCCTTATAGCTTATTATACTAAGTCTAGTATATGTAACTAGCAAAGAATAATTAATAATAATTAAGATTACAATAACTACTTCTAAAAATTTATTAATATCACTAACTATATTTTTATTTTGCTTTTCAAAATTTAGTATTTCTGTTAAAGTTTTGTTACTATTTTCTTTAGTACTATTGCTAACGATATCTTTATTAAATAATATTCTTAATTTTATATCTTCATTTTCTTTAATATCTTTATATTGATAAGAAAGTTTATAATTATTATTTATTCCTTTTTTGACATTTTTACCTTTAGGAAAACTGTAAGCCTTATTGTTATCGGGTAAATTTATTGTTATTTTTAAATTTTTAATTTTATCTTGATTATTTTTTAAAATATTAAAGTATATTTCGGCAATATCTTCATATTTTACAGCTAAGTCTTTTATTATATATTTTAAGTAGTAAGCCTCATTATCGGTTTTATAAATTCTTAGATATTCCTTATCGATATCATTTCTAATGAGATAGACATTATTATCGCCAGTACTAGCTACATTTACTTTTGTAAATTCTTTAACACCTGTTATTTCTTCTTTATCATTTTTCACTTTCGGAACACTACCAATGGTTAATAATTCGATACCACTGGCATTATTTAAACTTGTGTAATCAAGATTATTTTCTGTAGTCTCATTATCTTGATAATAAATATTTCTCTGCCAATAGTCGGTATTATTTTTAGGTAAAACGTATTCTTCAACTAATAAATCACCGTTACTATTTAAAGTAGCATTGATATAGTAATCTTCGATACTAGCAGCCCTTATGACAAAGGGACACAATAAGATTAGTAAAATCCATATTTTTTTCATTTAACACCTTTTATCCTCTATTTAAAATGAATAGTCATAAATATTTTAAAATTTTCTAAAATATCTATGACTTTATTTGTTCATTTAATAAATTTTAACATTTTAGAAGCGACCGCCGCCGCCGCCGCCACCGAAGGAACCGCCGCCACTAGAGAATCCGCCGCCACCACCGGAGCCACTTGACCAAGAACCGCTGGATGATGATGAAGACTCACTAGCTGCTTTAGCACTCTGGGCACTGGCAACTGATGTTCTTACAGCCGAGCTTATTAAATCATTTATATAATAACTTGTTGCCCATGAATCGTAGTAATCGATGCCGGACATATTATATTCTTTAAAACGCATATCCATAACTTTAGATACTTCTTTAGCACAACCAAAAAGGGTTGCATATACTAAATATTTTTCCCATAAAGTAATTTCTGGTACTTCTTTATCAGCAAAAGAACCAAAGTCTTTTAAGAATTTTTCTAAAGCTTTCCATTTTTTATAAGCAAGAGCGCCGTCATAAGTTCTTTTAGTAGGAATAGCAAACCAAACACTAACGCAAATTACAAATAATAGTAATAATAAGTAAGCAAATAAAGAGTTTTTATATAGGAAGTTAGCACTCATAATATATATTGTAAAGCCAATACTTATTAAACCAATAACTAGTAAGTTAGAAACTATAAGTCCTTTACCAACATCTTCTTTAAAGCTTTTAATATATTTATAAATTGAATAACCTATTAAAGCTAGAATTCCTACTAAGAATAATGGTGGAAAGAAGCAACAAATGAAGAACGCTATTACAATAAATATAACTTTTGGATTATTTGATTTATTACCAGAATTAATTATCTTTTTTACATTATCTTCATAATATAATTTGTTTGTGGCATCTTCTAAGGCTTGTTTTTTATAGTAATTATAATTACTAACGACAGAATTATAAGAAAGTCTAGCATTTCTTTTCATTTCTTTAGTAGTTATTTCTGTTTTATTGCCAAAAATAACTTTTACTAGTTTACTATCTTTAAGGCTAATAGATATATCACTATGTAGGGTTAAACGATAATTTTTATCATCAATTTTTTCTTGGGTAATAACTTTTCTTCTAATTAAATCCATAATAGAGGCCGACATGGCTTTATCACTTATATTTTTATCAAATAAATAAGATACGTCTTCAGGAGTTGCTTCATCAGGTATTTCTCTTAAATAATCGTTGTTAAATTCTACTTCGGGGTCTTTTTTATACTTTTTATAAATTACAGTACATAAATAGCAAATATAAATGCCTAAACCAATGCCACCAGCGATACGAAGATTATCTCTTTCTTTTTCTTTTTTTTCTAATTTAACATAAATAGTATTTAGACGTTCTTGATATTGAGCTTTTAAAGTTTCATTATCTAAAACTAGAATTTTTTTGGTAGCATCTTCATAACAATCCATATTAAGTTTTGCCTCTAAAGTATCAAGACTTTCTAAGGCAGCAGCCTCTTCAATTTTATCTAGCTTTTCTTTATAAGTTTTTAATTCTTCTAAATAACTAGTTTTCGTATCACCGTCCATTAAAATATTAATGGCTTTATAAGCTAAGTTATAATTATCCCTAGTAATATTACTTTCAAAGTTATTTAAATAATATAAGGCATTTTTCTCATTGTTAGCCTCATTTTGTCTTCTTTGTTCATTAGCTTCTTCGGCTTTCTTAATTTCATAAGCTAAGATTTTATCTAAAGCATTGGTATCATATTTTTTAGTACTACTAGCGATAACACTAGGATTAAAAGTACTACGAATATCAATCGATGTATAAGCACTTAAATTGCTTATGGTAAATGTGGCTTTTTCATTACTATCAACTGTTATAAAGCCAGTTAAAGGTCCGTGAGCCCAAGCTTTTAACTCACCGGTATTACCTGGAACATTTAGAGTTATTACTAAGGCCTCAATATCTTCTCTAAAGGCATCACCTATAACATTCCAACCAATTTCTCCTACATCATTAAAAAGAATAGCCATGTCTTTAAGACGATATTTTATATAAAAGGCTTTACCTCTCCTTGAGGGATTATATATCATGATATCTTTACCATTTGAAGTTGTATCATAATTATAAACACCATAAGTACCTTTGGTAGCATCATCATCGTAAGTAAAAGTATCAATACTTAAATTTTCAAAATCACCTTTAAAATAGCTACTGGCCCCACCTACCTCTAATATCTCCAGACCACTACCATTGTGAGCGGATGAACCACCATAGCTACTGGCATTTATATCAAAAGGAGTGGCACTACTGTTACGGTAGTTAATTATTCTTTCATAGCCATTATAAGTTCCACTTAAAGTAAAATATTCTTCAACTAATAAAGAGCCGTCTGCTTCAACTGTAGCATTAATATAATAATCTTCTACGCCGTCAGCCAAGACGATAAGGGGAAAAATCAGTAATAAACCCAATATTCTAAAAAAATGTTTCATAAAACGCCTACTCTCTAATCACTATAATTGTATCATATATCTTTTAAATTATGAATAATATTAAATTCTAGTCTTTAAGTTAATCTTCTTGCATGACTTTTTCAAATACAGGCAATAGACCGATATTTCCTTTGCGGTGTACTGGCAACTGGTATAAGTCATGGCCTGGAAAATCATTGCCTTCGATTAAACAAGGCTTAGTTTCTCCAAGACAAACGTCCCACGCTATATAGCCGATTTCAGGTACAACTTTACAAGCATCAATACATAGTTTTTTTACTTCATCTATCATAGGAACGATAGTACCGGTAATTTTTACTTTAGTCATTGGATGAATTTCATAAGTATTACCATTTTTATCAAGAGCCGGATAATCAATTTTACCAGTTTCAATATCAACGGGAACAACCATACCGCCATGATTAAAATTATCAACGACATTACCGTTGTTGCCAATACGCAAGAAAATGCAAACTACGTGTCCTTTTAACGTAACTACTCTTAAAGTATTTACGGAATAGGGATAAATTTTATTTAATTCCGCATTTTGCGGAGCTACATCTTCTACTAAAGTCCTCCCACTTTTTAAAAGTTCATCATAAATTTTGGCTAAATCTTTACCTTCTAAATTAATTTTTTCAACGCCACGGCCACAGCTTAAAGAAAGTGGTTTTACTATTATTTTCTTCTTTTTACCAGTATACTTTTTAAAATCATCTAAACTAGCTTCTTCTAAAAAAAGCCATTCTCTATTTAAATATTTAGCAAATAGCTTATTAAACAAGGCTTTATTTTCAAAGCGGTCAATATAAGCTTGATTATTATATTTTTTGACAATATTATTATTTATTCCTCTAGTAATAATTGTTTTTCTTTCTGAAGCATTCATATTATACATTTTATATAATTTATAATCAGAATATCCTGCCTGATATTTAAACCCACAATAAATCATATCATTAAAGATAAATAACTTACTCTTTTTCGTTTCTTGGCTAATTTCTTTAATTGCCGCGAACATTTTTTGATAATTCATCTTTCTAATTCTTTTTAACACATAACTAATTTTACTCATATATAATTCCTATCCTATAAGGATAGTATAGCACAATATAATTTTTATTAAAGAAAAAATGGATAGTATTAATAATATTGTATTAATTATTATCCATTTTAATATTATTTTTTTTGTAATCTTCTTTGGTTTACAATGCTTCTTTTAGCATTTTCTTCTCTTTTAGCTTCTAGCATATTTAATAATTCTTGAATTTCAATATCAACATCATCTATTGCTTCAAAAATCGTATTATCATGCGGATTTTTAGCTTGACCTAAGATATTACCTTTTAGTATTTCTTGTTCGGCTATTTGTCTTAATATTTCCTGTTCTTCTTTGGTATGAAAAACTACTATATCACCCATTTATTACCACCTAATATATTTTATGCTTTTTATATTTAATCTTTAAAAGAATCTAAATCAATTAAGGGGTAAATATCAATTCCTACTTCTTCATAAGGATGATTTTCTTTAATTACTTTAATTAGGCCTTTTACTTTATCAATATCACAGACAACTTCAATTTTATCTTCAATCGAGCGTTCTAAAACGCCATTACTTCCTTTAAAAGGGTTAGCTTTATCATTTGGCCTAAAGGTGCAATTACATCTAGTAATATTCATACATTCACTATAATTACCTTGAATACCACAAGGGTACTTGCCAATCGCACTTCTTAAAGATTCTGTATACTCTATTGGTACCATTACACATAATTTTACTGTTTTAACTTCTATTTGCATTTTTTCATCTTCTTTTCTATATCTTTTATTATACTATTCTTATCTAGGTGTAGTAAATTGATAATTTCATTTCTTTTACCTTGTTTTATAAATTCATCAGGTACAGTATAGTTTTCGTAGATATTATTAAATCCTTGCTCTAGTAAGTATTTGGCTATTTCACTACCTAAAGAACCGATACTTACTACCTCTTCATAAACAAATACAGGTTTATTTTGTTTTACTAACATTTTTAAGACTTTGGTATCCATAGGTTTTATATAACGAGCATTGATAACGTTTAAATAAATATTTTTAGTTTTTAATTCTTCTCTTACTTCTAAAGCTGTGTTTAAAAAGTCGCCATAGCTTATTATGTAACCATTACAAGCAATTTTTTCTGGATAACTCATAATCTCCCAAGAACCAATGGTTTGCAGTTCATAAGTAGTATTTTCATAGAAAATCTTATCTTTAGAATAACGAATAGCTACTAAGCCTTTAGTTTTAAAGGCAGTATATAGCATATCTCCGGCTTCTTTATTATTATGAGGGGCCATGATAATTATATTAGGAATATTATTTAAGATAGCAACATCAAAGATACCTTGATGAGTTTCTCCGTCTTCGCCAACTATTCCGGCACGGTCAATCCCAATAACTACGTTACCATTCATACGCGCAAGGTCTTGCTGAATCTCATCATATCCTCTTTGTAAAAAGGTTGAATAGATAGAAACAAAGGGCTTTTCACCTTCGAGTGCAAAAGCATTAGCTAAAACCAAAGCATGTTCCTCAGCTATACCAACATCAATAAAGCGGTCAGGGTATTTTTCTTTAAAACAATTTAGTTTACTACCGTTAGCCATCGCCGGAGTTATAGCGATAATTTTTTTATCTTTTTTAGCTATATTAATTAAGTGTTTGGTAATAGCATCACTCCAAGAAATCTTATCATTAGAGCTTCCTAACATTTTGCCGGTTTCGATATCAAAAGGACCGACACCATGCCAAAGACCAATCTTATCTTCTTCAGCATATTTATAGCCTTTACCTTTTTTAGTAATAACGTGGAGTAAGACAGGCTGAGATTCATTTTTAGCCATTTGTAAATACTTATCTAGTTCTTTAAAATCATGACCGTTAATTGGACCATAATAGTTAAGACCAAATTCTTCAAATAAGTACCCTTCTTTCATATATAACTTTTTAAATGATTCTTTTATATATTTCATCAAACGATACAAATATTTACCTATACCAGGGATACGTTGCAAAACACTTTTGGTATCTTGCATTGTTTTATGGTACTTTTTTGTACTTCTAATTTTATCTAAAGTATTATGAAGAGCCCCAACATTCTGAGAAATACTCATCTCATTATCATTTAAGATGACAATTAATTTAGTTTTAGTATCTCCAATGTGATTTAAGGCCTCGTAACACAAGCCATTGCCAATGGAACCGTCGCCGATAACGGCAATAACGTTATTATCTTCTTTTTTCATATCACGGGCCAGCGCAAATCCTAAAGCAGCTGAAAGACTCGTTGAGGAATGCCCGGCTTCATAATTATCAAATACTGATTCACTCATTTTTTGAAATCCTGACAAGCCATTAAGCTTTCTTAAATTTTTAAAGTCTTTGGCGCGACCAGTCAATATTTTATGAACGTAGGCTTGATGACCTACATCAAATATAATTTTATCTTTAGGACAATCAAAGTTACGATGAATAGCCATCGTAAGTTCAACAATTCCTAAATTTGATGATAAATGTCCCCCAGTCTTAGAAACATTCTCAATTAAAAATTTTCTTATATCAGCACTTAATCTATCTAATTCTTGATAATCCATGTCTTTTAAAAATTTTGGATTTTTTATATCTTCTAACTTCATTTTTTCACTTCCAAGTTGTAAATCTATAATACCAAATAAAGCCTAGTAAGACCAGTCCTTTTAGACTAATTTATTAGTTTTATTTCAAAAAAGATTGCCTAATATTTAAGACAATCTTATTTTATTTATTTTTCTTTTAATTTATATTAATTACCAATGTATTCTTTATCAAAAGTTTTTAAAACAAAATCAACAAGAAGCGTTAATTTATCAAATACCCAAATACTGCAAATATAGAATACTGTATATAAAAGAATAGTATTAAAGTTGATTTGACTTAAATAGAAGAAGCTACTATGGTAAATAATAACATATAAAAATAAAGATAATAATACAGTATAAAGAATAGTCCTAAAAGTATTAAATGGTCTACTTATACGAGATAAATTAATAAATCCAGTAGTACCGGTCATGATGACAATTAAAGTACTAGTCAAATCAGCATCGATATTAAATTGATTTCTAAATAGTAAAATCATGATAACGTTAAAGACAACGGTTAGTGCGGGAGGAATACTCTTGCTAACTACTTTTAACATAAAGTTACCTTTAACCCGATTATGATTAGGTTCTAGAGCTAAGAAGAAGGAAGGAACGCTGATAGTACATGTTGTAATTAGACTTAACTGAATTGGCAAGTAAAAATATTCGCTCTTAGTTAAAATACAAACACAAACTAAAATAGAAGTAAATATTGTTTTGATAAGTAGTAAAGATGCGGACCTTTCAACATTATTAATAGTTCTTCGGCCTTCGGCAACAACTTCCGGTAAGGATGCAAAGTTAGAATCTAATAAAACTAATTGACTAACATTTTTAGCAGCATCAGAACCACTTGCCATAGCAATGGAACAATCGGCTGATTTTAAGGCTAAAACATCGTTAACACCATCCCCAGTCATGGCAACTGTATGTTCCTTACTTTGTAAAGCTTTAATAAGCATTTTCTTTTGCTCAGGAGTTACACGACCAAATACGTCATACTTTTCTACGGCATCCATTACATTTTCTTCGGTAATAGTTCTAGCATCAACGCCATTAACATCGGTTAGGCCGGCTCTTCTGGCAATAGAGGCTACGGTTTTGAAGTTATCACCACTGATAATTTTTACTCGAACCCCCTGCTCTTTAAAATAAGCTAAAGTAGCGGGAGCAGTTTCTCTAATTTCATCTTCGATAATAATAAAACCTAAAACTTGCTTAGTATTTTTGCCTTCTTTAGCTAAAACAAGCGTACGATAATCACTATACTTATCTAAAATTTCATTATATTTTTTGACTTGGTCTTTTAAAACAAATTCAGGAGCTCCTAAAAAGAAAGTTCCTTCGCCTTTAAAGGTTGCTACGCTATACTTACGACTTGATGAAAACTCTACAACATTTTCAACGTCCCAACTACCCTTGATGCTATATTTTTCTTGGATAGCTTTTAAGGTATCATTAACATTTTTAAAAGCATAACTAAAGTTACTTAAAACTTTATCAACATAATCTTTTTTTACTCCTTTATCAGGAACAAATTCTTTCATGTTCATCTTTCCAGAGGTAATAGTGCCCGTTTTATCAAGACAAATAACATCTACACGAGCAAGAGTTTCAATACAGTATAGTTGTTGAACTAAAACATTAAACTTAGCAAGTCTAGCAACACTTACGGCCATAACGGAACTAGTTAGAAGTAGTAAACCCTCGGGTATCATACCAATTAAGGCACCAACTGTATTAAATACGGCACTAGTAAAATTGTTAGTAACTTCTAATTGATTTATCATTAAAAGAATGCCAACGGGAATTATAGCAATAGATAAAACTTTTAGTAAGCCTTCAAAAGAACTCATTATGACAGAATTGGCTTTTTTATTATATTTAGCTTCTTTACTAATTTTAGAAATATAATTATCGGCTCCAATATGAATAACTTGAACGGTACAAAAACCACTAACAATAAAACTTCCGGATAAAAGAGTATCGCCTTTTTTCTTAGTTATAGCTTTCGATTCACCAGTAATGAAGGATTCATTAACTTCAACGGTTCCTTCTCTTATAATGCTATCTACAACTACCTGGCTACCTAGTTTATATTCTAGAATATCATCTAAAACAATTTCTTCAACACCTAGTTCGACGTTTACACCGTTACGAATACCCGTTACTTTAGAGGCTGATAAAACTGATAACTTATCAATAATTTTTTTAGAAATAACTTCTTGAATAGTACTGATAATGCTATTAGCTATAATTACACCCATAAATAGACAGTTTTTAATAGCATCGAAGAATTTACCACCTATAATGCCGGCAATCAAGATAGCGCCACCTAAAAAGACATTTAAAAAGTTAAAATAGGTACAAAAATTACTAATGATAATTTGTTTAATTGTTTTAGTTGGCGGTACATCATTATAGTTAACTAAGTTCTGGGAAATCCTTGCTTCAACCTCAGAGGTACTTAAACCAGTTTTTAAATTGATATTTTCTCTTTCCATTAACACCACTTCTTTACTATCTTATGATACCAAAAATCAAAAAAACTTACCATATTATTTAGTAAGTTTCTTATCTTTTTTTCACTTATTTTTTTGATATATTTTATATAGATTTTATTTTAAAATTTATTTAATATTACCAATGTAATAATTCTTTTTGCCTTTACGAATCAAGAAGATTTCACCTTCGATAGCGTTATCTTTACTAATAATGTATTCTAAATCAGTTACTTTTTGATTATTTAAAGATAAAGCATTACCACTTATTAATTCTCTAGCTTCTCTTTTACTACTAAATACTTTAGCATCAACTAAGGAATCAACAATGTTGCCCTCGTTTATTTCTACTTGTGGTACGGTATTTAAGTTATTAATTATATCTTCTTTTGTTAAAATATTAATTTTATCAGTAAATAAAGCTTCACTTATTTTTAAGGCTTTTTCATACTCTTCTTTGCCTCTTAAATCAGTAATGATACATTTAGCTAGGGTTTTTTGGGCTATTCTTAATTCTTTGGCTTCATTATGTTTAGCCATTACTTCTTCGATTTCTTCTCTAGTTAAGAATGTAAATACTTTTAAATATTCTTCTACTTTAGAATCATCGGTATTAATTAAGTATTGGTATAGGGCATAACTACTAGTTTTATTCTTATCTAACCATAAAGCATTGCCTTCACTCTTACCGAATTTTTTACCGTTAGCATCTAAAATCAAAGGCATAGTAAAGCCATAAGCCTCTTTGCCTAAAATTTTTCTGATTAAATCAATACCGGTTGTAATATTACCCCATTGGTCAGAACCAGCAACTTGCATAGTGCAGCCCATTTTTTCATACATGTTTAAGAAATCATAGCCTTGAATTAACATGTAACTAAATTCAGCATAGGTAATTCCGGTTTCTAGACGACGATTGATGATATCTTTATTTAACATGTAATTAACATTAACATATTTACCGATATCTCTTAAGAAGTCTAAAAATTCATAGCCTTTAAACCAATCATAGTTATTAACTAGTTTAACATTGCCTTCAAATATTTCATCAATTTGTTTTTGAATACCTTTAATATTATTATTTAAAGCTTCAATGCTAATGATTTCTCTTTCACTAGTCGGTCTTGGGTCGCCAATGCGACCAGTGGCACCGCCACATAGAAGGATTGGTTTATGTCCCATTTTCATTAATCTCTTAGCAGTTACTAAAGACGAATAATGTCCTAAGTGTAAAGAGTCAGCGGTTGGGTCAGTTCCCCAGTAAAAAGTTACAGATTCATTATTGATTTTATCTTTAATATCAGCGCCCGCTACATCTTTAACAAGACCGCGCCATTCTAATTCTTCCCAATTTGTCATTTTTTGCATTATATTATTTCTCCTTTATCATCAAATTTAACATTTATTACTTTTCTACTAGCTAAGTAATCACACATGTGTACAAAATATTGATATCTATCTTTTGGTACTTGTAAAATTTCATTACCATTATAATCAGTATTCCACTTACCCATATGAGTCTTAACAACATGGCTAATTAATTTAACCTCAGCATCAGTTAATTTAGTTTTACTTTGCATATCCATAGCATATTTAGCTGCTAAGATTGGGTGATCAAAACGAGTATATTTTTCCTCGGGATTACCTTTTTTTAAGCCATCATGAATAAGTAAGCCAACTATCATAATATCTTTTTCATGTTGGGTAAATAATTTATCATAAGGTGTTATTTGATATAGCTCATAAGCCATTCTTACGGCAACTTTTGTATGTCTAACAAGACCACCTTCACCACTAGCAAAGTCTGGATGATACTTACCAGTTGATGAGGCTGGTATTGTATAAAAATACTCTGGTAAGCCCTCTAATAAAATTTTAGCACTTTCTCTTATGCGTGTATCATTAATATAATTTAATTCTTCTGTAAACATCTAATACCTCCTCTTTGTGTACAAAAAAATAGCCATAAATATAAGGACGAAATCTCGCGGTACCACCTTATTTTATGACTATGCATACACTCTTTAATGATAACGGTTTTAGCCGATTTAACTCCAGGTTTGTAAGGCCCTTCTTTGTTAACAAGTAAATTCTATCATAATTTTATTTTCTTGTAAATATGCTATTAAATAAGTTACTAAAGAAATTTTTAATACCTTGTAAATTGAAGTAAATTTTATAACCTAAAGCTCTAAGTACAGCATAAGCAATCGCTAATATTACTAATAAAACAATAAATATAGTTCCAATTATATTACTCTTTTTTTGATAACCAGTAACATTAATTAAATAATCGGTATAGTTACCATTTTCAGCTGTAACTCTTATTTTTATTTGACTGCCAGTAGTTAGATTAGCATTACCTTCGATAGTAATAGAGGCATTAATATCATCAGGAACACATTCAATACCAACATCAGTTTCATTTTTCTTAATGGTGATATTGTATTCATTAACATCAGGGTCAAAGTTAATAGCATGACCACTTATAGTTAATGATTTAAGTAAACTATTATCTGAAACTGAACCGTCATCTTTTCTAATTATATAAATAGTATAAACATTACTTACGCTACCGTCGCTACTAGTAACGGTAATAGTAAGTTCATTGCCTCCTACTTCTAAGGATTCGCCACCTTTTATATCAACAGTATCAGTATCATTTTGAAGTTCAACGGTAGCTATAATATTAGTTACATCATTAGCAACACTAACATTATAATCGAAGACATTACTTTCAAAATCAATTTTACCTTCACTTAGTTTTAGTGATGATAATAAGGCTTGGGATTTATCAGGAGTAGGCTCTGGTTCTGGAGTTGGGTCCGGTGTAGGTGTAGGGTCTGGTTCTGGTTCAACAGTATTAGCTTTCTTTCTAGTAACAATTAAACGATAAACGCGAACGGAACCGGCTTCACTCTTAACTTTAATATAAACATTATTTTCGCCTTCATTTAAATGAACATTACGAGGTCCATAACTATTAACAAAACTAGCTTTGCTATCACTTAAGGAAGCACCAACGGTTAAAACATCAACATCATTTTCAACTTCGACATTATAAACGTTGGTATTGCTATTAAATTTTGGTGATAAAGTACCACTTGATAAGGTAATATTATTTAAAGTATTAACATTACTTTTTGAAGTGGTAGTGCCACCAGTCGTACTAGGCTTAGTTCTCGTAATTTTAATAGTATAAGTTGATTCTGTAGCTTTCTGTAAAACGAAACCTTTTACTTTAATTTGAACAGTATTTTCACCATAATTAAGGTTTACTGTTCTAGGTTCATAACCGTCAACAAATGAGGCATCTTTATCTAGTAAAGCCGCATAAACAGTAATTACAGAAGTACTACTAGAAACGGTTGCTGTATAATCAAAAGTACTTTGATTAAATGCTGGAGAAATGGAACCTCTTGATAAGCTTAAACTGCCTAAGTAACTTGAGGCATTTAAAACGGTATCACCAGTATTTTTTTCACAACGATAATTATAAGTATTTTTACATAATCTTTTTTGTAAACCATAAGGAGTAAAGTCAAGTGAGCTTAAACGACAAGTTGTTGATATTGGTTCTGTTTGAATAGTATGTAAATAATATCCTGGTGCACAAGTAACTAAGGTTTTACCTTCTGTTAAGTTACTATATAAGCCACTAGATGACATAATACCACACATATCGATAGTACCACTTCCAGTTACATTGCTTAAACCGTCCATGTTGCAACTACCGTCATCTTTGGTAATTGTATAACCAGCCGAAGTATTACCATTAGTATCGACAGCCCAGATTGTATAAGTACCATTTGGCATACTAAGATAAGCATTAGTACTACTAGAAACATATTTAATAGCGTTACTAATTGATGTTCCCATTAAGTAATAAGATATATTAAAATCTCCCTTAGTAGCTTGAACATAAATCAAATCATTATCTTTATTTTCTACAGAATCAATAGTTGGTCCTTTGGCAGCCTGTACTTCTACACATAATAAAAACAATACCAAACCCCACAACATTTTAAATGTTTTTTTCATCTTACAATTACTCCCTTGCTCATAATTTAATGATACCATTTTATCTATATCTATTCAAGAAAAAAAGACATCATTTGACATCTTAATTTTCTAATTTTTCAACTGTTTTCTTTAAGAGAACCACAGTATTACTTCTTAAATCTTCGATTGCTTTATTAACTACTGGCTCTGATACTTCTTTTACTTTACCAGCTAGTTTGTTAACTTCTTTTTTGATTTTATTACCAATTACAATAGCATCACTTTTTAATTTAGCACTGTCTAATTCTTCTAAGTAATCTTTAATATTATTTAAAATACCTAAGCAATCACTTCTTAAAGTTTCGCTATTCATATTCTTAACATAATCAGTTACATCATTTAATTTTGATGCTACTTTTTTACGCATAGTAACACCACGATATGGTGCAAATAAAAGTCCAGCACCTACTCCTAAGGCTGCTCCTAATATGAAACCTTTAGTTTGTTTTTTCATTTTTATTTTTCCTTTTCTTCTATTCTTTTTTTATCTTTTTTCTTGAATATCTTACCAATAATACCACTGGCAGTTTCCACTACTCTATCGGTAATAGAAACTATTTTATCAGTTGTAATATCAATAATAGAAAATAGGCTATTTAAGCTGCTTACTTTATGTTGAACATCATCAACTACTCTATCAACTTTATCTAGAGTTTTAATAGCTTTAATACCAATAATGATTCCTACTATTAAAATTACAATTAATAATACATACACTACAAGTGGTAAAAATACCTGCAAAAATTC
The DNA here is from genome assembly GCA_934102255.1 of uncultured Bacilli bacterium. Taxonomy (GTDB): domain Bacteria; phylum Bacillota_I; class Bacilli_A; order RF39; family UBA660; genus CAG-605. The sequence goes on along the minus strand of CAKOSN010000023.1, from coordinate 16,338 downwards.
TAAAAACATACTTACTTATCCTCTCTACTTTCGTACATTGAATCTATTAAATTAAATAAGTCTTTTTCTAAGGAGTCTTCTTCATCATTTTTGTTTGACTTAACGGTTGGCTCTTTTGGTTCTTCTTCTTTTGCTTTTATATCTTCTTCGATTTCTTTTACATCACTAATATCAATTCTTGTTGTCTTGCCTATTTCTTCATCGACATCTAATTCTTTAGAAATATCGGCCATTTGCATTTCATTTTCACCTTGAAAATCTTTTAAAGGTTCATTTTCTTCCGTATCGATATTTTTTTCTAGGAAACCAAAGGCTTTCTTTCTAACATTATCAACATCCATGATTTTAGGTAATGTTCCTTCACTTGATGCTCGAGGCAAGATATCTTCTTTACGATAATTCTTATCTAAAACACCATAAACCGGTGAAATAACAGGTGAAGGAGTAAATTTTTTTACTGGCTCCTTACTAGCTACTGGTTTATTATAAATATTTTGACGATATTCACTAGGCTCCTTAGGTGTCTCACTAGTTCTGGTATCTCTTGGTTTTGGTTCTTCTTTAGTTTCCTTATTACTAGTAGCACTCGTTCCATATCTTAACTCTTCATATCTACGATAGCCAGCATTAAGAGTTTCTCTTTCTTGTCGAGCTTCTAAGCGTCTTTTTTCTTCTTCTTTTTCCTTTTCTTCTCTAGCTTTTCTATCACGTTCTAATAAACGATTTTTATTAATAGCGGCTATTCTATCAAATTCTTCTTCATCAAAGCTTTGAAAAACGCTAGGTTCTTTTTTAGGTTCTTCTTTCTTTTCTGGAGTACTATTACTTTGAGAGGAAAATCTTACTTCTTCCTTTTTAGGTTCTTCTTTTTTCTTTTCTTCTTCTACTACTGTTTCTTCATCATCTTCAAATAAGACATTTTTTAACTTATCAAAAAAACTCATATATGTTGCACTCCTTCTAATTTACTAAGTCTGGGTCATTTGGTACATCTTTATCTTCATAAACATCTTCTTCTGATACTTTTAAGAAGTTTGACTCATTTTTCTTAGTTTCGAAAATATTAAATTCAATCTCTTTAGTTGCTAAGACATTTTCACCAACAATGCTTTCTAAGATGTTATTATTATATTTAACACTACTTAATACAACCATAGAATTAGTTATTGCACTCTTAATATTTTCCTCATCTACTATCACTTCTATTTTAGCATAATTATACATAATTTCAAGTAAATACTTACCGCTCTTCCATTTATTTATCTCAATATAACCATACTTATCTTCATAGTTTATACTTTTGGAATAAACAGCTTTTTCATCTTCATTAAAACTTTCAATTACTCGATTATAATAACTTACAACATCAACATAAAAATAATATTTATAATTGTCATCTGCTAAGGTTTCGTTATAATCTAAGGTATTTAAAATATCCATATTCGTTGGGGTATAATATTTATAACCAGTACGATAGGTATTTTCCATTTTATAATTACTAGCAACCACACTATTTATTAATTCATCATAATTTTTATCATTAATTTTACTACATCCACATAGAAGAAGAATTGTAGTAAGTAAACATAAAACTTTTTTCATAACGTCTCCATAGTCCCATTATACCAAATATTATTTGATTTTAAAAGTTTACTTTGTGGCTTTTAAGTAATTAATTTTTACGCCTTTATTTTTAAACTTTCTTTCATACTCGGTTTCCTCATAGAATTTATCAGTACTCCATAAGTCTAGGGACATATCTATAATTTTATAACCATAGTTAGTTAAAGAAATAATACTACTTTCAAAAAGATTGGTATTATCCGTTTTTTGTAAAATCATACACTTATTTTTAAAGATATCATCATAAATTTTCAAGAAGGTATCACTAGTTAATCTTCTTTTACTATGACGAGCCTTAGGCCATGGGTCAGAAAAGTTTAAATAAATAGTACTTATTTCTTTTGCAAAGATATTATTTAAGTTTAAGGCATCACCATTAATTATTTTTAAGTTAGGTAAATCAAGATTTTCTAACTTTTTTACGGCTCTAGCTACAATGGATGTATATTTTTCTAAACCTATAAAGTTAATATCAGGATTATTAAGGGCTTTACTAATAATAAAGTCGCCTTTGCCCATGCCTATTTCAAGATGAATCTCATTGTTATTACCAAAAAGTTCTTGAAAATGGCCTTTATATTTTTCTGGATTTTCTATTATATATTTATTATCTTTAATTATTTCATCGGCGTTTTTTATATTTCTAATACGCATATTATCACTACTTTCTCTTTTCCTCATAAAATGTATTAGGAGGTTTTTATATGTTAAAATCACGAAATTCTTTCTTTTCAGAATCTAATATGAATTCAATAAACTATGTTAATCCTAATCCTGGTAATATGAATTATATGATGCCTAATGTTCAAACCCAAAGTGCTTCTAACTCTTTTTACCAAGGGCCCGCTATGAGTCAGCCTTATACTACTTATCCAGCTTACCAAAATTATCCTGTGCAAACAGATACTACATCAGTAAATGACTATGATAATCGTTTAGCTAAACTAGAACGCAGTATTAATCGTTTGGATGCTAGGATTACTAAATTAGAAAATAAGGCCCAAATGACTACGGATGAGATTACCAATAATCTTTATATGGTCTAATTAACTAATTATTTATTATATTTTAAACTTAAGCTTGGCGTTTAAGTTTTTTTGTTATCTTACTTAATAGGTTTTTACCTAGTACTTCATCTAGTAATCCCATTTTATAAGATATACCGCCATAGATTATAACCCCAATTATAGCATAGAAAATAATAATTAGAATAGCACTTAATCGGCTAGTAGCTGTAAATGGGATAATGTTTTTTAAAACAAATATAATAGCAAACATACTTAAGGAAGGTACTAAGATTTTACCAATCGTCTTTAAAGAATCTTTATAATTAATTTGTTTTTCTTCTTTTTTTATTACCATTAAGTTAATAAATACTGATAGCATATAGCCAATTATACTTGATACTAATGGCCCAATATAAGCTGGAAGACCAATAAATTTAAGTAAATACATAAATGGTATATCAAAAAGGGCATTACTTACAAGACCACAAACGGTGGCAATATAAACGGTCTTATATTTATTTAAAGATTGCATGATACTTGAAGTTATCATATAGAAATTTAAGGAAACCGCAACAAAAACAGAAACGCTTAAGATAGAGGCACCAATTTCGTTGGCACCATAAAATACTTGCCATACTTCACTAGATAGTAAGGACAAGCCAATCGCCATTGGTAAAGATACGAAGGCAATAATTTTAAACGAGGCATTAATTTTATTATTAACATCATCCCATTTTTTTAAGGTATAAGCATGAACAATAGAAGGAATAAGGCTAATAGTCATACCCATAGCAATACTTATTACTATCATATTAATTTTACCAGCCCAAGTAGAAATGGAAGAAGAAATAAATTCGATATCACTAGTGGCATAGCCCATTAGCTCCAAGCCTCTTAAAACTAAAATCATATCGACAAAACTATATAAAGATGATACAGAGTTAATAATTACATAAGGAATAGCGTAGCTAGCAAGCTTTTTGGTAATTTCTTTATTAGTAATTTTATCTTTCTTCTTTTGAGCAACTAGTCCTAGTTCTTCTTTGTTTTTATTCATTTTATGTTTAACATAAAAATAACTTACTAAGCCCCCAAAGAAAGCACCACTTAGGGCTATCATAACACCAACAACGTAACTTAAATGAAATACTTTAATAGCTAAAAAACTACCAACGATAATTACTAAAATACGCACTACTTGTTCTAAGACATTACTGATACTAGATATATTAATGACATTATGACCTTGTAAGTAACCTTTAGCAACACTTAAATAAGGGATTACTAAAATAGCAAAGGATACGGTTCTAATAACAGCAGTTATTGCTTCTTTAGTATTGCCACCAGTTAAATCGCCAATGATAAAGGAGGCGATTGGATAAGCAAATAAAAACAAAATAATAAAGATAGCAATAGAAATAAAACGCATGATTTTAATTGCTATCTCATAAGCTCTTTTCTTAGCATCATACATTTTTAAAGTATGAAACTCATTAGTTATTTTAGAAATAGCAATCGGCAAACCAACAGTTGAAATATCTAAAAAGATATTATAAATATTATAGGCATAACTATATAAGGCTGCCCCCGTTGTTCCTACAATCGCGTAAAAAGGAATTACGTAAAGCATTCCCATTATTTTAACAAGCACTATTGCTAATGTTGCAATAAATGTTCCTTCTATAAATGAACTTTTCTTCAAAGTCGACCACTTCCTTAGCATGTGTAAACCACCATTGCTGAGTAACAATAAATCTGTTCTTCACCAAACATAGCAGTTGCAACTGAATACTTGATATCAATTATATCATAAGTCCCAGAATCAAGAAACATATTAATTTCACTTTCTAAATCTTTTTCATGTTCACAGTCAAATACTTTTACTTTCATCTTAAGTATCACCCAATTTTATGATACTTCTTATTGTTTAAATATTTTGTCGGACTATGGCGATTTTTAAAAATAATGTTGATTTATAGAACTAATTTAAAATATTTTTCAAATTTTTAGCTAATTCTTTAGAATTATATTTTTCTTTTCTAAATTGAACACTTAATGTTTTTTCATAATCATCTATTTCTAATATACAATTAGTATCATGACTTAGCATACTTAGACATATTTCATTAGCAAATGTATTCAAATAAGCTTGCCAATTATCCTTAATTATAGTGCTACTTATTAAAACATCTCTTTCTTGCATATAATCATAAATTTTTAAAAGCTTTTCCTTATTGAGTTTTAAAAATATTCGATTAAATGTATCATTAAAATTTTGAATGTAATCTATATGTAAGTTATTTAAGACTTTAAGAGAATCTTTATCGAATTCATCATCAATATAGCAAATTATATTATCTATATTTAGTAACTCAAATATTTTAGCTACTTTATCTTTATTGATTTGATTATAATAAAGCGATATTCTAGAAATGTTTTTATTCATTTAAAGTTCCTACTTTCTAAAAATGATATAATGCAAAATAAAATTTATTTAATTAATTTTATCCTTATTCCTAGAACACCATACTTTTCTTGCTTTTCTTTGCTATAGTATTTTTCTAGAGTACTAAGTAATTCGTCCTTAGTAAGGCTTTCATCAGCTAGTTCTTCTATTTTTAAATTATCAATCATTTCCCTAAAATCATTAAACTTTAAGATTTCTACTACTTCAGTCAAAAAGTCTTCTTCTAAGTTTGGTTCTTTATAAAATTTAATTTTATCTCCTACTTTGATATTCTTTCTTTTTTCATCATTTAATCTTATTTCTATTCTTTTAGTACCTTTAAGCATAAAGTTATAATATGCTGGTTGTAGTTTCATTTCGTGTATCATTTTGACTTACTCCTTTTTTAACTTAGTATAAAGTATAAAACAAAATTAAAAAAATTAGAATAGTTAAACTCTAATTTTTATTAATACATATTAGTTTTTTCTAAACTCATAATCATCAGTAGGCAGTTTAGCACCACTTGCTTTTAAAAGCTCATACTCATCATATTCTTTTAGGCCGTAGGTATCAAGAATTTTTCTGATTTCTGGTCGTCTTTTATCTGGCAGTCTTGTTGCAAAGCATGCAAACAAATCATTACTTTCATAAGTAGCATTTACATTAGGAAAGGCAATTAAATACATAAATCCGTCTTGTAAAGCAATTTTTACATTTTCAACAATATATTTAAAATAGAATTTTCCGTTTTCTTTATATAATTCTGCCACCTTGTAGCTTTTACCACTTCTTTTATTATTCCAATATAAGTAAACAGTATCTTTATTCATAATCATTTTTCTCCACATCTATACCGTATATTTCTAAAATTTTTAGTTTTCTGTCATTTATTACTTTAAATAAAAGTTTCTTTTTTTTTCTTCACTAATAATATTATCTTCAAAATTATCTAATATATTTTTATTTTCTTAATGAAATAGCTAAGGAAATTATAACATAATTTTTTGTATTATTTATAAGCAAATTCAATTATATTGGTACTAAGAGTTCCTTTGAAAAACATTAATCAGTCGATAATGCAAATGGATTAGAAATAGTTCCATTACCTTGTTTTAAAGAATCAGCTTTTAAATTTATTACTGGTTTAACGCCTAATTTTTCAGTAACGGTACGACCACCACCAGCTGCAATTCCTTCACAATATCCAGTACAACCACTTGAATTAACAATCCTATTATGTGCGGCATTATTACTAGTCAAAAAACTATCAGCTGACATTGTCCAATAATCAGTTCCAGAATATAAAAAGAATTTGTTATTTGTTACATTGTACGCTCCACCAAGAACTGCCTCTTCCATAGAGATTAATCCTATTGGATAATTCAAGCTCATGTTGCCAGTAGTTGATGAAGAAATTGTATAATTATCTTCTTCTAAGCCATGCAAGCTAGTTTTTAACGATGAGTTAGCAAAGTAATACCAATTATATAGTGTACGAGTAGTTGAATAACCAGTATTTTCAGTACCATTGCCTAAGCTTCTGTTGCCTAAAAAGCTATTATCTGTCAAATAATATTCATATTTGGTATTAAGAAAATTACTTTTATACCAATCATCAATAAACATTTTTATTATAGATTCATTAATATTTTCATGTGCTTTTTTGTAGGTTGATGAACTTACTTCACCATACATGTATCCAACGAAGGCATTATCATTGCAAGAGCTGTTAAATTGACTATTACCTATTTGCCTATCTGTACTTGCTTCACCATTTTCATGAACATTCGTTCCGTCATATATCATTCTTATTGAACCGTCGCCATTAATTCGCACTATACGCCAATAAAATCCGGCAAAGTAGGCATAGTTATTTTGAACATTACCTCGAAAATAATATGATTCTCCATAATTATCCGGCGCTATACATAATAGTGAATTTTCTGATTCAGCACTTGTTACATTAATTGTTCCGTCTTCATTTACCGTTGGACACTTACCAGTTGTATCTACTAAAGTTACAGTATCAGCTAATCTAATTCCTTTTTTAAAATAAATATTACATTTAGATTTTTTAGTCATATTTTTAACTAATAAGCCCCAGTTTTTATAATCCCAAATAGCTGATGTGTCATTATCACAGACAATTTTTTCTACGATGTAACCTTCATTTTTGTTTGGAATGTTTTCTTTATATTTATTATCTACATATACGCCAATCAAATCATAGTCATAGTTTTTAGTGGACAATAGTAAGAAAACACTAAAACTTCCAAACATAATCAAAATTATCATTATTATAAATTTTTTCATAAACACTTATACTCCGAATCACTACTTTACAGAAATTGACACTTTTCCTAGAGTTTAATACTCTAAGAAAATACCTATAAATACTGGCTTCAAACACTATTTGACCATGAATTTGACTACAATAGATTTATAGATATTTAATTAATTGACAGCTTCGAAGCCTTATAATTACTGAGTTTTTTACACTTTTTTCTGACCATAATTTTGACCAAAAAAAAGAAAAAATTATATGGAAAATAGCCCATTTTTATGGTATATTTAATGTATAAATTAAAAATAGATTACGGAAGTTAGCTTTCATAGAGTATTAAACTCTATGAAAATTTTGTTTTTATGGTCAAAATTAAATTTATGACTCCTTTTAAATTGGACTAGCTAAAAAAATATAGATTGTATGAACCTATATTTAATATTTTAAGAAATCTTATAAGGGTTAGAAATTGAGCCGTCGCCTGATATTAGTGAGCCCGCTTTTAAATTTATTACTGGTTTTACTCCAGATTCAGAATAAGCAGTAAAATCATTCAAACCATAAAGATAATGAAAAGTTCTATGCCAACTAATATTCAAATTATTATCACTTGTATTCTCAACAAGCTTTCCTGCACTCATTGTCCAATTATATCCTTGATTATATAGATAATAATTAGTATTTTCATTATTGTATGCACCACTTAAAGCTATCTCATCAGCCGTCGGCAAAGCAATAGCGTACTTAAGTTTACCATTGCCCATATTAGTATCATCGACGGTAAAGGCATCATTCTGTAGAAGACAATTTAATATAATTTTCATGTTAGTACTTGACAATAAATTTCCCCAACGATAATAGGTTACACTTTGACCAGCACCTGTTCCAGTATTATTATCAGCAAAACTTCTATCGTTGCAAAATATATTATCGCTAAGATATCTTTCACTTTCAGTATCTTTCAGATTATTTTCATACCATGTATCAATATAATCTTTTACGGCTGAACTATTTGTATTTCTATGAGTTTCTTCATATGTTGATGAACCTGGTGTTCCATACATATAACCCATATAAGCATTATCATCTCTGCTTATATTAAACCAACTTTTTCCTATAATTTTATCCGTACTATTATCATTATTTTCATGAGTAGTTGTTCCGTCGTATATCATTCTTATCGAACCGTCGCCGTTAATTCGCACTATACGCCAATAAAAGCCAGCAAAGTAAACATAGTTATTTTGGACATTACCTCGAAAATAATATGATTCTCCATAATTATCTGGTGCCATACATAATAAAGAGTTTTCTGATTCAGCACCTGTTACATTAACTGTTCCGTCTTCATTTACCGTTGGACACTTACCAGTTGTGTCTACTAAAGTTATAGTATCGGCTAATCTAATGCCTTTTTTAAAATAAACATTACATTTAGATTTCTTAGTCATATTTTTAATTAATAAGCCCCAGTTATTGTAATCCCACTCACCTACGGCATCATTATCACAAATTATCTTTTCAACAACATAACCTGAACTTTCACTTGGAATACTACTTGTATATTCATCATCTACATAAACTCCAATTAAATTGGAATTGCTATTATTATTTTTAAAATCAGTAAAACAAAAACAGCCAATCACCAAAGTTATTAAACAAAATAAAAAAGAACTTTTCTTTAACATCATCACTCAATCCTTCTATCTAAAATCATTACACTATATTTTAAGTTTTAAGTTAAGTTACACAAATTGTGTAACTTACTAAATGTACTACATTTTTATAAAATCCATATAGAAGGAGAAACATATGTCAGAATTTTGCTTACCTAATTTAGAAGATGAAAAAACGACTTTAAAAACCATTAGAATAAAATTATCTACACTAAATAAAATAGAAGAATTATCTAAAACTACTAATATATCAGTTAATAGACTACTTAATGAATGTATCGAGTTTGCTCTTAAAAACTTAAAGAAGGAAGACTTAAATAAAAAGTAAGGCTTCTTTTTTTGCTAAAATAAAGAAAAATACTTGCTTAATAAATAAAATTAGAGTATTATACCCTATATCTTATAAACATAATAAGTCTTAATAGTTTTTTCATTATTATATATAGGCATAAAAGTAAGAAAAAAAGAACTACTCTTCTTGTTTATTTAAACAGAAAAGTAATCCTACATAAATACTAACATTAGGAGTATTTAAAATATGACCGGTAACTAGTGATATCATAATACTTAAAATAAAAGTAAATAAGTATATACCTTTTAATTTAGTACCTTTAATATTTTTAAAACATAGATAACCATATATTAAAATACCAATAATACCAATAGAAAAGAAAATATCAAAAATATCTATTTCTATTCCTTTAAAAGCATTAACATAACTCTTGCCTAGACCCATTAAAACGTTTATTAACGGACTATTTAAATATAAATTATTAACCTTATTTAGTATTTCTAATCTACCACTAAAGACTAATTTATCAAGACCATTCAAACTAAATATATTGCTTAAATTAAAGCCATAATACTCAATAGCGCGAATTATATTTTTAGTAACAGCCATTTTAGGTAATATTATTATAGAACTAATAATTAACATAATTAATAAAGTCCAAAGAAGATATTTTAGCTTTTTATCTAACTTTTTATAAACTGGTCGTAAATATTTAAAGAGAAAATAAATACTAACAATAATACTTCCTAAAATTAAAGTCTTTGTTCCTACTAAGTAAATACATAAAAGTAGTTCAATAAAGGTTAAACCAATTAAAAAGTAACTCTTTTTCTTAACTAAGTATTCTATTACTAAGGGAAGCATTATTACTAAGATATTACTTATTTCATTACCACCATAAAATAAACCGTAGAAGCCATTTTTACCTTCATAGAAGTTAGCAGCATAATTACCATATTTAAAAAGATAAGGAACTATAATAAGATTTAAATAAATTAAATAAGTAAGCATAATTATTTTTAAATTAAAGTATTTACTATCAATATCTACTCTATTTAGAAAAATAATTATAATTGGTAAATAAAAGATAGTAAGGATAGAATTTAAGCTATTACTAAGACCATTATTTAAAAGAAATGCTTGCAGTCCTAAATAAACTAAAAAGTAAATAAGTAAGAACCATATTTCTTTCCTTTTATCTTTAGTAAATAAAAGATATAAAATTATCATGCCAAACGTAAGGGTTCTTATAAGGCTAGAAATACTAAGAAAATTAAAATTATATCTAATTTGTAAATAAGTTAAGGCATCCATTATTGGTTGGATAATAACTAGTATCATTAAAATAATGGATATAATCTTAGTTAATTTAGCATTTTTAAGGCCTATTATGTTTTTTTTAGATATTAACTCTGTTTGCTTTTTTACCCCTTTTTTACTAGTTTTCTTTATCATTTGTTTCATCTAATAACTGCTCCCAAGTCTTAACGACAACTTTTTTAGTATATTTTTTAGCCGAAGTATAAGCATTGGCCCCCATTTTTTTTAATTTATCAACATCATTAAGTAACTCTATAATTTTGTCGGCCATTTCAAATTCGTTACGATTACTAATTAAATAACCATTATAGCCGTCTTCAATTAGTTCTCTAGCGCCTTCAGCAGAGGAAAATGCCACAACAGGTAGGCCATGACTCATCGCTTCTAGCATAACAAGACCAAAGGATTCCGAATGGCTAGTCATAATATAAAGACAGGATTTATTATATAATTTATCAATATCTTCTTGGAGTAAATAACCTGGCATTTTAACTTTACTAGATAAATCATTTTTTACTACAGCCTCAAAAAGGCTATTTTTTTCTTTACCGTCACCTACTAAAGTTAGTGAAGTACCTTGAGTTTTTAAATTAACTAACTTATAGACTTTTATTAAATCATCAAAACCTTTAACGGCTTCTAACCTACCAACAGCAATTAAATTTCTATTATCATATTTAGTAGTAGTCTTACTTACATCATCAATATAATTAGGAATATATCTAACCCTGCATTTTAGTTCATTTTTAGAAAATTCTTTTTGATAAAACTCTTGGAGTTCTTTATTTACCATAACTACATCATCAAGATACTTACAAGATTTAATAAACTCTTTTATTTCTTTTTTGGTATGATTATTGTAATTATGTTCCCAACCTATGGCCCTAACACCATCATTTTTATACTCACCAAGAAGTTTGTTAAAATAAACTTTACTACTGATAATGATATCGCTATCACAAGCATCTATAGCATCAATAGTTCTTTTTTTCTTTAAATGTAAAACTTTTAAGGCATGAAAGAAATCTTTAACTAAACTAAACACTCTTAAATGTTTTAAATCAAAGCGAATATCATCTCTATTAGGTACAACATCGGTTAAATAACGAACATTAACGCGTTTATCAATATCAAAAGCTGGTTTATCATAGAGTTTATAAACGGATAAAATTTCAACATTATATTTACCTACTAAACTATTAGCTAAGTTTGTAATACATCTTTCTGCCCCACCATATCCTAAATGTAAAGACAAAATTGTTATTTTTTTCATACAATCACCTATTTAAAATTATACTTGAAATTAAAGATAAGTAAAGAAAAATAGAACCAGATATGATTCTATTTAAGTCTTGCCTTTTTATTAGTGGTAAATATTTATATTATTTTAAGTCTTTTACTTCAAAAAGTAACATGCCTATAGTATTGATTAAGACTATAAAAAATAAGGAGCCTAACCACATAACTTTATAATTAACTATAGCATTATATCCGTCTTCAAACATCAAACCTAGTTGTACATTAGGAAGCAGTTCTATTAACATACGAAGAGGCTTACTAGCACTGTATTTAGAATCCATAAAACTAAAGATAATGTTGCCACCTATTATTAAAAGAACACCATAAGATATAATACTACCAAGTAGAGAACCAACTTTATTAGTATATAACATGCCTATAAAAGTCGTTAAAGAACTAAAAGCTAAAGTTAGGAAATAGCCGTCAAACAGTAAGTATTTTAAAACGGTTTTATCTAAATCTATTGTACATTTATAATGATGCAAACCTAATCTAATAGATAAATAATAAGTCAGAAAATAAATGGTTGTTACGATAAATGTTACTATTAAGTTAGACAAATAAATATAGCTTCTTTTTTTACCAACGATAACTTTATTACGAATAGTGCCTTCATTATAATCAGTACCAATAAAAAGACTGGTAAAGAAAATAACAAATAATATAATCATCGCAGGCATTGCTACTAACATACTTGACCCGTCGATACTAATACACTTATCTAATTCAAAACAAGAAGTAGTCCTGACACCCCAGAAGCCATAGAAAGCAAGTATTAGAAGGCCTATATAAAAGACTTTATCTTTAATTAAACGACGGAAATCAGTTAAAAGTAAATTAAGCATTTTTATCACCTACTTTCTTTAGAAAATAATCTTCTAAAGTTTCTTCAATGCTAGTAATGTCTAGAACTTGACATTTAAGACTATCTAAGGATACCACCATTTTATTAATATTTAGAGTACTACTAACTTCAAAAACATTATCTTTTAGTTTATACTTTATTTTTTCTTTTTTGAAATAGTCTTGTAAAACTTTATTTTTATTAACTTTAATTAAAGTTTTCTTTTCTAATTTTTGCATTAGGTCTTTTTTACTAATTTCTTCTATAAGACTACCTTTTTCGATAATGCCATAATAAGTAGCAATTTTTGATAATTCATCTAAATAATGACTAGATATGATAAAAGTAATGTTATATTCTTTGTTTAATTTTAGAATAACCTTTCTAATATCATTAATACCGATTGGGTCTAAGCCATTAGTTGGTTCATCTAATATTAATATCTTAGTATCATTTAATAAAGTCATTGCAATACCAAGACGTTCACGCATTCCTAAGGAATAGTTTTTTACTTTCTTCTTATTATTTTCTAAATCAACTAGACTTAATAAGTCTAAAATCTTTTTCTTATCTTTAATACCACACAAAGTAGCTTGCAAAGCCATATTTTCATAAGCGGTCTTTTCTAAATATAAGGAACAAGTTTCTACGATAGCTCCTAATTTTTTACGGATATTAAAAATTTCTTTACTATCATTTTTTACGCCAAAGATAGAAAAAGTACCACTACTAGGTAACTGTAAGCCACATAAAACTCTAATTAAAGTAGTTTTACCAGCACCATTCCTACCAATAAGGCCATAAATACTGCCTTCTTGTATATTTAAACTTAAATTATTTAAAGCTAAAACTTTACCATATTTTTTATTTAAGTTATCAATTTCAATAACATAATTATCTTTCTTCATAATATCTCCATACTATATAGTTAAATTATATAATAAGTTTTACTTCTAGTAAAGAATTACTTAATTTTATAATAATGTCAATGTTTATAAATGTTACTTTTCGTGGGTGGGTGGCTGTGGGAAGTAATAATAAATTCCAGAGAAAAAATTAAAAAAAGCAGTATTTAAAATACCACTTATAAATAAGAATCAATAATTCCCATAACTTTATCTTTTCCTTCTTTAGTAACTGAAGAAAAATAAATTATATTATCCGTATCTTGTAAATCAAAAGTACTATTTAAAACTTTTTCAATCTTAGCACGTTTTGACTTTGAAACTTTATCATATTTAGTAGCTACAATCGTTACCTCTTTATGATAATACTTTAAAAAGTTATACATTAGTAAATCGTCTTCCATAGGTTTATTGCGATAGTCAATAATTAGAAAAACTCTTTTTAGGGCATCTCTATTCATTAAGTATTCTTCTATCATTAAACCAAATTTAGCTTGGGTTTGCTTATCAACTGAGGCATAACCGTAGCCGGGAACATCTACTAGATAAAAAGATTCATTAACATTATAAAAGTTTAGAGTTTGAGTTTTACCAGGTTTACTCGAAGTATGGGCAAAGTTTTTACGATTAATTAAAGTATTAATAAAGCTACTCTTGCCAACATTACTACGTCCAACAAGTAAAAATTCTGGTAAAGTTCCAGCTGGATATTGTGATTCCCTAACGGCTAAACTACTTAAAGTTACGGAATTAATTTTCATAAATAAACACCTCGTAGTTGTAATTATAATATATTTAATTGATTTTTGCAAATTTCACTTAAAGGAAACTTTGCGACTATAAAAAGGTAAAAATAAAAAAGTCGTCCATGCTTTAGATGATGAACGAACTTTTTTTAGAATTTTAATGACGTTTTTTTGTTAATTTTAACTTACTTTAATTTTCCTTTTTTTATAAGGTCTCTAACAACAACTGTAGGATTTTCAGAAGTTTCAGCATTTATTTCATTATTTAAGACTCTTTCTGTCCAGTTACCACGGTGAACATAACGTTTACACAAATTATTTCTAATTATCTCAGATTTGCTTAACTTACTTAACTCATAAAATTCTTGAATACTCATGGCATAAACAGCATGACCGTCAGCTAAAATTCCCTCAGAAGCATTATCGTAGAATTTATCTAAAACGACACGACCATTTGGGTAAACATAACCAACATATCCGTCAAAAGTATTTTTACCTCTAACACGGAAGAAAGGGTCAGATGAATCATATAAAGCTTTTTTAGCCATAAATAGGTCTAAAAGACGTTTTTGATGCTGCTCTTTTTCTTCTTCTGTTGTACCAAAAGTCATACTTTTTATTCTACTTATAACATCGGCTTCTAATTTTCTATCATCAGGAGGTAAAAATTCCCAGTTAGCTGATAAATCGTTTAAATATTCTTTCATAAATTCATCAACTTCTTTTAAACTCATTCCTGTAAAATCAAGATGTGAAAAATCAATAGCACGCAAATTAGGATTTTTTATTAAGAAACTAGAATAATCATCGTAAAGTGAAGATGGTGTAATTATGTCCCCTTCCCTTTTAATGGCAAAAAAATCTGTAGTCGATAAGCCACCGTTGCTTCTTATCTTAATACTTAAATCGCTAGTAAGTTTATCTTTATTTTCAGCAAAATAAGTTGAAACATAATATAAATACTCTTGACTATATTCACTTTGCAATTTAGCGGCTTCTAAATGACAATAAGCAAAGTAAAGCTCTAATTTTTCTTTATCTTCATCACATATGCTATCAAATTCTATTGGATTTTTACTGATATATCTAAAAATCTTATTTTTATTTTTTAATAACTTAACAAAAGTAGCAGCATACTCAGAAACAAATGTTTCAATATTAAAATTTTGAGATTTACTTTTTAAATATTCAATATTTGGCAAATTGTAAGTTTTTTTGTATTCTTTCCTTGTTTTACGGTCACATTTGGCAAGCTCTAAAGCTAATTTATCTACTTGATTATAAAAACTAATTTTATTTTTATATTTAATAAAAAGCATCGGAAATTCTTTTTCTAGTTCTTGTGGCGTTGTAATTTCACTTAAGAGTTTAATTCTATCAAAAATTTTATTTATAAAAGACTCATATGGTTCTTTGTAATTTTTTTGACCTTCTTTTTGAAATTTATAGCTATTTATATTATTATCAACGTTTAAATTAATAAGAATCGTATTATAAAAACCATTAACAGCAAAAATAATTTTTTTCTCTAGTGTCTCTTCGTCAGTAATTACACTCAACGTTTGAAAGTACTCAATATCTGATGAACAACCAAGAGAATTAAGAAATGACATATACTTGCTAAAATATTTTTCTATAATTGCTTGTAAGCTTTCTTTATCGCTTACAATGTCTGCTAAATCTTTTATACGCAAAGCAACGGCTATATTAGTCGGTACCCCTTTATTAAGACTTTCTTCAAATTTCATAAAAACCCCACCTAACTGGGGGCTATCTTACTATATTTTTCACAATTTGTCAACATCGTTATATGGCTTAGATAGTGTTTCCAAAGTGTGGAGATTTCAAAGACAAATGCTTATAAATAAATAAAAAGAGCAAAAACCTTAAATT
>CAKOSN010000022.1 GCA_934102255.1 uncultured Bacilli bacterium | reverse complement strand
AACTTGACCTTTCTCATAATGTCACCTCGGTGACATATTATAAATGAAAATGAGACATTTTCAAAAGATAACCATTAGGACATTATCATAAGTTAAACATAATAGTTTCTGAGCTCAAAAATTTTTTTCTTGTAAATTTTTACTATTTGTGTTAATATAACAGCCGAATGGGGGATATATATGAGAATCGGTGATACTAAAGTTATCGATAACGTAAATTATCTCATCTTAGATATACTAGAAAAAAATAATAATATTTATGTTATGGTTACTAAATTAAATGAAAATAATGAACCACCAATGGATGAATACAAAGTATATAAAATAATGGAAGATAAGTGGCAATTAGAAGAAAACAAACAAACTTTAAATGAACTATTGCCAGTTTTTACAAAGAATATTAACAATATGTTAAACAAATTAATGGGGGAATAAAAATGAAAAACGATATAATAAAATTAAGTGAAGAAGAATATGAATATTTAAAAAGTATAGACTTAAATTTGACAAAAGAAGCAGGAATTTATTTCGATTATGATTTAATTATGGCTAATATTGATAAAACACCAAGAGAAATAATTCAAATGGATGATACCATAGATAGAAGAGTTTTATCATGGTTTGATAAACTATTTGCTAGTAATCTACAAAGCTTTTATGGCAGTAATTATGCAAGTAATTTTAGTGGCAACAAGGCACCAGGTAATGAAAAATGTCCTTTAAATAATAAAGCAAGCCAAGAATATAAAGATTATATTAGCTTAAAAAAGATATTTGCTTTATCTTTAAAAACTATGGCTGACGGTAAAGCAAAAGAAATGCAACAAGCCTTTAATGATGCTGGTAACATTTGTGAAATCGAAAATGAAGCCGCTAAAGAATATACTCGTTCTGTAAAAGACCTTATTGGCGAAGCATACACTAAACCAGAAGCTGATTATATTGATATTGATAGTAGAATAGAAACATATAAACAAGTCCTAAATGATAAAAAGAAACCAAAATTAAAAGCTGGAACTAGCTTTAATGATATCATGGACATAGTAGAAAAACGCCTTAATAATAAAAAAGTTACTGATGACGAAGCTGAAATTGTTGATTATATCGCTGATGCCATTGGTTATGATACTATTTATGACGTCCTAGATCCAAAAAGCAATTGCTTCGTTGCTAATTATCTAGATTTAATGTTTGTTGTTAGAGCTCTAGTTGATAGTTCAGCTAAAAAGGACTATTCTAAAGTCTATAAACAAGTATTATCTTTAAAGAAAGACCTTTCTCAAGGTGTTGAAGAAGTAATGCCAAAGGGATATAAAGATACAGAAATAAGCAAGGCTCTTTTAGAACTAGATGCTTATATTATAGGAATGAATGTATCTAATATATACCAAGAATATAGTCAATATATATTCAATAATTCTCAAGAATTTGGTGTTTTAAATAATACCAAAGGTCTAAGTAAAGAAGAAGTATCTGCTAAAAATAAAGAGTATTTTGATAGAAAAGACCATGGTAAAGAATTAATTTATCATGTTGGCTTTGGTGATGATACTTATGAATACACTCCTAAATTAACAGAAAATGAAGTTAACGCTGATAAAAAAACCATTAGTGAAACACGTAATAAATTAGAAGATGATAATGCTAAACAAGCAATTACTAATGATTTAATATCTATTATTGATAAATTAATTGCCAAAGAAGCATTAAATGATGATGAACGTGCCTTACTAACTAGCAATGGTATTGCTGAAAATTTAAGTGAGGATGAACTAAAAGCTAAAAAAGCTGAATTAGAAGGTACTTACAAAGAATTACACGATGCAGCACCAGCTAGAACAAATAAGATTAAAGCTTTAATTAAAGCCAGTGATATTATTGGTTATAAGAGAAAAGCTGGTAAAAAGAATGATAAAGGAATTAATAAATCAACTGCATTAGAAAAATGGACAACAAACATTGCTAAAGTAGCTTTCCCATTCTTAGGTGGCGCTGTTGGAGCAAACTTGGCCTTCGTTTTAGGACCAGTTGGAATTGTAGCAACGAATGCTATTGGCCTTTTCATCATTACTCAAGCGAGAGCTTATGCTAATATTTTAGAAGAACAAGAACTAAGTGACGATGAAATAGAAATTGAATCTATTGAAAAACCAACTAATAAAGTTTGCAACAAAGTAAGTAGTTTACTTCGTAAAGCACATTTAGATAAGATAGCTAAATTTAATATGTTTGAAAAATTATCAAATACTAGATTTAAAGCTGTAAATAATTTCTTTGGCAACAAGGATGTCTTAAGAACTATTGCAAATACTATAACTACTGGCTTAATTGCTATGGATATTGGCGCTTTGAAAAATGCCATTTCTAAACAAATTGCAGCTCGAAATCAACAAAGTAATACGGTTGATAATAATGCTAAGGATACTGGTAAAACTGATACTGGTGCTGGCGATACTGGAGCAGGTAATACTGATGCTGATGTTGGTAAAACTGATACGGGTCTTGACGGTGGAACAGGTGCTGGTGCAAATGACGGAAATGCGTTTACCGACCCAGAACCAGCTTCAATGAAACTAGGCGACAGCATTGGTTCTGATAGTCAAATCATTAATGGTTATAAAACTTCTTATGATGCTTATAATGGTGTTAACTCTGTTCATTTAAATCAAGATATCTTAAATGACGGAAATACAATTATTAAAAATCTATTCTATAATGATAATGGAAAAATGGTTAAATTACCAATTAATCCAGGTGAAGATATTGCTGATGCTCTTGCTAGATTAGGAATTGACTCTAAAGACGTTGTAGCAAACCTTACAAACGCTAGTGGTAAAGGCAGAGCTTGGGCTCATATTGATGATGTAGCTAGAACTCTAGGAAGAAGTCTATAATGAAAGATAAAATAATTAATTTAAAAGACGGAACCTCTATTTATATAGCTGATGAAATGGATTATCAAGGAAGACGATATGTTTATGGCTTACAATATGATAAAATGACTACTAATGTTACTGCTAAATACTATATATTAGAAGTTGTTGTTAGTGATAACAAATTAAAATTAAAGAAAATAGAAGATAAAAACTTAAAAGATGAAATTTATACTAAATTTACATCTAATCAGTTTGCTAAAATTTTAGAAGATTAAATTAGAAGTTTTGCATTTTTCGTGCAAAACTTTTTCTAAAATATAGAATAAAAAAATATCCTAATGTATAATAATTAAGAGGTTTTAATATGCACGAAGTAATAACAGTTCAAAAATTTAGTGAAAATGAATGGCTTATTGACGGTATTTTCGAGGGTAATCCTAAGGCTCAAAATATTGTAATCATGCTTCATGAAGGTGGCTATAACAGAGATGAAAATGGTCTTTTCCCAGTAATTGAAGACAATAAAATAAAAAAAGAAAATAACAAGATAATATTTCAAACTAAAACTTATGGCAACTATGAAATCTTAGCAAATTCTTTAATTAAAAATGATGAATTTTGTACATTTCGCTATGACATCCGCAATCATGGTAAAAGCCTAGTAAATGATAAAATGGACAAAAGAGATACTTTATATATGCGCCTTGCCAAAGACTTAAGGGATGTAATTAAATATTTAAAAAATAAATATCCGTTTAAAAAAGTATATTTTATCGCTACCGGAGTAGGAGCTTTAGTAACCGAGTATTATTTGACTAAAATAAATGAAATACCTTTAAATGACATAAAACAAATATACTTAATATGCCCTAACTCGCCAAAAATAATCTATAATTTAAATCCTAAGTATCAATTTAGTTATCAAAAGCAAGAATACTTACTTCAACATAACACTCAATTTACAAAAATAAAAGGTATATTTGAGGGCAAAAAAACTATCTATGAAGCCGAAGAAAATTTTGATATTGAGATAGAATTTGCTAAATTACAGTTAAAAACTACTTACTTCTTATCAGCAACCGATAAATTAATTCCTTTAGAACTATATCTTAAAATTGTAAATAAAGCTAAAGAAATAAATCATAATATTCAATATGAAATAATTACTAAACTAAATGATTATGGTAATACTGACCATGGTCTATATGACAAAGAATCAAGTACGTATCTTTTAACCCAAATTTATCAAAGGGTTGTTGATAACTATTAATAAATAATAAACCTTTATAAATAGCATTTACATTCAATAAAATAAATTTATATCCAGAAAGGAAGATGAAAATGAACGAAATAAAATGTCCCCATTGTAAGACTGTTTTTCAAATCGATGAACAATCTTATAATTCTATTGCTAAACAAGTAAGAGATGAAGAATTTAAAAGAGATTTAGAAGAACGTGAAAAACAATTTAACACTGTTAAAGATACAGCCCTAGAAGTTCAAGAAGCTAACTTAGAAAGAAAATTTGAGAAACAAACTCAAAGTATTAAAGATGAATATACTAAGACAATCAATGACCAACAAGCTAAAATAAATGAGTTAACAGCTAATTTAGAAAATATTAATAATGACCATATAAACGCTATAAAACTTCAAGAAACAAATCTAGAAAGAAAGCATGAAAAAGAAAGTCAAACTCTAAAAGATGAATACACTAAGACAATTAATGAACAACAAACCAAAATAAATGAATTGACTGCTAAATTAGAAAACATTAATAATGACCATACCAACGCTATAAAACTTCAAGAAACTAAATATCAGCTAGAATTACAAGAAGAAAAATCTAAGAGTATTCAAGAAATTGAAAAATTAACCACAAAATTAGAAACTTCTAAAAGTGAATACCTAATTAAAGAAAATTCTTTAAAAGCAACTTACGAAGAAAAAATAAAAGCTAAAGATGAACAAATAGCATACTATAAAGATTTTAAAGCTCGTCAGTCCACTAAAATGATAGGTGAATCTTTAGAAGTTCATTGTAATACTGAATTTAATAAACTAAGACCATTATTTAAAAATGCTTATTTTGAAAAAGATAATGATGCTAAAACCGGTTCTAAAGGTGATTTTATCTTCCGTGATTATGATGATGAAGGTACCGAGATTACTTCTATAATGTTTGAAATGAAAAATGAAGCAGATATGACAGCTAGTAAGCATAAAAATGAAGACTTCTTTAAAGAATTAGATAAAGACCGTCATGAAAAAAATTGCGAATATGCTGTATTGGTATCTCTACTTGAAATTGACAATGACTATTATAATACTGGCATCGTTGATGTTAGTTATCGTTATCCTAAAATGTATGTTATTAGACCACAATTTTTTATTCCATTAATAACGTTAATAAGAAGTATGGGTTTAAATACTTTAGCATATAAAAAAGAATTAGAACTTGTTCAAAATCAAAATATTGATATTTCTAACTTTGAAGATAACTTAAATAAATTTAAAGATGATTTTAGTCGTAATTATGCCCTTGCTAGTAAAAAATTTACTACTGCTATTGAAGAAATTGATAAAACGATTGACCATTTACAAAAAACCAAAGAAGCTTTATTATCAAGTGATAGAAACTTACGAATTGCTAATGATAAGATTGATGCCATAACTATTAAGAAATTAACTAATAATAGTAAAAGTGTTCGTGATATGTTTGCTAAGTTAAAAGACCAAAAAGTTATTAATGATAGTAATTATAAGAAAGATAATACTACCAAACACCAAGATAGTGCTGATAAGCTATCACGAGATGATATAACAGAGTAATAAAAAACTTAAAACTAAACAGAAAGCCGCCTATAGTATAATAAAGGGGCTTTTTTTAAGACTTATTATTTCTTTAAATTTTTCTATTAATAATCGCTTAAACTTAAAAGAGATTGGCACTAACTTTACACAATAAATGAATTATTTATTTAATTTCCTGATATTTTTCATAAAATTTGATATACTCAAATTAAGGATAGGTGATTTATTTAAATGAAAGCATTAACTTTGGTAAAACCAAAAAAATTTGCAATAATCGAAAAGGATATACCTGGGGCTACTGGTAATAAGGTGGTAATAAAGGTTAAGAGGACAGGAATATGTGGCTCTGATATTCATATGATTTGGCAAACTGGCTATAACGCTGGTACTAATTTTGTTATTGGTCATGAGTTTGCTGGTGAAATATATGATGCTGGTAACAGTACAACCTTCAAAAAAGGTGATAGAGTTGTCGCTATGGAAATTGATTCTTGCTTAAAAGATACTTGCGAGTTCTGTGGTACAGGTCGTGAAAATATTTGTGACCATGTTTTAGAAGGTGGCCCTGGTATTGGCTCCGACGGTGGTTACGGTCAATATGTTGCTGTAAGAGAAGATATGGTTAGATTTTTACCAGATAATGTTAGTTTTACTGCTGGTGCTATGGTAGAACCTGCTTCAATTTCTATGCATGGCTTAAAACTTGCTAAAGTAAACGAAAATAGTAAAGTCTTAATAACAGGTTGTGGTCCAATCGGTATGTTTGCAGCAGCTTGTGCTCATGCTCTAGGCGTTAAAGCCGTTTATATAACAGAAACTAACGATGATAGAATAAAATTAGTTACAGACTCTGGCTTTGTAAAAGAAGCCTTCGATGCTAAAGGTGAACAAATAGATGCAAAATTAAAAGAAGTAGCGCCATCAGGCTTTGATGCAGTAATTGAATGCTCTGGTAATCAAAAAGCTAGTACCATGGGGCTAAATCATTTGAAAAAAGGTGGCGAAATGGTCCTAATTGCTTATGGCAACGCTCCCGAAATCAATGTATTTAACTTTGTTAATAGTGAATATCATTTGTCAGGTAGTTTGTTCTTTACTACTAAAGAATTTGAAAGTGTTATCGAACTAATGCACGAAGGAAAATTAAATATCGAGCCATATGCTAAAGAAATAGAAATGGAAGACGTTCAAACCTCTTTAGAAAATTTTGAAAAAGGTACAGATTGCCCAATAAAATTTGTCATCAAAATGAACGATTAAAGTTAAATAAATACTAATTAATTTAAAATACTTATATTATTAAAATAATATTTAAAGAAAAAGAATAACTATGGATAAAACTTCATAACTGGTTATTCTTTTTTTCTTGTCTTTAACTATAAATAATGCTAGAATTATAGGCGAAAACTTAAATGTATTAGCGCTAAAAATTATTACTATCATATTTAATAAAAGTCGAAGAAATGGAGAAAATATGCGAGATTTTGAAAAAATAAGTTTTAAACAATTTTGTAAAGATGTTACAAATAATAAAGAATTATATGATAACTATAAATTACCAGTACGTGATTCCAAGGCAACTGCCGGCTATGATATATATTTACTTGAAGATTTAGAGTTAAAACCTAATGAAATAGTTAAATTGCCAACCGGAATAAAAGTTTATTTTGCAGATGATGAGGTTTTACTTATTATTATCAGAAGTTCAATGGGATTTAAGTATAATATCAGGTTAGTAAATCAAGTAGGTGTAATTGATGCTGATTATTATAACAATGAAAATAATGAAGGCCATATATTTATAAAAATTAAAAATGAAGGTGAAAATACAGTTCATTTTAAAGCTGGTCAAGCTATTGCTCAAGGAATATTTTTTAAATATTTAACGACTAAAAGTGATAATGACTTAGGTCAAACAAGAACCTCTGATTATTAAGTAATGTTTATTAAATATTAAAGTTTATTTGAACCAATAAACAGTTAACAAGCGATTTAATGAAAATCGGAAAAATTTAGAAATAAAGAAAGGAACAAAATATGATTTTAAAAGAAATAGATAATGATAAAATTGATTATCAAGCTTATGGTAATGTAGTTGACTTGTATACTAAAAACATCGGTTTTTTTGATGAATTATCCAATGAAGAAAGAAAACTCCAGTTAAAATTTTTATACGATTTATTTACTGGTTTTCCTGATAAAGGCTCTGAATATAAAAAAACTCATTTTAATTCTTTTTACGGTTCTGAATTACGCAAACGTTCTGGTGATGACAGTGATGTTATTAGACTATTTTCTTGTACTCCAAATTATATAAATGCTAGAATAATACCCGATTATGATGATGAAATTGTTATAGACCAATGCCGTGATAAAATAACTTTATCTGCTAATATGGCCCTAAATGATAAATTAAAAACGGTTATTTCCGGTGAACAAATGCCAGATACTAAATCTAAACTTAATATTATAACAGCTGACTATAACTATAAAATTACTGGTGCTCCTTTATTTTCTTTGTTTGGCGAACTTAAGGATTGTGTTATATCCCAACAGGAACTTGAAGACTTATCTAAATCAACTAATAATAGTCGCTATGCTCTTCATAACTTTATGAAAACAAGATATCCTTTCTTAGATGATATAAAACTACAAAGATTTATTAATATGACAGTTGAATGGAACTCGTCGTACAGTTATTATCATTCAAGACTATCAAACTATGCGATAGAAAAATATTTACAAAATTATGTTGAAGAAGTAGAAAAAGGTTATATTGAAGGGGCTAACTTACAAAAAGAAGCAATCGAGGGACTAGATTTAGGAGAAGATGCTATTAAAAAATTTGCTGCTTATGAAGTAATCGATATTTATGGAAGAAAAAATAAATTAATGGATATTGCCCTCTGTATGCAAGATTATAATAATGATTTATATTATTGTCCATTCTTTGATGCACTAAATAAAATACCGAAAGAAGATGTAGATGTCCATATAGTAGGTCTTTGTTATTTTGCTACATACTGTGATGAAGTAGGAAGAGTAGATGCTCATAACCAATATGGAAAAAACACTGCTAAAAGACTAAGTGGTGAAAAATTAAATATTGCTATCAAATCAAGTTTGTTAGGAGTAAAAGTGGCCGACTATGCCCAAGCTAGAGAAACTTATAATGAAACTGATTTTATAATAAGAAGCTTTTTTAATGAAATGGGCTTTGGCAATACTGTTAGCTTAGGTAGAAAACCATACATAAACATTGATGCTTTTAAAGAAGCCATATTTCCATATCTAAGAGGTAGAATGGATTTGCGTAATCGCATGTATTAAAGTATTTAAATGTTATGTATATCTTTTAAAGTCTTAAAATTTTACAATATAAAATGAATTTACACAACAAAGGATATTAAAAAATATCTAAAATTTAAATAATTATACTTAAAGAAGTATGTCTTAAATACTGCAAAATAAGAAAAAATATAGTATTAACACTTAACAATTAATTAAACTAATAATAAATAAATTAAAATCTATTGGAGGGATTAAATATGTTTGAATTAGTATCTAAATATCAACCAAGTGGCGACCAACCCGAAGCTATAAAAGAATTGGTTGAAGGTATAAACGAAGGTAAAAAAGAACAAGTTTTACTAGGAGCTACTGGTACTGGTAAGACATTTACTATAGCTAATGTAATTGCAAAAACAAATAAACCAACCTTAGTTCTTGCCCATAATAAGACTTTGGCAGGCCAGTTATATTCTGAGTTAAAAGAGTTCTTTCCTCATAATCATGTTGAATACTTTGTATCTTACTACGACTATTACCAACCTGAAGCTTATGTACCTTCTAGCGATACTTATATTGAAAAAGATAGTTCTATTAACGATGAAATTGATGAACTACGTCATGGGGCTACATCTAACTTAATTAATAATCGTGATGTTATTGTTGTTGCTTCTGTTTCTTGTATCTATGGTATTGGCGACAAGGAAGATTACGTTAATTCCATGCTTATTCTAAGTGTTGGTCAAAAAATTAGTCGAGGCGAAATTTTAGACCGTCTAATTGATATGACTTATGAACGTAATGACTTAGATTTTCACCGCGGTACTTTTAGAGTCCATGGTGACACTATTGATATTATCTTAGCAAGTGAAAAATCACATGGTATTAAAATCGAATTATTCGGTGATGAAGTAGACCGTATTTGTATATTTGACCCATTAACTGGGGCTTTAGAAAAACAAGTCAAAAATATTTCAATATTTCCAGCTACTCACTTTGTAACTAGTAAAGAAAAACTACAAGAAGCTGTAAGAAGAATTCAAGCTGAATTAGAAAGTCGTTTGCAATACTTTAAGGACAATAATAAACTTTTAGAAGAACAAAGATTAAGAGAACGTGTTAATTATGATATTGAAATGTTAAAAGAAACAGGCTTTTGTAATGGCGTTGAAAACTATTCTAGACATTTAGCACTTCGTGGAGAAGGTGAAACTCCTTCAACATTAATGGATTTCTTCCCTGATGATTTTCTATTAGTAGTAGATGAATCTCATGTTACTTTGCCACAGGTGCGTGGTATGTATAATGGCGATAGAATGCGTAAACAAACACTAGTAGATTATGGATTTAGACTTCCTAGTGCTCTAGATAACCGTCCGTTAAAATATGAAGAATTTGAAAAAAAGATTAATCAAGTAATTTATGTATCGGCAACTCCTGGCGACTATGAGTTAGAACATACCCATAATAAATACGCTGAACAAATTATTAGACCAACTGGTCTTTTAGACCCAGAAATTGAAGTCCGACCAACTGAAGGCCAAGTAGATGATATTATTTCTGAAATAAATATTCGTAAAAATAAAAATGAAAGAGTTCTTATTACGACTCTAACTATCCGAATGGCTGAGGAACTAACTAATTACTTAAAAGAAGTAGGCATCAAAGTAGCTTACTTACATAGTGAAGTTAAAACTCTTGACCGCCTAAAAATCATTCATGATTTAAGATGTGGCAAATACGATTGCGTTGTTGGTATAAACCTTTTAAGAGAAGGCATTGATATCCCAGAAGTATCACTAATTTGCATAATGGATGCTGATAAACAAGGTTTCTTAAGAAGTACTAGAAGTTTAATTCAAACTGTTGGTCGTGCTGCCAGAAATGCTAATGGTCATGTTATAATGTATGCTGATACAGTAAGCCAAGCTATGGACGAAACAATAAAAGAAACCAATCGTCGTCGTCACATCCAAGAAGAATACAATAAAGAACACAATATTACGCCAAAAACAATCATTAAAGAAATAAGAGAAGTTGTATCTAACGAAATAAAAGATGAAAGCGGTAAAGAAAAGACTAAGATGAGTAAGAAAGATAAAGCCTTATTAATGCAGTCTATTGAAACCCAAATGAACGAAGCTGTTAAGAACTTAGACTTTGAACGCGCTATGGAATTAAGAAATATCTTATTTGAGATGAAAAGCAATTAGATAACTACCATATTGTTACTTTTAAGAAACTATAAAGTTTTGATATAAAACTTAGTATATATTTTGCCCAGCAATAACTAAATATATTGATAAAACATTGGGCAATGATATAATATCCATCTAGGAAAGAGATATGATTATATGAATAAACGTAGCAAAGAAAAAAATAATTTTAAAATATATTGGCCATCTTACATAGTATCAGTTGGCATTTGCATGTCAGCCATGGTAAATGAGGAATGTTCTAAAACTAATCATATTTACAAGAATTGTCTTAAAGGTGAGATTGAAAGCATTATTCAAAAAGCGATATTTTGGCAAGAAGAAGTACCAATGGATATTAGACACAGAGTAGAAGCAATTAACCAAATGAATGATACAGGTGCTTTTTATGGTGAAATTTTAGAGCCAACAGACAATGGTTACATAAGTTATGGAACTGGCATGCTTATATATCAAGGCACTGATGATGACTCTACTTTAGTAACTGCAATAGTAGTAGAGCCAAACGAAAATAGTTATCAAGGCCAAAAATTTTATTATGAACTTCCAGGAAGATACACATACAATATGAATGATGAGAGATTAAGACAAGATACATTAAAGTTAACTAAAAACTAAAAAAGGCCCTATTCAAACTTAAAAAAGTTGTGCTATAATAACCCTATTGAAGAAAAGAAAGAAGTGTAGTAAAAATGAAAATGACATATGTAATCGGTCATAAAAAACCAGATACTGACTCAGTTTGCGCATCAATCAGTTACTCTTACTTAAAGAATAAACTAGGTTGGACTACCGAACCAAGAGTCTTAGGAAATATTAATAAAGAAACAAAATTTGTTTTAGACTATTTTAAAGTTGAAGAACCTCATTATTTAAATGATGTTAAAGTTCAAATAAAAAATATGTCTTACTTAAAAGACGCTTACATCAATGAACATACATCTATTGCTAAAACATTCGAAGAACTACAAAGACTTGGTGTAACAGGTCTACCTTTAGTAGATGAAAACAATAAACTAAAAGGTTATATTAACGTTAAAGAAATGGCTAAAAATATTATAGAGGGTGATATTTATGAATTAAATACATCTTATGATAATATTTTAGAAGTTTTAAATGGTAAAGAAATATTAAAGTTTGATGATGAAATTAAAGGTGAAATTATTGCTGCTGCTTATAAGAGTAAAACTTTCACTGAAGGAATTGAACTAAATAATAATAATATTTTAATCGTTGCTGATAGACAATATATTATTGATTATGCTATTGATTGTGGTGTTAAATTAATTATTATTGTTGGTGATAGAACATTCCCAGAAGAATTAATCGAAAAAGCTGCATCTAAGAAAGTTAATGTTATTAGTACACCAGATTCTACTTATCTAACTGCTAATAGAATGAAGTTGTGTAATTATATTGAAACTATTAATATTAATCCAACACCTGTTAAATTTACTGATTCGGATTATCGTGATGATTTCATAGCTATTTCTAATAAATTAGGTCATACTAACTACCCAATCGTTAATCAAGATAATACTTGTGTAGGCATGTTAAGATTAATTGACCAAAATAACTATGAAAAATATAAAGTTATTTTAGTAGACCATAATCAACCAGTTCAAAGTGTTGACGGTTTAGAAGAAGCTGATATTATGGAAATCATTGACCACCATAATTTAGGAAACTTAGGTACTCAAATGCCAATCCAATTCCGTTCAATGCCAGTAGGTTGTACTTGTACTTTAATTTATCAAATTTATAAAGAAAATAATATTGAAATTCCAGAAAATATTGCTGGCTTAATGCTAAGTGCTATTTTATCTGATACATTATTACTTAAGAGTCCAACAACTACTGATATGGATGTTGAAGTTGCTCGTAAATTAGCAGCTATAGCTAATCTTGATATTCAAGAATATGGTATGGCCATGTTAAAAGCTGGTTCTTCAATCGCTGGTATGACAATTCCTGAAATTGTTGAACAAGATTTTAAAACATTTAAATTAGGCGACACATCAATCGGTATTGGTCAAGTAATGACTCTAGATTTTGATGAAATTGCTAAAGATATGCCTAAGTATATTGCTCATTTAGATGATATGTGTGTAAAAAATAATTATAAATTAGCTGTATTATTTGTAACTGATGCTGTTCGTAATGGTTCATACCTACTTTATAGTACAGGCGTAGATGCTATTGTTGGTGAAGCATATAAGATTAGTGATGTTAAAGAAGGAACTTACTTACCAGATATGGTTTCTCGTAAGAAACAAATGTATCCTGCCATAGCAGCTGTTATATCTAATAATTAATATATAAAAGAAGAAAGCCAAATAATCAAGACTTTCTTTTTTCATATTTACAAATTTTTTTAATAGCTCTTTATAATCTACTTAGAAAAATAAAAATTATATAAAAGCGTTAAATGTAGAATAATACTTATAACTAACCACAGTTTAAAATATCCTTTTTTCGTCTTATGATGCCAAATACTCATTCCTATACCACCACCAATAAAGCCACCTAAAATAAAAGAAAATAATAAAGTCTTCTCACTAATACGCCATTTATGTTTTACCGCTAATCTCTTATCAATTCCAAAAAGAATAAAACTTAAAACATTAATAAAAAGATAATAATATAAAAGATACATTCCAATCACCTATAATAATTATAAATTAAATTTAAAAAATATGGTAAGATAATAATGAAATAAAATAAAGAAAGGAATAGACAATACGTCTATATAATACAATATGAAAGCACTTATAACAGGAGCCTCTAGTGGCCTTGGTCGCGATATGGCAAAATACCTATCTAGTCTTGGCTGGGATTTAATATTAGTTGCTCGTCGTGAGGACCGTTTAAAAGAATTACAAAAGAACTTAAAAACTAATGTAGAAATAATTAAATTAGATTTAGGAGTAGAAGAAAACTGCTATAAATTATATGAATTAACTAAAGATAAAAATATTGATTTACTTATCAACAATGCTGGTTTTGGCTTATTCGGTTTAACTACTGAAACTAGCTTAGAACGAGAACTAGAAATGATAAATCTTAATATCAAAGCCGTTCATATCTTAACTAAATTGTTTTTGAATGATTTTTATAAAAAAGATAAAGGAAGAATATTAAATGTTGCTTCATCGGCTGGCTTCTTAGCTGGACCTCGTCTTAATACTTATTATGCTACTAAAAACTATGTATTAAAATTTACATTAGCTATCTATGAAGAACTAAGACATCAAAAAAGTAATGTCAAAATATCTTGCCTTTGCCCAGGACCAGTAGCCACTGAATTTAATAAAGTAGCCGGCGGCAAGTTTAACATCGAAGAAAAAAAATCCTACCAAGTAGCAAAATATGCCATTGATAAGACTTTACAAAATAAACTTATAATCGTTCCCGGACTTAGTGTTCGTTTAGGCTTGTTCTTTAATCGCTTTATACCAACTAAATTATCTTTAAAAATAATTTATCATATCCAAGAACGAAAAGTAAAAAATAATAAATAAACTAACTATTAAATAATAAATTAATTATTAGTATTTTTACTTGCATTAACTCTTTTACGAGCTAGTGCTTTATTTTTACCATTTTTTCTCGCCATTTCTATAGCTTCATCTACTAAATAGTCTTGAAGACCGTCATCAGTAGGAGTTTCGATAAAATGTTCTTTAATTTCAGGAGCTTCACTTAATTCTTCACTATCTAAAATTATATAATTTCTAATATTATGTTTAGCAATATAATCCATGATTTCAGAAGATTTATCATAATCCATAAAATCAGTTTTACCAATAATAATAAAGCCCATAGTTCTTAAAGCCATTTCTAACTTTTTAAAATCATCTTCAAAACGTAATGACGAAGTCAAGACAATTTTACCATTAGTAGCATTTACTAACTTTCTTAATAAAACTAATTTATTAATATCAATACCGAATTGAGTATAAATATTTTTTGAACTAATATTTTTAATACTATCGTAATTAGTCAAAACTCCTTCTATTCCTAAAAAAATTATTGCTTCCATAAAATCACCAGGGATTATTATAAATAAAAAATTGCTTTTTGTATATACTAATAATGGTGATTAGTATGGAAAATAGTGAAAATAAAGCAAAAAATACATTAAATCAGGAAAAAGTTAATTATAAAATGTTAATTCTTTTCATTGGCTTTGCCCTTGCGGCCGGATTCTTAGGTTCGCTTCTAGGAGGCAATATGTCATCCTTTAAAACTTTAAAGAAACCTTTTTTCGCCCCACCACCTATCGTGTTTCCAATCGTTTGGACTATACTTTATATTTTAATGGGGATTTCTTCTTATCTTATTTGTTGTAATAAAACGGATAAAAAGTTCAAAAAAAGGGCCTGCTTATTTTATTTACTTCAATTACTAGTAAATACTTTATGGTCTTTATTCTTCTTTCGTTTAGGTTGGTTAATGTTTGCCTTTTTATGGTTACTTCTTTTAGTAGTCCTTGTAATTATTATGATTATAAAATTCTATAAGTTAAAACCACTTGCAGCTTACCTTCAAATACCATATCTTATTTGGTTATTAATAGCGGGTCTTCTAAATATTGCTATTGTTATTTTAAATTAATATCTTCATAAACAAAAATACTTTGTTAATTTACACATTAACAATAGCAAGGCGCTTAGTTTAACAACATACTAAAAAAAGTAAATACTTATTGAAGTCTATCAAATTAAAGTCTATAAATTAAAGTCTATCAAAAAAAGATAGATTTTTTGTGTGCCGTGCATGGCATATAACTAGGTGGTGAAAGTCCACTATATGCGTAAGTATCTGCGAAGTATTAGAGAAGTACAACGCATCAACTGTGAGGTTGGGGCTAAAGGAAGTGTGGAACAAAATCGTGACTCAACGTACAGAAACTTGATACAAAGGCTGCATAAAAGGATAAGGTTACAAAACAAGTCAAAGTCCAAAAGATACACGTAATTTTATGCAGTAAATCAAGTGAGTAAACGAGGAAAGTTATATGTCTTACCGCGGGAGGTCTTGTAAACGATTAAGTATAAGCGGTTTAATACGCCAATTATTAATGTCGGTCGAAAAAAGGTTTATTACAAGAAGTCAGCCGAGGTCGTAGTACTAGTAAAGCTAGGAAGGACTGAACAATTTATAGTGTTTAAGTACACTAAAATTATGTTGATTATTAGTCAGAATAAATAAAAGGTAAACAGTGAAGCGTATCTTCATTATTAAATCCTCAAAAGACAAATAATTAATGTTGAAATTAGAAAGGAAAGAACGAGTATGGAATTACTAGAAAGAGTATTAAATGACAATAACTTGATAAAAGCGTGCGACCAAGTATATAAGAATAAAGGTGCAAGTGGCATTGATGGAATAACTGTTGATATGCTGTATCCATATTTTTATGAACATAAGGAAGAAATCAAGGAACAAATAAGAAAAAGAAAGTACAAACCAAGTCCAGTACGAAGAGTTTATATTCCGAAGGATAATGGGGATAAAAGAGGCCTAGGAATACCCACTGTTATAGACAGAGTAATTCAACAAGCGATAGCACAAGTGCTATCACCAATATACGAAACGCAATTTAGCAAAACAAGTTATGGCTTTAGACCAGGTCGCTCATGTGAAATGGCAATTATTAAATTATTGGAATATTTTAATGACGGGTACACTTGGATAGTTGATATAGACCTTCAAAAGTTCTTTGATACAGTATGCCATGATAAATTAATATCTATTATCATGAAAACAGTACATGACGGAGAGTTAGTGTCATTAATAAGAAAATATTTAGTAAGTGGAGTAATGGAGAACGGTATTGTCAGCCCGACAACTGTAGGTACTCCACAAGGTGGTAATCTTTCACCATTATTATCAAATATCATGTTAAATGAACTTGATAAAGAACTTGAAAAGAGAGGTTTAAATTTTACTAGATATGCAGACGATTGCATAATTGTAGTCCAAAGTGAAAAAGCAGCAAACCGAGTTATGGAAAGTATAACAAGATTTATTGAAAAGAAACTAGGATTAAAAGTCAATGTAGAGAAAAGTAAGGTTGCAAGACCAAATCAAATTAAATATCTAGGATATGGATTTTATTATACCAAAACTGGAATAATTAAACCAAAACCTCATCTAAAGTCGATTCAAAAGTTTAAGAGAAAACTAAAACAGCTTACAAAAAGAAGCTGGAGTATCTCATTAGAAGAAAGAATTATAAAGTTAAATCAAGTTATAAGAGGATGGATAAATTACTTTAAGATAGCGGATATGAAAGTGAATATAACTAAAATTGGAGAACATTTAAGACGAAGAATAAGATGCATTATATGGAAACAATGGAAAACTCCAAATAATAGAATAAGATGTTTAATGAAGTTAGGACTAGATAAAAACACTGCAAGAGCATGCTCTTATGCTAGAAAAAGTTACTGGGCAACATGCAAAACATATCCAATTCAGTTAGCGATAACAAATGAAAGATTAAAGCGAAAAGGTCTAGTGATGCCACTAGACCATTATTTAAAAGTACATACTGTAATATAAATTGAACCGCCGTATACCGAACGGTACGTACGGTGGTGTGAGAGGGACAAAATAATTAAAAAATTTTTTAGTTATTTTTCTCTACTCGATTCTATCTCTTGTAACTTTATAATTAGAAACTAATATAAACTAATTAAAATCTCTCTTTCTAATTGCTTCACTATACCATAAACATTCATCTTTTTCTCTATCCTTTAACATTAAGAAATTATTAATCATTTTATAAGTCTTAGGATTCATACTTTTAATATTATAACCTGTCAACGGTGAATCATCTTCAATACGACCAAGTAAATAATCACAAGAAGTATTCAAATAATCAGCAATTTTTATTAAAGCTTCGCAACTAGGTTGAGCTTTTCCTGATTCGTAAGCACTGATAGTTTCTTGTTTAACATTAATAACTTTAGCTAAATCAACTTGCGTTATATTTCTCTTAATTCTAATCTTTTTTATATTGTTCATAAAATCATCCTACCATTTCTATTTATATTATAATATAAACAATATTAATTGTAAACCAGCTCTAAAAATTAACTTCACTATAAAATTTTTTCTTTATTTGTTAAAAATAGCTTGCAACCCTAATAAATCTAGCGTATCCTACTATCTATAAAACATAATAAGTCTTAATAATTATTTTCATTATTTATATAGTAGTTGCTATGAAACTAACTTAAATAAAATAACAAATTTTTAACCACACATCATAAATATATGATACAATAACCGAGCAATGTGGGGTGATATTATGTTTGAACTAACTAAAGAAGAAATTAAAAGTCTATTAGATATAAATGAAAAGATTTTATTTAAGATAAAGCAAAAAAGAGCTACTTGTATATATAACATTATATACATGGCCAATCGCGACCATTCTTTACTTGAACTTAAAGAAAAAGAATTGACAAACGCTAACAAAGAAGAATTAGAATCATTCGATAGTAAGATAGAAGATACATATACTAAATTAAATCCTCTAACTAATCAATGTATTTACCATGGTGAAATAAAAAGAATATTAAGTGGTAAAGCTAGTAATCACTATATAAATCCTTTAGAAGTATATAAATATTATATAAGCCGTAGTAATCGTATAACTTTAATTAAGTTATTTATATTAGTTAGCAAAAATAATGCTAAGTTTGTCATGGATGATGTAAGTACTTTAGCTAGTTGTGAAATTCTTATGAGTACTAATCCTAATGCTAAAAACATGAGCGATACTACCTTAGTAAATATCTTTTCTAACTACTTAGCAGCCTTAGAAACAGAGTATCAAAAACAAGCAACTAATCTAATAGATATAAAAAGTGTTAATAGAATAAATAAACAATTAATTGCTACTTTAGAAAACTATTTAATTGAAAATAAGGCTTCTTATGAGTTAGCTAAAACATCTAAAAAACTTAGTTAAAATC
Source organism: uncultured Bacilli bacterium (assembly GCA_934102255.1). GTDB lineage: Bacteria > Bacillota_I > Bacilli_A > RF39 > UBA660 > CAG-605. Next base: position 11,980 of record CAKOSN010000022.1, on the reverse strand, counting down.
TTTATAAAATCAATGAATAAAAAAACAATGTTAATTTAAAACTTAATAACTATATTTCTATAAATAGAAAGGGGTAAAATATTATAATGAAAAAACTATTTAAGAAAATTTATTTAGAAATAACTAATATATGTAATTTAAAATGTAGTTTTTGTCCTGGTAATAATCGTTTAAAACAAGAGATGTCCTTAGAAACTTTTCAAAAAATTTTACCAAAGTTAAAAGATTATACTGACTATTTATACTTCCACTTAATGGGCGAACCCTTAGTTCATAGTCATATTAATGAATTTATTAACATAGCAACAATAACTTATGGCTTTAAAATTAATATAACTACTAATGGTTATTTAATTAAAAAAATCGCAGATAATCCTAATATCCACCAACTAAATATTTCTTTACAAGCTATTAAAAATGATGAAGAAATTGATAATTACCTTAAAAATATATTCGAGGCTGTGGATAAGTTGCATAAACAAGGTACAATAATTGTCTACCGTTTATGGAATGAACAGGCTAGTTCTAAGAAAATTATTGAAAAACTAGAAAACTATTATAAAACTAACTTAAATGGGAATAATAAAATACAGGATAATATTTATTTAGACCGAGAAATTCCTTTCATTTGGCCTGATTTAAATAATGATTATTATAATGAAGAAGGTTCTTGTATGGGATTGCGTAGTCATATTGGTATTTTAGTAAATGGGGATATTGTTCCTTGTTGCCTAGATTATAATGGTACAATAACTTTAGGAAATATCTTCAATGATGAAATAGATGATATTCTTAAAGAAAAAAGAGCTAAAGATATGCAAGAAAACTTTTTAAATAATAAAAAATGTGAAGAATTTTGTCGTCATTGTAATTTCTATGATAGAATAAAAAGTGCAAAAAAAATTAACACATCAAAAGATAATTAATATTAGAAATAAATAAAGAAGTAAGGGTGATTATTTATGAAAAATGATAAAATTATAATAAGAGGAGCAAGAGAAAATAATTTAAAAAATATTGATTTAGATTTACCTAAAAACTCACTAATCGTTATGACTGGTGTATCTGGTTCCGGTAAATCTTCGCTAGCCTTTGATACTATTTATTCTGAAGGTCAAAGAAGATTCGTTGAGAGCTTATCAAGCTATGCTCGTCAGTTCTTAGGAGGCAGTGAAAAACCAGATGTTGATTCAATCGAAGGATTAAGTCCAAGCATTGCCATTGACCAAAAAACTACTAATAACAATCCACGTAGTACAGTTGGTACCGTAACTGAAATTTATGATTATTTAAAACTATTGTATGCTCGTATTGGTACACCTTATTGTCCAAATCATCATACTCCAATCGTTCATCAAAGTATTGAAGAAATGACTAATAAAGTTATGAACATGCCCGAAGGAACTAAATTAGAAATAATGGCTCCTATCGTTCGTAATGAAAAGGGAACTCATAAAGATATTTTAGATGACCTAAGAAAAGAAGGATACTCTAGAGTAAGAGTTAATGGAACTGTTTACGGTCTAGATGAAGAAATTACTTTAGAAAAAAATGTTAAAGACAGTATTGAAGCGGTTGTTGATAGAATTGTTCTAAGTCCTAGTGAGCGCTCTCGTGTCTTTGAGGCTATTGAAACGGCAACTAAACTTGCTGATGGGATGGTTTTAATCCATGTTATTGACGGTGAAGAAATTTTATGGAGTGAAAAATTTGCCTGTATTGAATGTAATTATTCCTTACCAGACTTAGAACCTAATATGTTTTCTTTCAACGCCCCATTTGGAGCTTGTCCTGAATGTAAAGGTTTAGGCTTTAAAACTGCTATTAGTGAAGACTTACTTGTACCTGATAAAACACTTTCTATTAATGAAGGAGCTATTCAAACTTTAAAAGATGATACTAATATCTTCTATACTAATGTTAAAACGGCTTGTGACTATTATCATATTGATATGAATAAACCTTATAAAGAATTAACTAAAAAAGAAAAGAAAATTCTTTTATATGGTAGTGATGAACCATTAAAATTTGAATATACTGCTAAAAATGGTAATAAAAGATTTACTACTGATTATTACGAGGGTATTATTACCAACCTAGAACGCCGTTATATTGAAACATCTTCTAGTTGGATAAGAGAATGGTTAGATAATTACATGATGGAACTTACTTGTCCTGTTTGTCATGGGGCGCGTTTAAAAGAAGGTATCCTAAATGTCTTTATAAACAAGAAAAATATTTATGAAATGACCCAAATGAGTATTGGTAACTTATTAGAATTTATTAGAAATTTAAAGTTAACTAAAGAACAACAAGAAATTAGTAAATTAATTGTTAAAGAAATAATAAATCGTTTAGAATTTTTAAAAAATGTTGGTTTAGATTATTTAACTTTAGATCGAATGGCTGGTAGTTTATCCGGTGGTGAATTGCAAAGAATTCGTCTTGCTACTCAAATTGGTAGTCGTCTAAGTGGCGTTTTATATGTTCTTGATGAACCAAGTATCGGTTTACATCAAAGAGATAATGATAAACTAATTAGTTCTTTGAAAGAAATGGTTAATCTCGGTAATACTTTGATTGTTGTAGAGCATGATAGTGATACTATGCTAGCCAGTGATTACTTAGTAGATATTGGACCTCGTGCTGGTAAAGAAGGCGGTCAAGTTATGGCAGCGGGTACTCCCGAAGAAGTCATGAAAAATCCTAATTCTTTAACCGGTAAATACTTGTCGGGTGAATACTTTATTCCAATTCCTAAAGAAAGAAGAAAAGGTAATGGTAAGTTCTTAGAGATAATCGGTGCTACAGAACATAATTTAAAAAATATAGATGTTAAAATACCTTTAGGTAAATTTGTCTGTGTAACTGGTGTATCTGGTTCCGGCAAGAGTTCTTTAGTAAACGAAATTCTTTATAAGTCTGTATTTAAAAATATTTATCCTAAATCTAAAGTATTTCCAGGTAAATGTAAAAAAATTAAAGGTATAAATGAAATAGATAAAGTTGTTCAAATTTCTCAAGATCCAATCGGTAGAACCCCAAGAAGCAATCCGGCTACTTATGTTGGCTTGTTTGATGACATCAGAGATTTACTTGCCCAAACTAAAGAGGCTAAGATTCGTGGCTTCGATAAAGGCAGATTCTCCTTCAATGTCAAAGGCGGTCGTTGTGAGGCTTGTTACGGTGATGGAGTTAAAAAAATAGAAATGCACTTTCTACCTGATGTTTATGTTCCTTGTGAAGTTTGTCATGGAACTCGCTATAATAAAGATACTTTAAATATTCGCTACAAGGGTAAGAATATCGCTGATATTTTGAAAATGCGTGTGGAAGAAGCCCAAGAATTCTTTAGTAATGTTCCAAAAATAAAGAGTACTTTAGATATTATGATGGATGTTGGTTTATCATATGTTGAATTAGGCCAAGGTGCTCCAACTTTATCTGGTGGTGAGGCCGGTCGTGTTAAGTTAGCCAAAGAATTACAAAAGAAACCAACTGGTAAGAGTTTATTTATCTTAGATGAACCAACGACTGGACTTCATATTGATGATATTAAAAAGTTATTAGTTATTTTACAAAGAATAGTTGATAATGGTGATACCGTTGTTGTTATTGAACACAATTTAGATGTTATAAAAGTAGCCGACTATATTATTGATTTAGGTCCCGAAGGCGGTGCTGGCGGTGGCGAGATAGTATGTACTGGTACTCCTGAAGAAGTAGCCCAAAATCCTAACTCCTATACCGGTCAGTATTTAAAAAAATATTTAATTGATAAATACCGTGTTTAAAAAATATAAATTATACTTATATTAAATAATAAATTAAAATAGATATTAAATAACTATGATGATGGTTACTTAGTATCTATTTTTTTAACATTTCATTAATTTCTTTAACTATCTTTTCCTTATCTTCTTCTGCAAGACTGTAGTATTTATCAATATCTTTTTCTTTACCAACTAGACAATCTATAGAACAGTCTAACACCTCACTTAATTTATAAATGACAGGTAAAGAAGGTATTCTTACTCCTTGTTCATAAGCCTCGATTGAAGAAGAACTTACTCCAACTAAGTGTTGTAATTTTACTTGGGAGTAGCCTTTCTTTAATCGAAGTTCTTTTAAATTAGTCATATTTATTTTAGTTTTAATTACATCAAATTCTTCTCTATTATTTCGCATAAGTTACATCTAATATTATTGTAATAGAAAATAATTATTATAACTCTTACACCATGTAAGATTGATTGCTTAATCACTTTGCTATAATAAAAATTAGCAAGATATAAATTAATAATAGGCGGTGTAAACATGAAAAAGAAGTATATAATTATGGTGAGTTTATCAGTAATTTTAACACTTTTATTAGGAATAGGTGTATCTTATTCGTTATGGAATATCAATGTTAGTCAGAATAATGTAAATACGGCCATGACTAGTTGTTTTGATATAATATATAGTAGTGAATCAAATGCTATTAATTTAGAAAAGCAATATCCTATTAGTGATGAGGCTGGTAGTAAATTAACACCATATACATTTAAGATAACTAATAATTGCGATATAAATGCTTATTATAAAATAAATTTAGAAACTCTAAATACTAGTAATATTGATACTAGATTTATAAAGACTTCTTTAAATAATACTAATCCTCAGGTTATCAACAGGTATAATGAAACAGAAGTATCTTTAAAAAATGGTAAAGTCTCAAATACTTTAAAGTCAGGATATCTCCCTGTAGGCGGTTCCGTATCTTTTGATTTAAGAGTATGGCTAGACTATGATACGACTATTAATGATATAAAAAATGATGGAACTGATAAATGGGGAGGTAAAATAGTTGTTATATCTAGTCCTGTAACAGAAGATGAAATAAACAAGGTTTGCCAAAGTAATGGTGGCGATTTAATAGATGATGGAGAGTGTCGGAAGTATTATGTGAAATTAAATAATGCTGGAAAACCAAAGGCTACAAAGCTTTATAAACTTTTATATAATAATGATGGTTCTATTACTGCTTCGACAGATGGGCTAACATATATAAATGGTTCAATTTATGTTCATCTTTTAAGGAATGTAGCAAAAATAAATCATTACTACTTATATAAAATAAATATATTGTCAATATATGAAAGATGGCCAACAACATCTGCAAATGTTTTAGATATAACTCAATATACATACAAAAATGGCAATGAGTATTGGCCCAAATTGCAACATATAGTTTCTACAACTGATACAGGAAATTATACAGGATATTTTATTACTAATTCTATAAATGACAGCCTTTATATAGAAAGTTATAAATGGGCAGAATTTACATTCAGGGACGCAATGGTTATAGATTTAACTCTAATGTTCGGTGAGGGTAACGAACCAAATGGGGAATGGTGTGATAAATATTTAGACAGATATATAGAATATAATTTGGAAGGTACATTAATTCCAATAAAAGAACTAGGTGAACCAATAAAAACTGCTTATTATGATAAAGTAGATATGTTTGATTGATGATACATAAAAAAATAGTAAAATTAATGATACAATAAATTCAAAGAGTTGCATATAAATTATAAAATAAAAAGTCATAAATATTTTAAAGTTAAAAAGTCATAACTTTGGATACTTATGGCTATTTTTTTCTCTAAAATTGTAAAATTCATGTCAAATTTAATAAAAAATTGTTAAACTTTAACGAAATATTAAAATTTTTGAAGGAAATTAGACTTCACTTACCAATATATATAATTGGAAGGATAAATTATATCCATCTTAGAAAAGGAGGTGAATCTATGAGAAATTTTGCTAAAAACAATATGGAAAAGGATGTGATGATTAATGAAAAGCAAGAAAGAAGTAGAAAGAACTTTAAAAGAAAATAAAGACGCCGATTTTGTTTTACCTATGACTTGGGATGTAATGTTTGAGCAAATGTTCATTTCTGATGAAGCAATGCCCTTACTTGAGTGTATCATTTCAATATTTGGCAATGTCGATATAAAAGATGTCAAGGGTAAAGTTAGATTACTACCAAATGAATTAAAGCAAACATCGGCTAAAGATACGAGGAGTAAAAGCGATATAATTGCCGATTATTTTAAAGATGAAAAAAATATTGATAAGTATATTGTGGAAATGAATTCATCACAGACAATGCCTTGGCGTAATGTTTTCTATGCTTATAAAGTAGCGGGCGGTGGTATTTCCATTGATGAAGATAAATATGTAAAAGCATATGACACTATATTAATAAATTTTAATTATTTTGTTAAAGTTAAAAGTAATTTAGTAGAGATGATTACTATGCGTTATAAAGACGGAACTATCTATGATGATAGCACTAAAATATTCGAAGTAAATATGGCAAAAGCTAAAGATGTGAGTTATAATTATGCCGATAAGCAAGAGGAACAAGTAGCCATAATTAGTAGAATGTTTATGACTACCAGTTCACTTGAATTGGATAAGGAGTCGGATAAAATTATGAGTAAAAAAGATACAGAAAAGTTAGTTAATCGTGCTAAGGAATTATCGAGTGATGATGGTTATATTAGACTTTTTGATGAAGAAGAAAACTATAAGGAGCTGATTCGTAATACCGAGTTAGCAGAAGCTCATGAAAAAGGTAAATTAGAAGGCTCTAAAGAGACAAAAACAGAAATGGCAAAAAAATTAAAAAAAGCTGGTGTTAAAATCTCGATTATTGCTGAGGCTTCCGGTTTATCTATGGAAGAAATAGAAAATTTAAAATAGTTATAGCTAAAATCCAAAATCAAGTAGGGAGTCGGATAAACTATGAGTAAAAAAGATACAGAAAAGCTAGTTAATCGCGCTAAAGAATTATCGAGTAATGATGGTTATATTAGACTTTTTGATAAAGAAGAAAACTATAAGGAGTTAATTCGTAATACCGAGTTAGCTGAAGCGCGTGAAGAAGGCATGAAATTGGGCTCTGAAGAAAAAGTGTTAGAAATTGCCAAAAGTCTCATTAAAATAGGATTAACCAATGAGCAAATTGTCGAAGCAACAAAGATTTCAATTGAAGATATAGAATCTTTAAAGAAAGAAGCTTAACAAGTAATTGTTTTGCAAAAATGTTATAAAGCTTAAAATAAAAGAAAAATCCATAATAGTCAATATTCCAGGATTACAAGGGCGCGGCTTATTTAGGCTCTATTCCTTAAATTAAACTTATCTAGTAAATCTAAAATGTTTTTGATATAATCAAGAGGAAGAAAAGAGGAAATATATGAATCCAGTTTTATTTACTATTGGAAATTTTGAAATTAGATGGTATTCAGTCTTAATTTTAACAGGGGTTGTTTTGGGTTATATAATTGCGGAAAAAGAAGCCAAGCGCTTTCGCTTTAATACGGATTTTCTTTTTAATATGTTTTTTTATGCTTTAATATTTGGCATTATCGGGGCTAGACTTTATTATGTCGCATTCAACTGGAGTAGTTATGCATCAAATCCCGTATCAATTCTTTATGTTTGGGAAGGTGGCCTTGCTATTCATGGAGGTATTATTGCTGGTTTAATTACTATGTATTTATATTGTAAGAAATATGATGTTTCTTTAATTAGAGTTTTAGATTTTGTCTGTCCTTCTTTAATTTTGGCTCAAGCCATTGGTCGTTGGGGCAACTTCTTTAATGGTGAGGCTCACGGGCCGGCAACAACCTTGCTTGCTCTTCAAAACAAGCATATTCCTGATTTTATAATAAAGGGGATGCAAATTAATGGCGTTTATTATGAACCGACTTTCTTTTATGAATCCCTTTGGTGCCTTTTAGGCTTTATCATTATGCTAATAGTTCGCCGTTCTAAAAAAACTAAGATTGGGACTTTAACTGCCATTTATCTAATGTGGTATGGAATAGGTCGCTTCTTTATCGAGGGAATGCGCACCGATTCCTTAATGCTTGGCGGTTTCAGAGTAGCCCAAATTATTTCTATAATTATGTTTATAATTGGTCTTCTGGCTATCATGATAATTAGTCGTAAGAGCCGTTACGAAGATTTATATAATAATGAAGAAACCAAAGATATTCATTTCTAAAATAAAAAACTTTTCAAGGAGGTTACAAAATGTTTGATTTAATAATAGTAGGTCTGGGAGCAGCCGGAATAAGCGCTGCTATCTATGCCAAAAGAAGTAATCTAAAAGTACTTTGTCTAGAAAAAGGGATGCCAGGGGGCATAATTAACTATATTGATAAGATTGATAATTATCCCGGTTTTCCTAACATAACTGGGGCTGACCTTTCCTATAAACTTTATGAACATTTAATGTCTTTAAATATTGAATATAAGTTAGAATCGGTAATAAAGGTTTCTAAAGACCAAGATGTTTTTAAAGTAGAAACTAAAGAAGCCACTTATGAGGCTAAGAAAGTTATCATTGCTAGTGGTCGTAGAGCCAGAAAATTAGGTCTACCTAACGAAGAAAAATTTTTAGGACGTGGTATTAGTTATTGTGCGGTCTGTGATGGAGCCTTCTTTAAAAATCAAACTATTGCCGTTGTTGGTTCTGGTCGTTCCGCTGCCCAAGAAACATTATATTTATCAAATTTTGCCTATAAAATTTATATGCTAATCAGAAAAGATAAATTAAAAGTAGAACAACCATTACTAGAAAAACTACAAGCAAAGAAGAATATTGAAATTATTTATAATACCACGATAACTTCTTTAAATGGGAAAGAAAAATTATCTAACCTAACTATTAAGAAAGAAAATAAGGAAGAAAACTTAGAAGTATCGGGTTTATTCATTTATATTGGTTATGAACCCAATATTGCTTATCTTAAAGATTTTGCTATCTTTGATAACGAAGGCTATATTAAAGTAAATGAAAAATATGAAACAGAAATACCAGGTTTATATGCGGTTGGTGATAATATTAAAAAAGACTATTATCAAATAATTACCGCCATGTCTGAAGGAACTATAGCGGCTCTTAATGTGGCTATTTCTTTAAACGAAACTAATTAAGTATCTAACATAAAAATAGAACGCAAAAAAATTAAGAATAAAAGCACTATATAATAAGAAGAAAGAGTTAAAAAAATTACTTCTTAAAATGTGCTTTTTTGTTTTACTTTTTAAATAAAGTGTGTTAATATTTGAAGCGTGATGAAATATGAAAAGCCCTTTAGTATATGCCTACATAGGCGACTGTATTTATGAATTTTATGTGCGTAAATTTTTAGTCGAAGAAAATATGTGTAAATTAAAAGAAATTCAGCAACGAAGCCTAAACTTTGTCAGCGCTAAAAGTCAACGCAAAATCTATGAAGCCCTAAGTACCCAAGGATTTTTGAACCCAGAAGAAGAAGAAATTGTAAAATGGGGCCGCAATGCCCATGGTGGTAAGGCCAAACATACTGATATTGTTACTTATCGTATTGCCACGGGACTTGAATGTTTAATTGGCTATTTGTATTATCAAAATGATTTAAAAAGAATCGAATCAATAATGAAGGAGGTTATTAAAAATGAAAGTATATGGTAAAAACGTTTTAAACGAAGTATTAACAAATCCAAAAAAAATTAAAAAACTTTATATGACCAGCAATATGAAGGATGAAAGAATAATGAAGAGTGTTCGCGAGAACAAAATTCAATTTGAATCAGTATCTCGAGAAACTATGGATAGAATGGTTAAAGGTAACCATCAAGGAATCATGGCTATTGTTGATGATTTTAACTATACCGATTATAAAGAAATGTACAATGAAAAATTAGTAGTTGTATTAGATCATTTAGAAGACCCCCATAATTTTGGCGCTATAATCCGTACTTGTGAGGCCGCTGGCGTTAAATCTATAATCATCCCCAAAGATCGTAGCGTTGATGTTAATGAGACCGTTATGAAAACTTCTACAGGTGCTTTAGAATATGTTAACATTGCTAGAGTTAATAACTTAGTAAAAACTATTAATGATTTTAAAGATAACGGCTTCTTTGTTTATGGTGCTGAAGCCGACGGCGTATCTAGTAAAACTTGCGATTACAGCGACAAAGTAGTTTTAGTAGTTGGTAGTGAAGGCTTTGGCTTATCTCGCCTAGTTCGAGAAAACTGCGATGAAATTGTTTCACTACCTATGAAAGGACATGTCAATAGTCTTAATGCTTCAGTTGCAGCGGCTATTCTTATATATGACATTGCATTTCGCTAATGGGTAAAATTTATAAAGATACAAATGATGCTGAATTACTTTTTATGGTTAATGAAGAAAGTGAAGATGCTAAGGATATATTATTTAAAAAATATTATTACATTATCGAACAAGCAATGAAAAGATATGCCAAAATAATTGCTAAATCTGGTACCGAATACAAAGACATTTATCAAGAGGCTATGTTAGGATTTGCCGATGCTTTAGATAAATATAACGACAATAAAGAAACTCAGTTACCTACCTTTATAACTTTATGTGTAAAAAGACGTTTATCTAATCTTTTACGAGCAGCAACCAACGTTAAATCCAAATTTAATAAAGACATCTTATCAATAGATTATGATTATGAAAATTATGATACGACCTTAATAGATATTATTAGTGATGACAATAAAAATAATCCTTTAATAAATATTGCCACTAGAGAAAACTTAGAAGCTATTATAAATTCTTGTGAGGCAAAATTATCGCCATTTGAGACTAAAGTGTTTGACTTAATGATATTAGAATACGATTATAAACAAATAGCAGCAATTTTACAGGAATCTCCTAAAAAAATTGATAATACTGCTCAACGTATTAGAAGAAAAATTAAAGATGTTATTGAAATTCTCCAAAAAGATAATAAATAAATTATAGATTAAATAAAAGCAATAAAAAAGGGTGTAATGTTTAATTTATTTTTCCTATTAATCATTACCCTTTTATGCTATTAATAAAGCCCTAAAAAAATGAAAAATATTAATAAAACTACTTGCTTTTTCTTAGGACTTATAGTATATTTTAGTTGTGATACGCAAGCAATATGCGTTTTTATTTTATAAAAATAAGAGGTGCTATAAATGGCAAAAAAAGATACAAAGAAAAAAAGTAATAAAGAATCATATTTAAGTGGAGTAAAGTCAGAATTAAAGAAAGTAAGCTGGCCTAAATTTAAAGATATACTTAAGTATACCTTTGCAACTATCATCTTTTGCTTAATTCTTGCTGGTTTCTTCTCAATCTTAAATTTAATATTATCATTAATTAAGGGGGCATTAGTCTAATGGAAAAAGAATGGTATGTTGTTAACACCTATAGTGGACACGAATATAAAGTTAAAGAAAAATTAGAATCTAAAATAGAATCAATGGGATTACAAGATAATATCTTTAGAATTGTAATTCCGGAAACTACGGAAGTTGAAGTTAAAAATGGTGTTAAAAAAGAAAAACAAAAAAAGATGTTTCCTGGTTATATTCTAGTTGAAATGAAAATGTCTGATGAGTCTTGGTATATCGTTAGAAATACGCCGGGAGTTACTGGCTTCATTGGTTCAAGTGGAAAGGGTGCTAAACCAACGCCACTATTACCTCAAGAAATTGATCGTATTTTAGCAGATATGGGTATGAGCAGAGTAGAAACTCCTAAAGACTTAGCCGTTGGTGCTAAAGTTAATATAGTTGATGGTCCATTTAAAGGAATGTCTGGTAGTGTTGATACTCTTGACTTAGAAAATGGTCGTTTAAATGTTCTAATCGACTTATTTGGACAAGAAACTCCAGTAGAAGTTGAATTAAATCAAGTTAGCCAAATATAATAAATAAAGTTAAAAATAAACTATAGTAAAATTTTCTGGAAAAACCATAGAAAGTCAAACTATAGTTTTTATTTAGTTAATAGTCTAAAATTTTATAAAATTTCAAATCTTTTTATCATACTAAAAATCGTAAAATTAAAAATTAAATTCTCGCATATGTTCAAAAATACGTTTTTAAATGTAAATGCACGGTTTATAAGGCAAA